>JBMOKE010000012.1:0-32604 GCA_049315425.1 Mycobacterium sp. | reverse complement strand
CAACGCGGTAACCAATGCCACCAGAACACGACCGACTGCCTTCATGGTCTCCCTAGATTTCGGCGGTGATCCCGAAAGTCTCACCAGCGTGGGCAGCCGTCAGCGCCCGTTCATACGGTTGTGACGGCTGCGTTTCAGTGTCCCCAGGAAGATATCGGTACTGCACCGAGTCAGCAACGCGAACAGATCGACCCGATCGGCCACCTGGACCGATCGGGATTGGCTGATCGCCGATCGATCGGTCCCCGCGATGCCAGCCGGGCGGCGGGAAACACCTCAGAGGTTTAGGTGGACCCTGGTAAGCGCCGGGCCTAACCCAGTGGATGAGAAGCCTGAAAACGCATCAAACATTGTGTGGCGGAACGTTATCCCGCAACCAGCGGTCACGCTCACTGTCCTCGACGCTGGCTTCGGGATCGCGTTCGTCGGACGACGATCGCGGGAGCTCGGCACCGAATATCTTGTCCACCGCAGCCTTATCAGGGCGCGGGACACTCACCGGCCACTCCCTGGGATGTGACGGAGATCACAGTGTCTTCGTTTCTGCTTGTCACGGCCCTGGAACATAGTGCTAACGGATCAGATCTCGAGGTTGGAGAGTTGATCAATCACGTGCGTCGCCAAGGGACCCAGGGTCGCCATACCGTCCCTGACCGCTGCACGGGAATCGGCGAGGTTGACCACCAGCGTGCTGCCCGAGATCCCGGCAAGACCACGCGACAGACCGGCCTCCGTACTGCCGGCCGCAACGCCGGAGGCGCGCAAAGCCTCAGCGATGCCGGGTAACTCCCGGTCGAGGAGTGCCCTGGTGGCCTCCGGGGTCACATCGCGCGGAGTAACCCCGGTACCGCCGACCGAGATCACCAGGTCGACCCCGCCGATCACCGCAGTGTTGAGCGCGTTTCGGATTTCGACCTCGTCGGCCGAAACCACCACCACACCGTCAACTAAGAACCCCGCCTCGGCGAGTAGTTCGGTGACCAGGGGACCGCTGCTGTCCCGTTCGACACCACGAGCTCGACGGTCATCAACGACAACGACGAGGGCGCGGCCGGCCAACCCTTCAGGCTGTTCCATGGGTGACACCGTATCGCTGTCCGACGATGACCGCGAGGAGTCCCGGACCGCTGCTATCCGGGGCCGCTCAATCATGACTCGTGCGGGCGCCCCGAACGCCCGCCGTTGCCGCAACGACCGCCCAGACCGACAGCGCAGATCATTGGTCGGCCTTACCGAGCGTCACCTGAACTGTCTGGTTAGCACCCGCGGCGTCGACGTAGGTCAGCGTCAGCTTGTCCCCCGGCGGTCGCGACCGAACAGCGGCCACCAAAGCGTTGGCGCTGGCGATGACTCGGCCGTCGACCTTGGTGACCACGACACCGCCGGGCAGGCCGGCCAGTGATGCGGGGCCGCCTTTGACCACCTCGACGATCTTGGCGCCATGGGACGTCACGTCGTTACTGACCTGCACGCCCAGCGAGGCGTGCGATGCGGTTCCGGTGCTGATCAGCTCATCGGCAATGCGCTTGGCTTGATCGACAGGAATGGCGAAGCCCAGCCCGATTGAGCCACTCTGGGCATCCGGAGAGTCGCCACCCAGTGTCGCGATGGCCGAGTTCACGCCCACCAATTCGCCGCTCATGTTCACCAGAGCACCACCGGAGTTGCCCGGGTTGATCGCCGCATCAGTCTGGATTGCGTCCAGCACAGTGTTCTGGTTGTTGGCGTCACCGCCGGCCGCGACCGGCCGGTTCAACGCACTGATGATGCCGGTCGTGACAGTTCCCTCCAGCCCCAGCGGGGATCCGATTGCCACCACGTCCTGACCGACGCGCAAGTTAGCAGATGAGCCCAGACTGATCGGCGTGAGCCCGGAGACTCCCTGTGCCCGCACCACCGCGATATCGCTGGCCGGATCGGCACCTACAACGGTGAAGGGAACGGTGCGACCGTCAGCGAAGGTCACCACGGAAGTCATTGCGGCGCCGGGGTTTCCGCCGGGTCCACCCTGACCGCCGGGCCCACCGGGATTACCAGGAAGTCCCGGTGCACCCGGGGCACCCGGAGCGCCCGGCGCACCGGGCCGGCCGGCCGCGGCATCCTTGACCGCCGCGACAACATGGTTGTTGGTCAAGATCAAGCCGTCCTCAGACAGGACGATGCCTGAACCTTCCTCCGATGCGCGGCCCAGCTTCGTTTCCAGCTTGACCACGCTGGGCACGACCTTGGCCGCAACCTCCTCGACCGAACCGATCGGAACATTGGCGGTAGGAACGCTGCGTCCGTCCGGCACCGCGGTGGCAATCGTTGTGGCCGGTCGGCTCTCAGTCCGTGCCGTCACCGCGACCATCCCGCCCACGCCCGCAGACACAGCGGAGATCGCCAATGCCCCCGCTGTCAATGCAATGGCCCGGGACCGTTTGCGGGCCGGGGCAGGAGACTGCATCACACCGCCCGGTCGTGAAGCGTGATACGGATCATGCGCCTGCCCGTAGTGCGCCTGGGTATTCGCGTAGCGCCAGTCGTATTGCTGGGAGTACCCGGACGGGTTATAGCCAGGTGTCACTTGCTGATTCGGCACTCGTTGGCCGGACTGCTGCGGCGACGAATAGCGCGGGTCCTCTGTCATGATCGCTTGATTGCTCTTTCTCGATAGAGATGCACGAACACGGTGTCGTGTTGACTCACCGTCGTATTTACTTCAGTTTGCCGGGTACTACTAAGAATCCACTGAGATGACACTCGAGAAGGGTGATGTGCTGCCTTCTCCAACGCCGAACTGGCTGATTCGTGGCACGATTTCGCTGTGGGCAGACTCCGGCCGGTACATCGAGACGGTCGGCTGCCCGGGCAACAGAACATAGAACGTCGTTCCCGGGGGCTGTCCGCCGGGGACGGTCTCACCAATTCGGATCATGCCGCCGTGTTTGACCACAACCTGTTTGACGATCGCCAGACCCAGCCCTGAACCGGGCATCGCTCGCGCCGACGTCGACCGGTAGAAGCGCTCGAACACCAGCCCTCGCTCATCAGGCGAGATACCCGGACCCTCATCAGAAACCACGAGTTCAGCGTGCGACGTATCGACCTGGCTCAGGTGCAATCCAACCGTGCCGCCAGTCGGACTCCACTTTGCGGCATTGTCGAGGAGGTTGAGCACCGCGCGGGATAGACCCGCAGCATCACCGTGCACCTGCCAACCGATGGCGTCAACCTCGAAGTGAATATCGCTGCGACGACGACGAACTCGCTCAAGGCTGCGTTCGATGATCTCAGTCATCTCGACGTCCTCGAGTACCGCACCGTGTGCGTTGTCCTCACGTGTGAGGTCAACCAGATCCCCTACCAGAGTGGACAATTCCTCGATCTGACCGATCACATCGGAGCGTAACTCGGCCAGTTCACTCTCCGGGATCGGCGCCGCACCCGGCGTGCTGGAGGCCATCAACAACTCGACGTTGGTACGCAGTGACGTCAGTGGCGTCTTGAGCTCGTGGCCTGCATCCGCCACCAGACGGGCCTGCCGGTCGCGCGATTCGGCAAGCCCCCGCAGCATTGCGTTGAAGGCCTCGGTCAGCCTGGCCAGCTCATCACTACCGACCACAGGAATGGGTCGCAGGTCATCGGTGCGGGCCACACGTTCAGCGGCCTCGGTGAGTCGTCCCACGGGCCTTAGGCCGGTTCGAGCCACCGTGCCGCCGGCCACTGCGGCAATAACAACCCCGATGCCTCCGACCGCAAGTAGCACCCATTTAAGCTTGTTCATCACGACGTTGGTGGGTTGCAGACTCTTGGAGATCAGCAGCGAGCTGCCGTTGGGAAGGTGGATCGCTAACACCCGTTGATTAGTGACCGTGCGCCGGGACATGAACAATTCGCCACGGATCACTGCCTTCTCCGGCTGACCGACCGGAAGCGTCTGACCCTGCTGATTGGCGGTGTAGATGGACCTGCCCGGGTTCACCAGCATTGCGTTGACGTCGGAGTAGGCGGTCCCCTCGATAGCCTTCGCTGGATCGGCGGCCAGCGATCCGCTCGCGATGAGCAACTGGGCGCGGCTCTGCAACTGATTGTCGATGTCGGTGTAGAGCGCGGCTGAGACCACCGCGTACACCGCGACGGCCATGAGAACGACGACCATCGCCACCATCGACATCGCGAGCAGCATTACCCGCCATCGCAGTGACAGCGATGTGGTTGCCTTTCCCGGCACCCCCATCGCCTTCGCGCGTCGTTTCAGTCGGGACATTAGGGTGGTGTCTCACGCAGCACATAACCCACACCACGAACGGTGTGGATCAGCCGCGGTTCTCCTTCTGCCTCGGTCTTGCGCCGCAAGTAACCGACGTACACCTCGAGCGCATTGCCTGAGGTCGGAAAGTCGAAACCCCACACCTCTTCGAGGATTCGGCTCCGGGTAAGAACCCGGCGTGGGTTGGCGATGAGCATCTCCAGCAGTGAAAACTCGGTACGGGTCAGACTGATTGAACGATTGCCGCGGTGCACTTCGCGGGTCGACGGGTCCAGCATCAGGTCGGCGAACGTCATGATCGCGCCCTCCGAGGCATCCTCCGGACCGGTGCGGCGCAGCAGCGCTCGCAGTCTGGCCAGAAGCTCCTCGAGGGCAAATGGCTTGGGGAGGTAGTCGTCGGCCCCGGCGTCCAGACCCGACACCCGCTCGGATACCGAGTCGCGGGCGGTGAGCACGAGGATCGGTAGATCGTCTCCGGTGCTGCGCAACTGGCGGCACACCTCAAGGCCGTCCAATCGAGGCATCATCACATCGAGCACAAGTGCGTCGGGCCGCTCATTGTTGATCGCCTCCAGCGCCTCTACGCCATCCTCGGCAAGGTCGACGGTGTAGCCGTTGAAGGACAGGGAACGCCGCAGCGACTCCCGCACTGCCCGGTCGTCATCGACCACAAGTATGCGCACGGTGACCAGTGTCAACCAATCTACTTAGATTCGTCTGAGAGACGCGCCGCAGGAGCAGGCAATTCGCTCCCGGCCAAACGGATCAGCGCTTGTCGAGGTCGATCAGACCGAGGCGAGCGGCCTTGAGCAGCCGGCGTGGAACCTTGTGCTGACGGCCGCCGACGGTCACGGTCACGAGACCGACCGCGGTGGCCTTCCACTGCGACCGCCGACTGCGGGTGTTCGAGCGCGACATCCGGCGCTTGGGCACAGCCATGATGCAGATCTCCTTGTGCGTTCTGCCGCGCAGACCTGCGGGCAAGTTGGATCCAGGATAGCCGCTGACCGCCGCCTTCTCCAAAGCGGGCCGGGCGTTGACACGGGGCCGGACGCTGCGGATAACCTACCGGTTGGTCGGCCTGGTCATCGGCCCGCCCAATCGTGGGAGGGAGTCACAGCATGGGTGCTGTCCCCGAATCGGTGCAGCGCCCCGCGCGGATCGGCAACTGCTCAGGCTTCTACGGCGACCGGATCGCCGCGATGCAGGAAATGCTCACCGGCGGTGATCTGGACTACCTCACCGGCGACTACCTGGCCGAACTCACCATGCTCATCCTGGGTCGGGACCGGCTGAAAAGCCCTGAACGCGGCTATGCCAAGACCTTCCTCACCCAGCTGGAGCACTGCCTGGGTACCGCCCGGGACCGCGGGGTACGGATCGTCGTCAACGCAGGCGGCCTCAACCCGGCCGGCCTGGCGACGGCGGTCCGGGCACTGGCCGACAGGCTGGGTATCCCGGTTAACGTGGCCCACGTCGAGGGTGACGACCTGCTGCCCAGGGCCGCCGAGCTCGATCTGGGCGCCCCGTTGACCGCGAATGCCTACCTGGGTGCCTGGGGCATCGTCGAGTGCCTGCGCTCCGGGGCCGACATCGTGGTCACCGGCCGCGTCACCGACGCCTCGGTAGTGGTCGGCTCGGCGGCCGCGCACTTCGGGTGGGGACGACAGGACTACGACCGGCTGGCGGGCGCGGTGGTAGCCGGGCACGTGATCGAATGCGGCACCCAAACCACCGGCGGAAACTATGCCTTCTTCACCGAGGTCCCAGACCTCGGTCACGCCGGCTTCCCGCTGGCCGAAATCCACGATGACGGCTCATCGGTGATCACCAAGCATCCCGGAACGGGCGGGCAGGTCAGCCGAGGCACCGTGACCGCCCAACTGCTCTACGAGATCACCGGGGCCCGCTACGCGAATCCGGACGCGACCGCCCGTTTCGACACCGTGACGCTCAGCGATGACGGTCCTGATCGGGTGCGCATCAGCGGGGTGCGGGGCGAGCCGCCACCGGCTGTTCTGAAGGTCTCACTGAACAGTATCGGTGGATTTCGCAACTCCGCGACGTTCGTCCTGACCGGTCTGGATATCGACGCCAAGGCCGCGTTGATTCGGCGTCAGCTCGAGGGCGGGCTCACCGTCAAACCGGCTGAACTGCAATGGGATCTGGCACGGACCGACCGTGCCAATGCGGACACCGAACAGACTGCCAGCGCACTGCTGACCTGTACGGTTCGCGATCCGGACCCGGATGCCGTCGGGCGTCGATTCTCCTCTGCCGCAGTCGAACTCGCCCTGGACAGCTATCCTGGATTCCACACCACCGCCCCACCGTCCGAGGGTGCGGTCTACGGGGTGTTCACCGCCGAATACGTGCCGGCCACTGAGGTTCGCCATGTCGCCGTGCACGCCGACGGCACCCGGGTGGCAATTCCTCCGGCCACCGAGACACTGAACCTCGCCGACGTCGAAGCCCCGCCGGTGCACGGGTGGTCACCCGATGGTCCAACGCGGCGAGTGCCACTGGGCACCGTCGCCGGTGCACGCAGCGGCGACAAAGGCGGCAGCGCAAACATCGGCGTCTGGGTCCGCAGCGATCCGCAATGGCGCTGGCTGGCCACTACCCTCACCATCGAACTGATGCGAGAACTCCTGCCCGAGGCGCGGGATCTGCCGATCTCGCGCCACCTGCTACCGAACCTTCGCGCCGTCAACTTCGTCATCGACGGCATCCTCGGTCGGGGTGTGGCGTATCAGGCTAGGTTCGATCCGCAGGCCAAGGGCCTTGGTGAATGGCTGCGCAGCCGTCACGTCGATATCCCCGAGGAGCTTCTCCCGTGAGCTATAGCGCCGCCCAAGCCGTTCTGGCCGCCAAGTCACTGGGATCCCAGCCATGACGGCACTGCGCACTGCTGTCGATCCGTCCTCTGCGACCTATGTCGAGGCCGCGCGGGCGATGACCACAAAGCTCGCAGAGCTCGATACGGAACTCGCCAAGGCCCTTGGCGGCGGCGGGCCGAAATACCTTGAGCGCCATCATGCCCGCGGCAAAATGACGGCGCGCGAACGCATCGAGTTGCTGGTAGATGAGGACTCGCCATTCCTGGAACTGTGTGCGCTGGCCGCCTACGGCACCGACTTCCACGTCGGTGCCAGCGTGGTGACCGGGATCGGCGTGGTCGAGGGCACCGAGTGCATGTTGGTTGCCCATGACCCGACCGTCAAAGGCGGAACCTCCAATCCCTGGACGCTGAAAAAGGTGCTGCGCGCCAACCAGATCGCGCGGGAGAACCGGCTTCCGCTGATCTCGCTGGTGGAGTCCGGCGGGGCCGACCTGCCCACCCAGAAAGAGATCTTCATACCGGGCGGGCAGATGTTCCGTGACCTCACCCGACTGTCGGCTGCCGGCATTCCGACCATTGCCCTGGTGTTCGGCAACTCCACCGCCGGTGGCGCCTATATCCCCGGCATGTCGGACTACGTGGTGATGATCAAGGAACGCTCGAAGGTGTTCCTGGCCGGTCCGCCACTGGTGAAGATGGCCACCGGTGAGGAGTCCGACGACGAGTCGCTGGGCGGGGCCGAAATGCACGCCCGCACTTCGGGTTTAGCCGACTATTTCGCCGTCGATGAACTCGATGCCATCCGCGTCGGCCGGCGCATCGTGTCCCGGCTGAACTGGATCAAGAAAGGACCCTCACCGAGTCCGGCTGTCGAACCGATAGCCGATCCGGAAGAGATGCTCGGAATCGTTCCGTCGGACTTGCGTTTCCCATTCGACCCCAGGGAGGTAATAGGCCGTGTCGTTGACGGCTCCGACTTCGATGAGTTCAAACCGCTCTACGGAGCTTCGCTGGTAACCGGGTGGGCACGTCTGCACGGTTACCCGCTGGGCATTCTGGCCAACGCCCGCGGCGTGCTGTTCAGCGAGGAGTCACAAAAGGCGACCCAGTTCATCCAACTCGCCAACCAGTCGAACACCCCACTGTTGTTCCTGCACAACACCACCGGCTACATGGTCGGTAAGGCCTATGAGGAAGGCGGCATGATCAAGCACGGCGCAATGATGATCAACGCCGTGTCCAACTCAACCGTTCCGCACATCTCGCTACTAATCGGCGCTTCCTACGGTGCGGGCCACTACGGAATGTGCGGACGCGCCTACGACCCGCGGTTTCTGTTCGCCTGGCCCAGTGCGAAGTCGGCGGTGATGGGCGGGGCGCAGCTGGCCGGGGTGCTGTCGATCGTCAATCGGGCCGCCACCGAGGCGCGCGGGCAGCAGGTGGACGAGGCCGCCGATACCGCGCTGCGTGCCGCCGTCGAGGCGCAGATCGAGGCGGAGTCGCTGCCGATGTTCCTCTCCGGCCGGCTCTACGACGACGGGGTAATCGACCCCCGAGATACCCGGACCGTACTCGGAATGTGCCTGTCCGCCATCGCAAATGGCCCGATTGAGGGGACGCCGAAGTTCGGCGTCTTCCGGATGTAGCGATGAGTAGGAGGTAGGGCCGCGTGTCCATTACCCGTGTCCTGGTGGCCAACCGCGGCGAGATCGCCCGCCGGGTGTTCGCCACCTGCCGTCGGCTGGGCATCGGCACCGTCGCCGTCTACACCGACCCCGATGCGCATTCCCCGCATGCGGCCGAGGCCGATGCCCGCGTTCGCATCGACAGCTATCTCGATGCGGCCGAACTCGTCGAAGCGGCCCGCTCGGCCGGTGCTGACACCGTGCACCCCGGCTACGGATTCCTCTCGGAGAACGCAGGGTTCGCGACGGCGGTAATCGACGCGGGACTTATCTGGGTTGGACCGCCGGTCGCGGCGGTCACCGCAATGGGCTCCAAAATCGAGGCCAAGAAGATCATGGCGGCCGCGGGCGTGCCGGTGCTCGCCGAACTCGACCCGGAGTCGGTCGCCCAATCCGAGTTGCCGGTGCTGGTCAAGGCCTCCGCGGGCGGTGGTGGACGCGGGATGAGGGTGGTCAAGAACCTCGCTGACCTGCCCGCACAAATTCAGGCCGCCCGGCGTGAGGCCACATCGGCGTTCGGCGATCCGACCGTCTTCTGTGAGCGCTACCTGCCGATGGGGCATCACGTCGAGGTTCAGGTGATGGCCGACCAGCACGGCACCGTGTGGGCGGTGGGCGAGCGAGAGTGCTCCATCCAACGTCGCCACCAGAAGATCATCGAAGAAGCGCCCTCACCGCTCGTCGAACGCATCCCGGGTATGCGAGAGCGGCTGTTCGAGGCAGCCCGGCTTGCTGCCACCGCGATCGGTTACACGGGGGCAGGCACCGTGGAGTTCCTCGCCGACGGTGCCGGCGACTTCTTCTTCCTGGAGATGAACACCCGATTACAGGTCGAGCATCCGGTTACCGAACTGACCACCGGACTCGACCTGGTGGAGTTGCAACTGGCCGTTGCCGACGGAGAGCGACTACCCACCGATCCACCCGATGCCGCCGGGCACGCCATCGAAGCCCGGCTCTACGCCGAAGACCCGGCCGCCGGGTGGCAGCCGCAGGCTGGAACCGTCCACCACTTCGACGTGCCCGATGCCGCAACACAATTCGGGCTCCTTGCCCGGATCGGAATCCGGCTGGATTCCGGAATCATCGACGGATCGGTGGTGTCCGTCCACTACGACCCGATGCTGGCCAAGGTTATCTCGTTCGCGCCGACGCGAACCCGCGCTGCAGCGGTTCTCGCCGACTCGTTGGCACGCACCCGGCTGCACGGTCTGCGCACCAATCGCGACCTGCTGGTCAACGTCCTTCGCCACCCGGCGTTCCTGGCCGGCACAACCGACACTGCGTTCTTCGACACCCACGGTTTGGCCGATTTGGCACGACCGTTGGCCGACGACCACGTGGTGCGCCTCGCGGCGGTGGCTGCCGCCTTGGCTGACGCGGCACTCAACCGCCACGCCGCCCGCGTGCTGGCCGGCCTTCCAACCGGCTGGCGCAATGTGATCTCGGGCCACCAGCACAAGACCTTCCGCGATCCCAACGGCACGGAACATCGAGTGTGCTACCGGTTCACTCGCGCCGGGTTGGACCTTCCCGACGATCGTGAAGTCAGCCTGATCTCGGCGACCCCCGATGAAGTCGTCCTCAACGACTCCGGTGTGTCCACTGCATTCGCGGTGGCCCGCTACGGCAACCAGATCAACATCGACTCAACGTTGGGCACTGTCGCGTTCATCACGGTGCCCCGGTTCCCTGAGCCCGGCGTGGTGATGGAGCAGGGATCACTGCTGGCGCCGATGCCCGGATTGGTGATCCGACTGGGTGCCGAGATGGGCGACACCGTCGCTGCCGACCAGCCGCTGGTATGGCTAGAGGCGATGAAGATGGAGCACATCATCACCGCCCCTGCCGACGGTGTACTCACTCAACTCAACGTCGCCGTCGGCCAGCAGGTCGAAGTGGGAGCGGTCTTAGCCCGAGTAGAGACGCCAGAATGAGATCATCAATCGCCCGCAATTCACTGGGCCTACCGAGGTCGTACTGACATGACTGAATCCCTGGTTCGTTTCGCGTTCGACGGCGCGGTCGCCCGACTGACATTGGACTCACCGCACAACCGCAACGCGCTGTCGTCGGCTCTGGTGTTGCAATTGCGGTCCGGTCTGACCCGCGCGGCGGACGATCCGGCGGTGCGGGCGGTAGTACTGGACCACACCGGCGGAACCTTCTGCGCCGGCGCCGACCTCTCCGAAGCGACCGCCGGTGACCCGGAGCAGGCCGCCACCGAGCGTGCGCGCGCACTGGCGGCTCTGCTGCGAGCGATCGTTGAGTGCCCCGTACCGGTGATCGCCGCGGTCGACGGCCACGTGCGGGCCGGAGGCATGGGTCTGGTCGGAGCGTGTGATATCGCGATCGCCGGCCCGGGGAGCACCTTCGCACTGACCGAGGCGCGACTCGGAGTGGCACCGGCCATCATCTCGCTGACCCTGCTCCCAAAACTGACTCCGCGAGCGGCCGCCCGGTACTACCTGACGGGTGAGACCTTCGGTGCACAACGCGCTGCCGAGATCGGCCTGGTGACTGCGGCGGCCGAGGATGTCGCCAGTGGAGTCGATACGGTGACCGCCGAGCTGGCCAAAGCCTCACCGCAGGGGTTGGCCGCATCCAAGGCGCTGACGACAGCGGCCCTACTGGCCGGTTTCGACCGCGATGCGCAACGCCTGGCCGAGGATTCGGCGCGGCTATTCGTCTCCGAGGAGGCGCGCGAGGGAATGCTCGCGTTCCTGGAAAAGCGGCCTCCGCGCTGGGCGACCCCGTTGTGACGGTTCGGTGAACGGACTTTCGCGCGGGTGTTGACGGGTCGTACGCTCAGGGAGTTATGAGCAACCCGACGCCGCGCGATACCTCGCCGCGGGCTTCCGACGATGACCGGATTCAGGTCGCCCAGTTGCTCTCCGAGGCCGCCTCGCATGGCCGGCTGACCCTCGACGAGTACGAGGGGCGGCTGGCAAAGGCCTACGGCGCCGCCAGCTATGACGAACTCGAACGGCTCACCGACGACCTGCCCGAGACGATGGAGTATCGACGTCGGAAGAGTCGCCCGGCGCCGTCGACCATGCTGATGGCGATCCTCAGTGGATTTGAGCGCCGCGGCCGCTGGAATGTCCCCGGCCGGATGACGACGTTCACTCTCTTCGGCGGCGGTGTGGTGGACCTGCGTTACGCCGACTTCACCTCCCCCGACGTCGAGATCCACGCCTATTCCATCCTGGGCGGGCAGACCATACTGCTGCCACCGGAAGTCAACGTGGAAGTGCATGGAGTCGGCGTGATGGGCGGCTTCGGCCACAAGGTGGACGGCGGGGGTATCCCGGGTGCGCCGACGATCACCATCCGCGGCTTCTCGCTATGGGGCGGGGTTGGCATCAAGCGCCGCAAGCGCAATTCGTCTGAAACAGGCTGACAAATAACAACTTCGGCCCCCTCCAGGTTGGGAGGGGGCCGAAGTTGTTCTGCGTGTCGCTACTACCTGCCGCCGGTGCTCACACCCGCGTCAGCCGCGGCCTTCGCGCCGCCGAGGGCGGACGTGATCTTCTTGGCCACCCGCTGCGCTGCGGAGCGGACCGGCCGCTTGCCGACCTTGGCCGCCGCAGCCCCAGCCAGCTTGGTGGCAACCGGGGTGGAATCAGCTGTGCTGTATAACACCATGTCCGACGGGCTGTCGACCGTCACCGTGGTCTCGGTCGGGGTCTCGGTCGGGGTCTCGTCCGGCGTGGTCTCCGAAACCGGATCGATCGAGGTGCCCTCGTCGGATCCGGAGGACACCGGGGTCACGTCCTCACCCGTTTCGCCCGGTGTGGTGTCGCCCGCCTCGGGCGCCTCAACCTCAGCATTGACCGCGTCAGGAGTGTCCGAACCGGAGTCGGCGATTGTTGACGCGACGGCCTCCACCGTGCTGGCAACCGAGGCGGTGGCCTTGGGTGCGACGGCCCGCGAGGCCGCGGCGGCGGCTGCCGAAGCGGACGTGGGGAACGGCTCCACCCCGGTGGCTATGTTGCCCCAGTACTGCAGGATCCCGGACAGGCCCTCCTGGTAGGGCACCGCGCCGGGAGTCAGCAGCTGGCCGAGGTAGGCGTAGATGCTGTTCGCCGCGAACGGGCCCACCAGTGGAAGCGCGACCACCGCACCGGCGATGGCATCCAAGGCAGTCCGATAAACGATGGTGAGGAGGTAAGGACCGTAGAAGAACGCTGAAATCACCGGTTGCAGCGCCGGGAAGGCCTGACCGATGGTGGCCTGCAGAAGATACTGGGTTGAGGCGCTGAAACCGGCCAGGGTGTCCTCAATCGCGTAAATCGAGCCGCTGCCCAACGCGACTGAATACTGCGGCTCGAAGAGATAGTTGATGTAGGTGCCCTGTGCCCAGGTGTTGTAACCGCCGGTGCAATTGTCAGTGCATCCATCAGGACTCGGCGTCCAGCCGGTGCCGTTGCCGTTGAACAGCGCATCCAACGCCAGGTAGACCACACCGGAAATCCCGCCGACGGTGCAGATGCCGTCGCCGGTGGTGCTGTCGGTGCAGGAACTGGCGTAAGGCTCAATGGGGAGCGGGTTGCTGGTGTTTACAGCGCCGCCCCACGGATTTTGGCCGAACAGAACGTCAGACCACTCGTAGCCGGGGATCGACATAACGTCGGAGATCGTGGTCAGTTCCACCTGCGCCATGGACAGCGCGGCTGTTGTGCGGGTGAGGTTCGGCGCCAGCGCCGGAGAGGCGACGACGATTGCGGCCGCACTCGCGAGTGCCGCTCCGGTCATCAAGATCGGTCGAGTCTGAGTCGCCATGATGCTGGTTCCCCTTTATCTGTCGGGTCCGCGCCGGTCGCAGCGAACTCGTTGGTTTGCTGACACCCATCTTGGGTGAACGCCACAATGCTACGGGCAAGTTTGCCATCCGGCAAACGGAACCGAGAAATCCGATCTGGGCGGATGGGTCATTCCGTGCTCTGCCAGCTAGTCAATACGCACCAACCTGCATCTGCGGAGTAGCCAGCGATGGCCTGCCAGCTGAAGTTAATCTATTCCTCAGTTTGCTCTCAGGGTTGAGCAGTCCCAAGAATGTTTGCCAGAGATGGAAAAGTGCTCTCAGCCCTGCACGAAGTGCGATCGCTGATCATTAGCCCTCAGCAAACATGGGTCCCGTCCTCAACCTACCGTGAGCAGGCTATAACGTTCAGGTAACGGCCATTGGGCAACCAGTCGACGGCTCCGGTCATCTGTCCCACTGACTGACCACGACCACGTGCCACCCACGCCACGCACGATCGGCCGTCATAGCTCCAGGATTAGCCGAAGCGCCGGGCCCACCCCGGGCCGGTCGTTGCTCGCCCCGGCCCGTCACCGCCGCCGGCGCCTTGAGCGCAGGTAATCGCCGACGACCGCGGCACCCAGTCCGTCGAGGTCGGGCACCACCACCCGGCCCTCCACCCGCCGAGCTATCTGGTCGATGAACCGCGCCAGGCCGGGATCGTCGCCGAGTCGGAAGATCGTCACCTGCGCACCCAGTCGGGCCACCTCGTCGAAGCCGCGCACGGTGTGCCCGATGGTCCGCGGATGCGGCGGGTAGTCGAAGAACACCGACGAGCCCTGGCCGTCGTAGTCCTCGAGATGCGCGGTCGGCTCACCATCGGTGACTACCAAGACAACCGGTTGAGCATTGGGATGCCTGCGGAGGTGACGGCTTGCCAGTGCGAGTGCGTGATGCAGGTTCGTTCCCTGCTCGTAGACACCCTCCATCCCGGTCAGTTCGGCAGCGCTCACCGTGCGGGCGTGCCGGCCGAAGGCGATGATCTCCAATGCATCGGAGCGGAACCGGGTACTCACCAGGTGACTGACCGCCAGCGCGGTCCGCTTCATCGGCAACCACCGGTTCTCCATCACCATCGAGAATGAGGTGTCGACCAGGAGCGCGACGACTGCCTGGCTGCGGGTCTCGGTCTCCGATACCTCGACGTCATCGACGGCGATCCGAACCGGGCCGTCGCGTTGATCGGTTCCCGCGCGACGCAGGACCGCGTTGGTAATAGTCCGGGTGACGTTCCACGGCTCGGTATCACCGAACTCCCACGGCCGCGTCGCACCCGTGAGCTCGCCGGCAGCCCCGGCCCGACGGGTTTCCCGTTCGCCGTGCCGACCCGAAAGCTTTTGGGCCACATCGCGCAGCGCAGCCTGCCCGAGTTGACGCATCGCCTTCGGGGAAAGCCGCCACTGCCCATCGGAACCGCGATCCAGGAAGCCCTGATTCATCAGCGCGCGTTCCAACTCGGCCAGCGTGCGGGCGTCGACGGCGGCCTCGTCGCCGAGTTGACGGGCCAGTGCATCGAGGTCGACATCATCCATGGTGGCCCCGGAGTAGCTCTGGGAAAGCTGTTCGGCCAACTGCTCAAGTTCGCCGATATCGGCCAGCGCCTGCGCACCCTGGCCCATGCCCAGTGGATTGTCGCCGGAGAACTCCGAACTACCGTTCCAGTCCTCCCCCGGCCGGGCCGCCTGCAGATGGCCGTCCAGTCGACTCAGCGCGTTCATCAACTGCGGCGAGCCGAAAGCCTGCTGCGCCAACGCATCAAGTTCGGCGCGCTGCTCGGACGTCAGACTGTTGCGGAACCTCTGCGCGGCCGCCGCCCGCTTGGCCAGCGAGTCCAGTAGCTCATCGACATTGCGCGGATTCTCCGGAAAGTACTGGCCGTGCTTGGCCATGAAGTTGTCGAAATCTTCACTCGTGTCTTCGCCGCCGGCATGCTTGTCCAGCAGATCGTTGAGGTCATCGAGCATCTCGTTGACCGCCTGGCGGTCTTCGTCACTGGCGTTCTCCAGTGCCTGCTTCATCCCGGCGAAGCGCTGATCCAGCATCTCCCGGCCGAGCAGATCCTTGATCTGTTCGTACTTCTGCTTCGCCTCGTCGCTGCGCCACTGATATTCCGACAGCTCCTGCACCGCTTTGGCCGGCGACGGCGGAAGTGACTCGATCTGCATCTCCTGGAAACGGGCGTCATCGTCCAGTGCCCGGGCCAATTCCTTGCGCTCGGCGAGCACCGCCTCGTCAAGCAGCTTCTTGATCTCCTGCAGCGTGCCGTCGAGATTGTTGCGCGACAACAGCTCCCGCCGTTTACGGTTGACCTCGGCAGCCAACCGGTCGGCGCCCTTCATATTCTTGTTACCGCGACGCAGTAACTCCGCCAATGCCCGGCGCGGAGAGGTGCCCTCCATCACGTCCTGGCCGATCTGTTCGAGCGCCTCACGCAGATCCACCGGGGGCGCGAGCGGATCAGGACCGCCGGTGTACCCCGAATATCGCAAGTCGTGGGCGTTCGGGTGTTTAGCCATAAACGGTCTCGCCCTCGCCGGTGGTCTTGTCGAGCTTCTTGGCCAGATACAGCGCTTCGAGCGCCAGCTCCAGCGCGGCGGCGCGCTCGCCGTCATTGCCGGCATTCAGCCGTTCGGCGATCGCGTCGATCACCGGCAGGCCGGGAAGGGCTGCCAGGACATCCTTGGCCGACACCTGTTCGCCCGTCGTCACCGCCGAGCCGGCCTCGACGGCGGCCAGCAGCGGCCCAACGTCAATACCGCCGAGTGCTTTTTGCGCTGTGTCAGCGGTGGCGCGACGCAGCAGGTGTTCGAGCACCGCCAATTCGCGGCCCTCCTCACCGGACTCGAATTCCAGCTTCCCGCGCAGCACCTCGATCACCGTGCTCAGATCGACAACCCGGGCTACCGGCTCGTCTTCGCCCAGCAGCGCACCGCGGTGGCGGGCTGACGCTGCCACCGTCTCGGCCGCGGCGATGGCGAAGCGCGCCGACACCCCGGAGCGCTGATCCACCGAATTGGACTCACGCAGATAGCGGGCGAAGCGGGCGACGATCTGCAGCAGGTAGTCCGGCACCTTCGCGGTGAGGTGCGCCTCCTGGCTGATGACACCCACCTCGGCATCGAGTTCGCGCGGATAGTGCGTGCGGATCTCGGCGCCGAAGCGGTCCTTGAGCGGGGTGATGATGCGGCCGCGGTTGGTGTAGTCCTCCGGGTTGGCGCTGGCGACAACGAGCACATCCAGTGGCAGCCGCAGCGTGTAGCCACGCACCTGGATATCGCGCTCCTCCATGACGTTGAGCATCGACACCTGAATGCGCTCGGCCAGATCGGGCAGCTCGTTGACCGCGACAATGCCTCGGTGCGCACGGGGAATGAGCCCATAGGCGATGGTCTCCGGATCGCCGAGGCTGCGACCTTCGGCCACCTTGATCGGGTCGATGTCGCCGACGAGATCAGCCACGCTGGTATCAGGGGTGGCCAGCTTCTCGGTGTAGCGCTCGCTGCGGTGCCGCCACGCCACCGGCAGGTCGTCCCCCAATTCAGCGGCCCGCTGGATCGACCCGGGGGTAATCGGTGTGTACGGATGCTCGCCGAGCTCGGCGCCGGCGATCACCGGGGTCCACTCGTCGAGCAGGTTGGCCAGCGAGCGCAGCAGCCGAGTCTTGCCCTGGCCACGTTCGCCGAGCAGCACGAAGTCGTGCCCGGCGATCAGCGCCCGCTCGAGTTGCGGCAGCACGGTGTCCTCGAACCCGAAGATCCCGGGCCAGATATCCCGACCCTCGGCCAGCGCCGTCAGCAGGTTCTCCCGGATCTCCGCCTTGACCGTGCGCTCACGGTGGCCGGAGGCCCGCAGCTCGCCGAGGGTGCGGGGAAGGTCTTCGGAGCCGGTGCGGGGTGCAGTCATGGACACCACGCTACGACGGCGGTTCAACAACTCATCCGCGAGTCCCGCTGACCGGTGCTGCGTCAGTGCGCGAAGTGGCGCTCCCCGGTGAGATACAGCGTGATGCCGGCTGCGGCGGCGGTGGCGGTGACCTCGTCATCGCGCATCGAACCACCGGGGTGCACGACGGCCTTCACCCCCGCTGCGGTCAGGGTCTGCAAGCCGTCGGGGAACGGGAAGAACGCATCCGAGGCGGCTACCGCGCCGCGAACCCGATCGCCGCCCCGTTCGACCGCCAGCCCGGCCGCGTCGACCCTGTTCACCTGGCCCATCCCCACGCCCACCGTGGCGCCATCGGAGGCGATGACGATCGCATTGGACTTCACCGCACGGCAGGTGCGCCAGGCGAAGCTCAAATCGGCCAGGGTGGCGTCATCGGCAGCCGGACCGGCCGCCAGCGTCCAGTTCACCGGGTCGTCGCCCGGCGCATCGACGGCGTCACGTTCCTGCATCAGCAGACCGCCGCCGATCTGGCGGATCTCCACCCCGCCGATGGTCGGCTCACCGGCAACAAGCACCCGGATGTTCTTCTTGGCGGCCAATATTGCCACCGCACCCTCTTGGTAGGCGGGCGCGATGATGACCTCGGTGAAGATCTCCGAAACCTGCTGTGCCATCTCGACAGTCACCTCGGTGTTGGCAGCGATGACGCCGCCGAATGCGCTCAGCGGATCACACTCGTGCGCCTTGCGGTGAGCATCGGCCACCGAAACCGATGAGATCGCGATACCGCACGGGTTGGCATGCTTGATGATCGCCACACAGATCTGCTGATGGTCGAATGCCGCGCGCCATGCCGCATCGGCATCGGTGAAGTTGTTGTAGCTCATCTCTTTACCATGCAGCTGCTCAGCCTGGGCAAGGCCGGGCCAGCCGATATCGTCGCTGTAGAGCGCCGCCTGCTGGTGCGGATTCTCGCCGTAGCGCAGCACCGAGGTGCGCCGCCAGCTTCGGCCAAACCACGGCGGCAGGAATGCCGGGACGCTACCGTCCTCCGGCGCCAGGGTCGAGCTCATCCAGCTTGCCACCGCGACGTCGTATTCGGCGGTATGCCGGAAAGCCAACGCCGCCAGCTTCTTCCGCTCCTGAAGCGTGAAACCGCCGCCACGCACCGCTGCCAGCACACCGTCATAGCCCAGCGGTTCAACCACCACCGCCACACTGGCATGGTTCTTGGCGGCGGCGCGCACCATCGACGGGCCACCGATGTCGATCTGCTCGACACACTCGTCGACCTCGGCGCCGGAGTCCACCGTCTCGCTGAACGGGTACAGATTGACGATGACGAGATCAAAAGGTTCGATGCTCAGCTTCGCCAGTGCCGCCACGTGCTCGGGATTGCGGGTGTCGGCCAGGAGCCCAGCGTGTATATGTGGATGCAACGTTTTCACCCGGCCATCGAGCACTTCCGGGAAGCCGGTGACGAACTCGACCGGCGTGACCGGAATACCCTTATCGGCAATGGTTTTGGCAGTCGATCCGGTGGAGACGATGTCTACCCCGGCCTCATGTAAACCCTTGGCGAGCGGGATCAGGCCGCTCTTGTCGTACACGCTGATCAGAGCCCGCCGGATCGGCCTACGGCCGATCAAAGTCTGCGCCGTCATGCCTTCACCATTCCCAGGGTCGCCTTTCGTCCGGTCCAGTCCACACCGCGCGTCGCCAGCGCAGCCAGTACGTCCACCAGGAGTCGTCGCTCGACGACCTTGATGCGTTCGTGCAGTGTCTGTTCGTCATCGTCGTCGAGGACCTCGACAGCCTGCTGGGCCAAGATTGGTCCGGTGTCGACTCCGGCGTCAACCAGGTGGACGGTGCAGCCCGTGACCCTGACCCCGTAATCGAGCGCCTCCGGCACGGCATGCGCACCGGGAAAGGCCGGCAGTAACGCCGGGTGCGTGTTGACCACGCGGCCGAGGAACTGCGAAAGGAAGACCGGTCCAAGTATTTTCATGAAACCCGCCGACACTATTAGATCGGGTGCGTGCTGCGCAGTGGCAGCAGCGATCGCGGCGTCCCAGGCCGACCGATCCGGATAGTCACCGAGGCGTACACGATACGACGGGACCCGCGCCTCGGCGGCGATGCGCTCGGCCGGACAGTCTCGGTCCACTCCGACCGCTACCACTCGCGCCGGATAATGCCCGACAGCCGCGTCGAGCAGCGACTGCAGCAACGACCCCGTTCCCGAGGCCAGCACCACCAGCCGTGCCGGTGCACTGGGGGGCACCCGGATCGGTTCTGACACGGCCATGAGACTAGCGGCTGGGTGGTTGGTCGCTGGGCGGTTGATCGCCGTCTGTGTCGTTCACGTCGGTGTCGTTCACGTCGGTGTCGATCACGTCGGTGTCGATCACGTCTGCCTCGATGTCGGCATCGACGAACATCAGGTCTTCGACATCTTCGAGATCCGGTGCCGGCGTGACCGGGGGCGGCGCACGCTCCGGTTCGGGTTCCGGCTCGAGTTCCGGCTGGGACTCCTCGAGGGTGACCCCGGGGCGGGATTCGTCCGGCTGTTCTTCAACAGGTTCGGGTTCGAGATCGGGTTCGGGATCGGGTTCGGATACGATTTCGCGTTCCAGGGGCTTCGCCACGGTTTTGGGCCGCGGGCTGACACCACCTGCCATCACCACCGTCAGACCGCCGATGACGACGAACCAGAAGAAGGCGCCCGGAAGGAAAGTCGCCTGGTCGACCCCGACGTGACCGAAGTTACCCAATTCGCCTCCGGCTGCCTGCGCCAGCAGGGCCAGGCTCACTGTCGCCAGCAGCGAGGCGACCGCCAGCTTGGCGAAGGCGGTGGGTAGCGGCAGCGGCCGACGCGCACATTGCTGGCCGAGAGCCACTCCGGCCGCCGCGCCGACGATCAGCAGCGCCACCCACACCGGCCCCAGTGGCGGAGTGGGCACCGCAGCCAGGATGGGAAGCGCCGGGATATCGCCACCGAACACCGTGAAGGCACTGAACGTCGCGAAGCCGATATGGGCGCTGGAACCGACCGCCATCGCCGCGGCACCGATCACCACATTGGGCAGATACAGCAGCGACAGCAGAGCCAGGCTGAGTTGGCCGAAGAACGAGTCGGTGATCCCGAACAGTTCGTGCATGGTCCCCCAGTGCAGAACCAGGGACACCGCCACGACCGCGCCCGATAGCGAGAGCAGCGCCGCCATCCCGATCAGCGCAGGACGCACAGTGTCCGTCAGCCACAGGGGCAATCCCAGCCTCGCCACCTCACGTGAGCCCACTTGCGATCCGACCCCGATGAGGGCACCAAGTCCGTGTACGACGAGCACTCCGGCGAAGGCGCGCAATGCATTTGGCGTCTGCATCACGGTGACCACCGAAGCAGCGTCGTGCACCACCGCGAGCGAAATCGCCGCGATCAGCAACGGGCCGCCGAGCACGGATCCGACGATCCAACGGACGACGAACCAGGAACCTTGCGACGGGGTGATCTGGGCGGTACCGCGCGCTGTCGCCCACACCATCAGTGCAGCCGGTGCCAGTGGCAGCACACCCAGCTGCTGGCCGGCGATAGAGATCGGCACCAGATGGGTGGCAAGCCAGATACTGGCAACGGCTCCCAGGGTTCCCGTCAGGTCACTGTTGGCGACCACCAGTTGGACGAGTGTCACCGCAGCGATGATGACCAGGGCCACCAGGGACGGGCCAAAGGCGACCCGCACCAGGTCTCGGGGCTGTGGGGCGCCGGCTGGGGTCGCAAGCCTGCCCTGAATCGGTGTCACTCCGCGTGTTTCAGGCGAGTGGCGTAGGACGCCCGGTCAGGACGACGACGTCGGGCCCGACGGCGGCTCTGAGGACAGCGGCGGCTGACCGGACGGCGACGGCGGTTGGCTCGAGCCCGCAGGGGGCGACGGTGGGTAGCTGGGAAAGCCGGTCGGCGGGGTATCTGTGGCGGTGTCCGCTGGGCCCCCGTACGGGCCGTAACCGCCGGCCGACGGCGACGTCGGATAGCCGCCCGGAAACTGGGCGGGGTAGCTCGGACGCGGCGGGGCAGGCCCGCCAGGCTGGCCGTAATAGCCACTCGGCGGCGGCCCGTACTGGCCGTACTGTTCGTACTGCGGGCGCGGCGCCGGCACTTTCAGCACCCCGGACTCAAACAGCAACGCCGCGACCGCCGCGACCGCCTGCAGCAGCGTGAACGCCAGGACGAGCCACAGCGCCCAGCCGATGGAAAAACCATTGGGCCGGTTGATCGCCTGGCCGAGAACGAGTAACACACCGAGCACCGCGGCCACCGCAATCACGGCGGAGTAGTTCTTGCCGTTCTTGGACGTGGGGTCGTTCCTGGACGGGGGGTAGTTCTTCGACGCGGGCAGCAGACCCACGGCGGCCAACAGGGACGCCACGAGGGCGGCCACGGTCCAGTAGCTCAAGCCGCTGGCGGTGAACTCTGCGCCGCCGAACGGGCCGACATCGGTGTTGATACTCAGAAGTGGCCCGAAGCTGGCCAGATAGGCGGCCAATCCCAGCGCGACCACGCCCACGGTGAGGTACACCGGCATCTTGTCGGGCGCGGGCGCCGCGTACGGCGGCGCGGCGGGGGCGCCATAACCGCCTGGTTGCTGCGGGACCGGATAGCCCAGATTGGTGGGTGGGTACGTCATGGGCTCACGCTAGCGCACCGCCGCCTGCCTGCAGCCGACCGCAGGCGTGTCAGCGCAGGCCCGCGCTTGCCCCCGGTACTGGAACACGTTCTAATCTGGGAATGGATTACGGGCTCGTACTTTTCACCAGCGACCGCGGGATCACTCCGGCGGCGGCCGCCAAGCTGGCCGACGACCACGGCTTCGCCACCTTCTACGTGCCCGAGCACACCCACATCCCGGTCAAGCGGGAGGCCGCGCACCCGACGACCGGGGATGAGTCGCTGCCCGACGACCGCTACATGCGCACCCTGGACCCCTGGGTCAGCCTGGCCACCGCAGCCGCCGTCACCTCACGGGTGCGGCTGTCCACCGCCGTCGCGCTGCCCGTCGAACACGACCCGATCAGCCTGGCGAAAACAATTGCCACACTTGATCATCTATCCGGTGGCCGAGTCAGCGTCGGCGTGGGGTACGGCTGGAACACCGACGAGTTGAGTGACCACCGGGTGCCACCCAGCAGACGCCGCACCATGCTGCGGGAGTACATCGAGGCGATGCGCGAACTATGGACCCAGGAGGAGGCAGCCTACGACGGCGAGTTCGTCTCCTTCGGCCCGAGTTGGGCCTGGCCCAAACCGGTCCAGGCGCATATCCCGGTGCTCGTCGGCGCGGCCGGTACCGAGAAGAACTTCAAGTGGATCGCGCGTTCGGCCGACGGCTGGATCACCACCCCACGCGACTTCGACATCGACCAGCCGGTGGCACTGCTTAAGGACATCTGGGCGGAAGCCGGCCGTGAAGGCGCCCCGCAAATCGTCGCGCTGGATTTCAAGCCGGTGGCCGAAAAACTTGACCATTGGGCGCAGATCGGCGTCACTGAGACCCTGTTCGGGCTGCCCGACAAACCAGCTGACGAGGTAGCTGCCTACGTGGAACGGCTGGCGGGCAAGCTCGCCGCTATGGTCTGACGATGCAGAGGCGCTGCCCAACGGCTGCGGTTACGGGCTGACCGCAGCCGGCGATTCGGGCAGCACCTGTCCGCCATCGACGGCGATAGCCTGGCCGGTGATGTAACCCGCTTCGATACTGGCGAGAAACGCTGCGAGATAACCGATGTCCTCAGGTTTGCCCAGTACACCCGCCGGGATCGCGCGGACCATCCCGGCGATGTAGTCCTCGCCCATATCGGCCAGACCCTCGGTGTAGATATTGCCGGGTAGCACCGCGTTGACCGTGATGCGCCGCGGCGCAAGTTCGATCGCGGCGGTGCGCATGAAACCCAGTTGCGCGGCCTTCGACGCCCCGTAATGCGACCAGCCCGGGAAGCCCGTGATCGGACCGGTAATCGACGAGGTCAGGATCACCCGGCCGCGGCCAGACTTCGTCAGCGCGTCCAGGCAGGCCTGAACCGTATAGATATTGCCTTTGACGTTGACGTCGAGCACCTCGGCCAACTGAGCCGGCGTCATCGTCGCCAGCGGTGCCTCGGGGAAGATACCGGCGTTGGCGCACACCACATCCAGACCGCCGAACGCCTCGACGACAGCAGCCGCGAGGTTGGCACACGAGACCGGATCGCAAACGTCGGTCGGCACGCCGAGGACTTTTCCAGGCCCCAGGGTGTCCAGATCGGCTACCGCTGAGTCGATATCGGCGGCCGAGCGGGCTGCGATCGCCACATTCGCGCCGGCGGCGGCGAACACCGATGCGATTCCGCGGCCGATGCCCTTGCTACCGCCGGTCACCAGGACCGACGTCTTGTGCAGATCGAACATTGGGAGTGTCCCTTTCTCAGCCTGGCCGGGTGGATCCGCGACCGAAGATCGATTCCGCCAGCCACGACCGATCCTCCAGATATCTCTGGGCCAGCCGGGCGGTGTTAGGAGCGAAGTCAGCGCCCACGCCTTTCGCGGCATCGGCGTCGAAGTGTGAGGCAATCCAGGCCGTGAGCATGATCCGGCGCATCATGACGAAAGCCGGAATCAACGCGAGTTGGTCGTCGGCAATTGTGCCGACGTCGAGATAACCGGTGAGCCAATCGGCGATGATCCGCTCACCGGCCGGGGTGTCCTCGATGAACGACACGGCGGCACCGAGGTCGGCGAGGTACCACGACCATCCGCAGTCGTCGAAGTCGATCACCGTGATCCCGCTGCCCGGATCGGCGGGGTTGACCATGAGGTTTGCCAACCGCATATCGGCGTGGATCAGCCCGAACCTGTCAGGCCCGCAACCGAACCCGGTCAACCTGACACTGATGTCATCAGATGCCCGCTGGATCCAGTTGCGGTCCTGCTCACTCAGACCCGGTGCGAGTCGCCAGTTCCCCCACCGGGCATCGGGGCCGAGGATGGTCTCGAGATCCCACCGGAATCTCGTGAACCCCTCCGGCGCAGACCAATGCCGCGCATGGTCGTGCATGAGCGCGGTAAGTCGGCCGAGTTCGTCGAACCCCACGGTGTCGGGATCCTCCTCGGCGGTGCAACCCGGGACGAAACTCACCGCGTCCACGTGCAATATGTCGCCTGCAACCTCCGCGACCACTACGGCGCTGCCGCCTCGGGCACGGATCAGTTCAGGTGTGATGACCGGGGTCTGGGTGCGCAACGCCGTCATCCAGGCAAGCTCCGACTGGATCGCCGCCACACTGTGGTAACCGGGCCGATGTACCCGCAGCACCATCGGCTCACCATCTTCGACGAGGTAGGTGGCGTTCTCCGACAGGCTGAGCAGCCGAATCGGCGAGTCCACCGAGTGGCCGTAGGCGGGAAGGGAAGCCCGTGCGAACGCATCGTGGTTCGGCGGCAGTCCGGGCATGGATGAGAGTGTGGTCCAAAACGACGCGTTTCGCGACACCTCGCATTGATTGGCAATTCCTGCTGAGGCGCGCTACGAATGAACACAGAACACACGTCACACAGGCCGCGGGTACAGCGATCACCGATCAGGGATAGCGACATGAGCTTTTCGAACATCATGGACTCCAACAGCTACTCACCGGATCACCCCGTTGATCCGGTGACCGGGTCTTTGATCGCGGCCCGTAACCGCATGCTCGGGCCTGCGTATCGGCTGTTCTACGACCAGCCGGTGCACCTGGTCCGGGGTGAAGGAACCCGGCTCTATGACATCGACGGCAACTGCTTCCTGGATGCCTATAACAACGTCGCCTGCGTCGGACATTGTCACCCGCATGTCGTCGAGGCCGCGAGCCGCCAGCTCGCGACGCTCAACACCCATACCCGCTATCTGCACCGCGGCATCCTGGACTACAGCGAGCGGCTACTGAACACATTGCCCGACCAGGTGAACCAGGTGATGTATGCCTGCACCGGTTCAGAGGTCAACGATCTAGCCCTGCGCGTCGCCGAGATGCACACCGGGGCAAGGGGTGTGGTGATCACCAGCGACGCCTACCACGGCAATACCGCTGCGACTACCGCGATCTCGCCGTCAATTGGCGGCGCGACTTCGGTCGGGGAGCACGTGCGCATGGTGGCTCCACCGGACAGCTACCGAATCCCGGCAGGCGAACGAACCCGCCGGTTCACCGCAGATGTCACGGCCGCCATCGAGGACCTGCAAACTGCTGGATTCGGGGTGAGCGCCCTGATCGTTGACACTATTTTTTCCTCCGACGGCATCTACCCCGACCCCTCCGTGCTGGCGCCGGCGGTGGACGCGGTTCACCGGGCCGGCGGGGTGTTCATCGCCGACGAGGTGCAACCCGGCTTTGCCCGCACCGGCGAGGCAATGTGGGGATTCATCCGCCACGGTGTGCTGCCCGATATCGTCACGATGGGCAAGCCGATGGGAAACGGATTGCCGATCGCCGCGATGGCGGCCCAAGCGGCAGTCCTGGATGCCTTCGCCGACAATGTGCCGTACTTCAACACCTTCGGCGGCAACCCGGTCACCATGGCCGCTGCCGGGGCCGTTCTTGACGTGATCGAAGACGAGAAACTCCTGGCCAATGCCGCAGCAGTCGGCGGACTGTTACGGACCGAACTCACCGCGGTGAGCGACGGCCACCCGCGTATCGGTGAGGTCCGAGGCGCGGGGCTCTACGTCGGCGTGGAGGTGATCACCGACAGCGGTGACCCGGACCGGGCCGGCGCGAAGGCGTTGGTCAACGCCATGCGCGAACGCCGGGTACTGATCTCGGTGTGTGGACAGGGCGGCAATGTGCTCAAAATCCGCCCGCCGCTGGTGTTTTCGCGCTCCGATGCCGACCGGCTCTGCACGGAGTTCGCCGCATCGCTTGCGGCGTCCTTCTAATTCAGGCGAAGCACCGCTCACCTGGACTCACTTGGCGTTGAGGATCTCCCGGGCCAGATCCGCGGTCGCCGACGGCGTCTTGCCGACCTTGACCCCGGCGGCTTCGAGCGCCTTCTGCTTGGCTGCAGCGGTACCCGATGAACCGGACACGATGGCGCCGGCGTGGCCCATGGTCTTGCCCTCCGGGGCGGTGAAGCCCGCGACATAGCCGACGACCGGCTTGGTGACATTGGCCTTGATGTAGTCGGCTGCTCGCTCCTCAGCGTCGCCACCGATCTCGCCGATCATCACGATCAGCTTGGTCTCCGGATCTTTCTCGAATGCCGCGATGGCGTCGATATGGGTGGTTCCGATGACCGGATCGCCACCGATGCCGATGGCCGTGGAGAAGCCGAGGTCGCGCAGTTCGTACATCATCTGGTAAGTGAGCGTGCCGGACTTGGACACCAGACCGATCGGACCCTTGCCGGTGATAGTCGCCGGCGTGATGCCGACCAGTGCCTCTCCCGGGGTGATGATGCCCGGACAGTTGGGGCCGATGATCCGGGTCTTTTTGCCCTTGTCGACGTTGTAGGCCCACGCATATGCGCTGTCCTGCACCGGAATTCCCTCGGTAATGACCACCAGCAATGGGATCTCGGCATCGATGGCCTCGATGATGGCGTCCTTGGCGAACTGCGGGGGCACGAATGCGATGGACACGTCGGCACCGGTCTGTTTCATCGCCTCAGCGACCGAGCCGAACACCGGCAACTCAATATCCTTGCCGCTCTTGTCCTTATGGTTGACCGTCGTTCCGGCCTTGCGCGCGTTGACGCCGCCGACCACCTTGGTGCCGGCCTTGAGCATCAGCGCGGTGTGCTTGGTGCCCTCGCCGCCGGTGATGCCTTGGACGATGACCTTGGAATCCCCATTGAGAAAAATCGACATGACTATGCGCCCTTTCCTGCAGCGGCGGCGAGTTCGGCAGCTTTATCGGCGCCGGCGTCCATGGTCGCGGCGAGTGTCACCAGCGGGTGTTTGGCCTCGGCGAGAATGCGTCGGCCCTCCTCGACGTTGTTGCCGTCCAGCCGCACCACAAGCGGTTTGTTGGCGTCGGCTCCGAGCATCTGCAGCGCCTTGACGATGCCGTTGGCCACCGCATCACAGGCGGTGATTCCGCCGAAGACGTTGACGAAGACGCTCTTGACCTGTTCGTCGCCCAGAATGACGTCCAATCCGGCGGCCATTACTTCAGCCGACGCACCGCCACCGATATCGAGGAAGTTGGCCGGCTTCACGCCGCCGTGCTTCTCTCCGGCATAGGCCACGACGTCCAGCGTCGACATCACCAGTCCGGCACCGTTGCCGATGACTCCGACCTGCCCGTCGAGTTTGACGTAGTTCAGGCCATTCTGTTTTGCCTTCAACTCCAGCGGATCGGTGGAATCGCGATCCTCAAACGCGGCGTGCTCGGGATGCCGGAAATCAGCGTTGCCATCCAGGGTGACCTTGCCGTCCAAGGCCAGGATCTGATCGTCGGGCGTGCGCACCAGTGGGTTGACCTCCACCAGCGTTGCGTCCTCCGCCACGAATACCTCCCACAGCTTGGCGATGGTCACCGCGGCGGCGTCCAAGACCTCGGCGGGCAGATGACCCTGCTCAGCGATCGACCGGGCAAAGGCCAGGTCCACTCCCTTGACCGCGTTGACGGGCACCTTGGCCAGCCGGTCAGGTTTGGTGGCCGCCACCTCCTCGATCTCCATACCGCCCTCGACCGAACACATGGCCAGGTAGGTGCGGTTGGCCCGGTCCAGAAGGAAGGAGATGTAGTACTCCTCGGCGATATCGCTGGCCTCGGCGACCAGCAACTTCTTCACGATGTGGCCTTTGATGTCCAGACCCAGGATGTTTTTCGCGTCGCTGTAGGCGTCCTCCGGCGTGGCTGCGTATTTGACGCCGCCGGCCTTACCGCGGCCACCCGCTTTGACCTGGGCTTTGACCATCACTGGCCGGCCGATCTCCGCAGCGATAGCCTTGGCGCCCTCGGCCGACTCGGTGACCCTTCCGCGGGTGGTGGGAACGTTGTGCTTGGCGAACAACTCCTTCGCCTGATATTCGAAAAGATCCATGGGCTCACTGTCTGTCAGGTGTCATGGGGCTGTCCTGTGACCTGGGGTGCGTCATGTGACGGAGTCGCTCCGTGGGGAACTGTATAGACAGCCGACCGGCCTACCGGAACCACCCACCCCCACAGATCAGGCCCATCCGGGCCAGGGTGATTCAAGTCACAATTTTGGACGTTATCCGGGGACAGGTTGCCACTTAGGTCTCATTTTGGTTACCGTGCACCAGTCTTGATAACGCTTTGGTCACGACAAGAGGATTCCGTTTTGACGCAGCTTGAGTCGGCTCCATCTGAAGATTCCGCGACGTTCGAGGTCGTGGGCTCGCCAGAGACGGACGACAAGCTTGACGCAGCCCTACTTGATGCTGCCCAGCGCCGCGCCGAACGGCCGATGTTCTCCAACACCGAGGACACCGACGTTCTGCCCCGCACACCACAGCATCGTCGCCAGCCCACCAGTGCCGCCAAGGGACGGGTGCTCATTGCAGCGATGGCCGCGGGCGCCGCTGCCGCAGCCGCCTACACAATGGTCAACCCCCACGCGCCGGACACCACCACCCGTACCGTGCTGGCCGTAGAGAAGGCCCCGATGGACTCCGCGCTTGCGACCGGGTCGCGCGGTGTGGAACTGGTCCCCGTTAGGCCGGCCGCCAATGCCGTGGTGCACGCCGAGGAGCTCGCCAAGGCCGTGGCCTACGCCGCAGAACGAGCTGACCGCGAGGCCCGACTGCAGCGCCCGCTGTTCATCCTGCCGACCCGTGGCCTGTTCACCTCCGGTTACGGTTACCGCTGGGGTGCGCTGCACGACGGAATCGACTTGGCCGGTCCGATCGGCACGCCCGTCTACGCAGCCTCCGACGGCATCATCAAAGAGGCCGGACCCACTAATTCCGGCTACGGTGCCTGGGTCTTGATCCGGCACTCCGACGGCACGGTGACACGCTACGGCCACGTCAGCAGCTGGACGGTTCAGGTCGGCCAGCGCGTATTCGCCGGCGACCAGATCGCCACCATCGGCAACCGGGGCAACTCCACCGGTCCCCACCTTCATTTCTCGGTACTGCTCGGCGGCACCAACCCCACCGACCCGGTGTCGTGGCTCGGCGCCCGGGGCGTCAACGTCGGCCCGTACACCGGCTAGTTCCTGTGCCCGACGGGGCGAGGCACAATTAGAGCTTCTGCACCGGAGCATGGTTGTGCATGAGTTTGACCCGGCCCGCGCTGCCGAAGTCGATCAGCGACATCGCCGACTCCCCCACGCCCGAAACCTCTTCGACACGCCCCAATCCGTACTTGTCGTGATTGACCCGGTCTCCCGGCGCAAGCAATAGCAACGGCCGCTTACCCGCGCCACTGCCCGGTCCTGGACGCGGCGGGCCGAACCGACCGGCGATCGGCGCGCTGATCGATTGCGTTGAGGACTCCTCGGTGCGCCGCCAATCGATCAGGTCGTGGGGAATCTCACCCAGGAAGCGCGACTCCGGATTGAGCATCGGCTGGCCCCATGACGAACGCACCTTGGCCCGGCTGAGATAGAGCCGCTGGCGGGCCCTGGTGATTCCGACGTAGGCCAGTCGGCGCTCCTCGCTGAGTTCGACCGGGTCACCGAGTGCCCGCATATGCGGGAACAACCCGTCCTCCCAGCCGGTGACGAAGACGACCGGGAACTCCAAGCCCTTGGCAGTGTGCAGTGTCATCAGGGTGACCACACCGGAGTCATGCGCAGGAAGATCATCGGAGTCGGCGACCAGCGACACCCGCTCGAGGAACTCGGCCAGTACACCGGTCTGCGCGACATCCTCGTCGCGGGAGTCTTCGGGGTCATCGAGCTCGGTTTCCAGCGCTGCCGCATTGGCCCGGTCAATACTGAATTCATGTGCGACGCTGACCAATTCGTTCAGGTTATCCAGTCTGGCCAAATCCTGCGGATCGTGTGACGACTCCAACTCGGTGCGATAGCCGGTGCGGTCTAGTACAGCCTCGACGAGGTCACCGAGTTCGTCATCGAGGCGCCCGCGGAGCCCGTCGAGCAGATCGACGAAAGCGGCGATAGCTTTCTCCGATCGGCTGTTGAGCATCGGCACCCTACCTGCGGCCGCCGCAGTTAGTGCATCGGCGAAGGTGCAACCGGCGCTCTCTGCGTAGACGGCGACACATGCCTCGGCGCGATCGCCGATACCTCGGCGCGGGGTATTGAGAATCCGTCGCATGCTCACGGCATCGCCGGGGTTATCCAGGACCCGAAGGTAGGCGACAATATCGCGAATCTCTTTGCGCTCATAAAACCGAACGCCGCCGACCACCTTGTACGGGATTCCGGCGCGGATGAACACCTCTTCGACCGACCGGGACGAATTGTTCGTGCGATAGAAGACTGCGACATCGTTGTAGGTGATCTCGCCCCGGTCTGCGAGTGCGTCGATCTCCCCCGCGACGAACCTGGCCTCATCGTGCTCGTTATCAGCGACGTAACCAACGATTAATTCTCCATCGCCGGCGTCTGTCCACAGTCGCTTCTCACGCCGACCGGTATTGCGGGCGATCACCGCATTGGCCGCCGACAGGATGTTCTGGGTGGAGCGGTAGTTCTGCTCCAGCAGAATCGTTGCGGCACTCGGGAAGTCGCGCTCGAAGTCCTCGATGTTCCGGATGGTCGCGCCACGGAACGCGTAGATGGATTGGTCAGCGTCACCGACAACGCATAACTCGGCAGCCGACACCGTGTCAGTATCAGATGCGCCCACCCCTACGAGTTCACGCACCAAAACGTACTGGGCATGGTTGGTGTCCTGGTATTCGTCGACGAGAATGTGACGGAACCGCCGGCGGTAGTACTGCGCTATCTCGGGGTAGTTCTGCAGCACCGCGACGGTCTCGCCGATGAGGTCATCGAAATCAAACGCATTCGCGGTCCGCAAGCGACGCTGATACTCGCCATAGACCTCGGCCACGATGCGGGCGAGGTCGTCACAATCGGACGCCAGCGCGGCCACTGCCTGTTCGGGGGTGATCAACTCGTTCTTGAGGTTCGAGATCGAGTTGGACAACAGCCGCGGCGAATAACGCTTGACGTCGATGCCCATGTCTCGGCCGATCATCAGCAACAGCCGACGGGAATCGTCGGCGTCGTAGATCGAGAAGTTGGAGTTGCGCCCGGGCAGCAACGAGGCCTGATTGCGCAGAATCCGCACGCAGGTGGAGTGGAACGTCGACACCCACATGGTGCGGGCCCGCGGGCCGATGAGTTGTGCCACCCGTTCGCGCATCTCGGCAGCAGCCTTGTTGGTGAATGTAATGGCCAGGATCTGGCCTGAGCCGACGTCGCGGGCGGCGAGCAGGTACGCGATCCGGCGGGTCAGCACCGCTGTCTTGCCCGAGCCGGCACCTGCCACGATCAGCAGCGGGGAACCCTCGTGAAGCACTGCTCGGCGCTGCTCGGCGTTCAGACCCTCGAGGAGTTCAGCGGCCTGCGCACCAGTCGAGCCGTCCGTCATGTCAACACTCATGTCAGAACCAACCTACCGCCGTATAGAGACGATTTTTTTGCACCCGCGGCCGTCGGAGTGGCACACTCAAGTTCGTGCTGGACGCATGGCAGCTAAGTCGATTTTTCAGCGGGTACCGGTTTGCGGTACCCGCGGTGGTGTAGCTGCTCGAACCCGAGAGCCCCGCGGTCCGCATACGGATCCGGGGCTCGTTTCTTGTGTGAGGCCCGGACGGATGACAACACAACCCCCACACGAGGAGAACGAGATGCCCGTCGACGCTGAACCCGATATCGATGCCCTGCGTACCGAGATCGACCGCCTGGACGCCGAGATCCTGGCGGCCGTGAAACGGCGCACCGAGGTTTCCCAGGTGATTGGCAAGGTCCGGATGGCCTCCGGTGGGACCCGGCTGGTGCACAGCCGCGAGATGAAGGTCATCGAGCGCTACAGCGAGCTCGGCGTCGACGGCAAGGACCTGGCGATGCTGCTGCTGCGCATGGGCCGCGGCCGGCTGGGTCACTAGCCGGCCATCAGATCGGGCCGGCTGGGTCACTAGCCGGCCATCAGATCGGGCCGGCTGGGTCACTAGCCGG
>JBMOKE010000350.1:0-1860 GCA_049315425.1 Mycobacterium sp. | reverse complement strand
CCGATTCGACCAGGCAGTCCTTTAACCCCACTTCGGGGATGAACAGTGAGCCGAACCCGAGTGCCTCGATCTCGTGCGCGACCTCCTGGGCGGCCGACATCGGCCAGGTGTCGCTGGCCCACCAGACACCGACGCGGGCCGGAAAGTCGATGCGCGCTCGGTCGGTGCTCACGGGGCCTCCTGGTATCGGTGGGGCGGCTTTTGTCAGCACCCTATGCCCCGGCCCGGCGGCGAATACAGTGTGGCCATGACCGATGCGAACTTCGATCTGTCCACCGTGTTCCGCACCGTCGCGACCGCGATTCCGGATCAGAGGGTGCTGGTCTGGCGGGACCTCCGGCTCACCTACGCGCAGATGGATGCTCGCATCGACGGCGTCGCCCACTACCTCACCTCGCGGGGGCTCGGCTGCCATATCGAGCGCGACCGGTTGGCGGGCCACGAATCCGGCCAGGACCACGTCGGGTTGTACATGCGCAACGGCAATGAGTACCTCGAGGCCATGGTGGGCAGCTACCGCGCCCGCGTCGCGGCGTTCAACGTCAACTACCGCTATGTCGAGGAGGAGTTGCTCTACCTGCTCGCCGACGCGAAGGCCAAGGCGCTGGTGTACGCCGCCGAGTTCGCGCCGAACGTACAGGCGATCCGCGGACGGCTGCCGGACCTCGAGGTCCTGATCCAGGTCGCCGACGACTCCGGAAACGAACTGCTTCCCGATGCGGTCGACTACGAATCCATCACCGCCACAGCAGAACCCGCCGGCGGGATGCCCACCCCGAGCGGCGACGATCTCTACATTCTCTACACCGGCGGAACCACCGGGATGCCCAAGGGTGTGCTGTGGCGCCAGAACGACATCTTCATGTCCGCGATGGGCGGACGCCCGTTCACCGGCGGACCGGAGCTGAACACCTACCAGGATCTGATCGACCAGGTGTGTGCGGCACCGGGATTGCGGTCGTTCCTGCTACTGCCGCCGTTGATGCACGGCGCCGCCCAGTGGGGTGTCTTCAACACCATCAGCGCCGGCGGGTGGGTCGCGGTACCCGATGACGTCACCCGCTTCGACGCCGACGCCGTCCTGCGACTGGCCGAGCGGGAGCGGGTGCTGAGCATTCCGGTGGTCGGGGACTCCATGGCCCGACCGCTGGTCGACCAGATCGAGAAGGGCGACTACGACCTGTCCGGGCTGATGGCCCTGACGAACGGCGGCGCACCGCTGTCGCCCACCGTGCGGGACCGCCTCCTGACGGCACTGCCGAACCTGATCATCATGGACGCCGTCGGTGCCTCGGAGTCCGGCGCGCAGATGACCAGCATCGCCACCAAGGGCGCCGAGATGCAGGCCGCGACATTCACCCCGATGGCCGACACCACCGTCGTGGCCGTCGACTTCAGCCGGGTTCTGGAACCCGGTGACGGCGAGGGCTGGCTGGCACGACGGGTGTTCGTTCCGCTGGGTTATCTGGGCGACGCCGAGAAGACCGCGCGCACCTTCCCCACCATTGACGGCGTGCGGTTCTCGATCCCCGGTGACAAGGCGCGCTATCTGGCCGACGGCCGCGTCGAACTACTCGGCCGCGACTCGGTGACCATCAACTCCGGCGGGGAGAAGATCTTCGCCGAGGAGGTGGAGCGTGCTGTTGCGAGCCATCCCAGTGTCTACGACGTGGTGGTGGCCGGCCGGCCGTCGGAGCGCTGGGGCAGCGAAGTCGTCGCGATCGTGCAGTTCGCCGAGAACCGCAGCGCCACCGACGCGGAGCTGGCGGAGGCCTGCCGGGCGCATATCGCCGACTACAAAGTGCCGAAGGCCTTCGTGCACACCGATCGCGTGGTGCGCTCACCGGCCGGTAAGGCCGA
>JBMOKE010000104.1:0-8226 GCA_049315425.1 Mycobacterium sp. | reverse complement strand
CGCGGGCCCGGGTGGCATGGCTGTGGATCCTCTTGCGGACCACTCCGTCGGCGAAGACCACGATGATCTCGACGAACCATCGGCCGCGCTCCTCGACAACGACCGTCTGCACGTCTAATGCATGGTCGGTGGAGGTTCGGCGCTCGTCAGCCATGGGCATCACTGCGTCGACGGCTCCGGGGGCGCAAGAGGGATCCGGAGAGCCTTGTGCTCATCGTCCCAGAATGCCGCATATACGCCCGCCCGGAAACCGTCATCGAGAACCTCGTGCACCAGCACGGCACGGTCGCCAGCCGGGTTGCGCTGTTTGAGCAGCAGACCGCCGCTGCTGGGCCCGCGCAGCGGGAACAGCCACAGTTCGCCGTCGCGAGGAACCGCCGCCAGCGCATCGGACGGGAATCGCCCGGCGGCCAGCGCGGCCGCCATCCGCAGGTAGCCATCTTCGCTGAGTTCGACATTGACCTGGGCGGCGGTCTGCGGGCGCAGCGGAGCCAGGAAGTCGGCCTCGATCATGGCGATCACCTGTTCCATTGCCGCGGCCACCGGATCGGAGAGTTCGGCGCCCATCTCCATAGCGGCCACCTCGATCAGGAACACCGTGATGTCGGTGGGGCATGCGTCGCCCAGCGCCCAGCGAGCGAACGGGATGGCGTGATCCCACCGGAAGGAATGCGTGTGCAGACCCTGCAGCGGAGGAAGATCGGTCAGCTCCTCCCCCGGCAACCGGTACACCGTTCCGGGGACGGCGCCGTCGTCGCCATCGGAATCCCGGGTCACACAGGCGTCGACGATGACCACCCGCTGCGCCCCGCGCATCTGGAAACCGACGTCCATGCCGGCGGTGCCGCCGTCTACCAGTCGGGCGCCGTCGGGCACTCCGCGGTCCCAGAGGTGGCGGATCAGAACGGGGCCTACCCCGTCGTCACCGCGCAGCAGATTGCCGCATCCCACCACCAGAACCGCACAGCCCGGCGGTTCCAGATCGAGTTCGGAGTCGTGCGAACTCACACTGGTCCGATCAGGTGTGACCTCCCTGGTCACACCATTCCGTTGATGACGAACTTCGACAGCTCCCGACCGGTCTTGCCGTCGTAGGCGTGCACCGTGCAAACCAGGCAGGAGTCGAAGCTGCGGGCCACATGCCCGAGTTCGACCGGGTCTTCGGGATCGATGATCGGCGAGCCCACGAGAGCGGTCTCCATCGGGCCCAGCGCACCGTGGGAGTCGCGCGGGCCGATGTTCCATGCCGTCGGCGTGACCACCTGGTAGTTCTTGATCTTGTTGTTCTCCAGCACGATCCAGTCCGAGAGCGATCCGCGCGCCGCCTCGGTGGAGCCGAATCCCTTGCCGTCGGCGTACTCGGTGGGCTTGCTGTAGAAGCTCTCCTTGAGCTCAAGCTGGTCCAACCAGCCCCGCACCCACTTGTAGTACTTGGCCGCCTCGTGCAGGCGGGCCAGCTGGCGGACCATGACGCTGGGTCCGATCGTGTTGTAGATGTCGAGGAATAGCGGGTCGTTGTCCTGGTGCGGCGCGGCGTTCGGGGCGGCGGCGGCCATCCGGCGGGCCAGCGGCCCGGCCTCCAGCGGCACGTCGCCCATACCGTCGATCAGGTAGCGCGGCGACTTGGCCCAGCTGTACTTGCCCTGCCCCTTGCCCTTCTCCGGGTCGACCGGGATGGTCTCGCCCTCGAACGGGTGCAGCGGCCGGCTGCCCTCGTAGAAGGAGTGCGTGACGTCCTCGCGCACGTTGGCCTGATCGAACTCCATGAACTGGCCGCCGGCGAAGACGCCGCTGCGACCGATCAGTGCCTTGTTGCGACCCTCGATGGTCGGGTGGCTGTACAGCGCCGGGTCGAAGTAGGTACCGGTGGCCAGGTAGTTGCCCACGCCCTTGCCGTAGGAATCCAGGCCGATGTCCATCGAGTAGCGGATGAAGAAACCCATGTCAGAATTGCGCTGCGACTCGTTCTCGTCGACCCAGGCCAGCACGTCGGCCCAACTCTTGTTCTCCAGCCAGCGGTCGACACTGCAGCCGAGCAGGTCGGACTCGAGCCAGTTGTCCTTCCAGTTCTCCAGGATCGCGATCGAACGGGTGACATCCGACAGCGTCGGCGCGCCCATCACACCGCCGGGCACCATGAAGCTGGAGTGCGGCCACTGCCCGCCGAAGATCGCGTAGACCTCGACCGGCTTCTGGGAGAGCACCACACCTTTCTGGTAGCTGGTGCCCACATACGGCGCGTGACGGCGGACGGCCTCGTCGTACATGGACGACTTGGCGTAGTTCTTGTTCGTGAGGTCAATGGCGAACAGCGCGTAGTAGTACCGCGGGATGGACTGCAGGGTCTCGCAGCCCTGGGCGATATTGCGCACCAGCGTCGCGTTGGACGGCATGGTGGTCTTCCATGCGATGTCCAGGGCGTAGGCCGACTTGTACAGGTGGCTACCGCCGCAGATGCCGCAGATGCGCGGACACACGATGAGGCCGGCCTGCGGGTCCTTGCCGCGCAGGATGATCTCGAAGCCGCGGAACATCGCGGCCTCGGTCCAGGCCGAGGTGACGACGCCGTCCTCGATGGTGACCCGGACGTCGAGGTCACCCTCGACGCGTCCGAGTGGGCTGACGTGGAGATCCATGGATGTCATTGGGGTAAGTCCTCCAGAGTTTTCAGGTCGGGGTGTGGTCGGCGGCGTGGCTCAGACCACGAACATGTCTTCTTTGGACCAGTCCGGCGCGGCCAGGCGGGCCGCTGCGGCGTGTGCCATATAGCTCAGCTTCTTGGCGCCGGTGCCCACTTCTTTCGGGATCACCCCCGCGATCTTTTGAGTCTTGAACACCGTCCCGGGGGCGAGGTCGAAGTGCGGGAACTCCGGTTCGGTGCAGCCGTAGCAGGGCTGGCCGGCGCGGGTCTTCGACGACTGGCGGTTCCACAGGATTCGGTTGCACGGCGAGTGCGTCATCGGGCCGCGGCAGCCGAACTCGTAGAACAGGCAGCCGGTGCGGGTGCCCTCACCGAAGGACATCGTGGACTGCTTGTATTCATAGAACTGCACGCGGGTGCAGCCGGTCTGGGTGAAGGTCTTGAAGAAGGTCTCGGGCCGCTGCAGATCATCGAGGGAGATGTCGCCGGTGCGTCCGGTGGCCAGCGCGACCAGGATCTGGGTGATCCAGTCCGGGTGCGCCGGGCAGCCGGGAATGTTGATGACCGGCAGGCCGGCTTTCGACCGGAAGTCGGGGCCCAGGAATCCGCCCTTGTTGCGCTTGTGGAACTGCAGGCCAGTCGAACCGGACGGGTTGGGCTCCATCGCCGGGATGCCGCCCCAGCAGGCGCAGTCACCGATGGCGACGACGATGCCGGCTTGGGCGGCCATCTCGGCGACCCAGTCCTTCATCGGACGGTCGGCGAACATGTCCATCCGGCCGGTCCCGTTGGGCCCCTCGATGACCGTGCCCTCGAAGACGAAGACGTCCATCGGTCGCGCGCCGGAGGCGCAGTCCCGGAAGATCTTCTGCGCCTGATTGCCCAGTTCCAGACCCAGTGACGGGTGCCAGATTACCTCGAGACCGAAGTCGACGATCAGATCGACGACGTTGGGTTCGTCGGCGTTGAGGAACGACATGGTGTTGCCACTGCACGCCCCTCCCTGGAACCACAGAACAGAAGCCATGGGCGAACCCCTCTCAAAATGGAACCCCGTGCGCGGACGGGATTGCTTGACGAGCAGTTAAAGGCGAATTGAGATTACCGTCACAGTCCCGGAATGGGAACAGGAATCGAAGAGGATTTCGTCACCAGTTTTGTCGGTTCCCAGCCCCTTGCCAGCCCCGGGTGTTCCACCTGTCTTCGATGCGGCCGTATCTCCACACCAACATCGCAGCCGCCAAAGTGAGGATGAACATGCCGACGATGAAAAACCCGATGGTGTTGAGGTCGATGCCGCCGATCCAGTCCCAGATCCCGCCGGACCAGCCGAACTGGTCAGCGAACAGACCGAGCAGTTCGATGGTGCCGATGATCAGGGCGACGGCTACCGACAGTCCGGTAACAACGATGTTGTAGTAGACCTTGCGCACGGGCTGGGAGAACGCCCATCCGTAGGCGAAGTTCATGAAGGAGCCATCCAGGGTGTCCAGCAGGCTCATGCCGGCGGCGAAGAGCACCGGCAGGCACAAGATGGCGTACCAGGGCAACCCGGCCGCTGCGCCGGTGCCGGCGATCACGAGCAGGGCGATCTCGGTGGCGGTGTCGAAGCCCAGCCCGAACAAGACGCCGAGTGGATACATCTGCCAGGACTTGCTGATCGAGCGGGTGAACCGGCCGAGGAACCGGTTGAGGAAGCCGCGGTTGTTGAGGTGTTCTTCGAGAGCGGCTTCGTCGAAGTCTCCCTGGCGCATCCGAGTGAAGACCCGCACGATGCCGACGAGGATGACGATGTTGATGATCGCGATCAGATACAGGAACACCCCGGAGACAGTGGTGCCGATCAAACCGGTGTAGTGGTGCAGGGCTGAGGAGTCATCCTGCACGGAGCCGACGACAGCCTTGACCCCCACCGACAAGAGCAGCGCCAGCGCGAACACCACACTCGAATGCCCCAGAGAGAAAAAGAAACCCACGCCTAGGGGGCGTTGGCCGTCGTTCATCAGCTTGCGGGTGGTGTTGTCGATCGCCGCAATATGGTCGGCGTCGAAAGCGTGCCGCATGCCCAGGGTGTAGGCGGTCAACCCGACCCCGACCCCTAGCGCTTTATCGCCAAGGCTGAAGTGTTGTGGGGCTACAACGAACACCAGGGTGACCCAACCGATCACGTGCAGCCCGATTATCACAGCGGCCATCGCACCCAGACGCCGCCACTCCGGGCCGGTCAATGCTGCCCGCATCCGGGCCGACCACGGACTACAGCGGTCCAGCGAGGTGCTCATGCCCGATCCTTCCCTTCGCCGACCGATATTCGAACGGGGCTCAGCCATCCCGATCAGCAGATCCGCGGAAGTTGTTCGCCCAGTTCACGCTCAACGATGCGGGTGGTACCGAACGGGGTGCGGGCGACCACCATGCCGGGATGCTCTGCCACGGCACGACCGATGATCACCGCGCCCGCACCCTCCGGCCGGGCCCGCATGGCGCACAGCACCGCATCGCTGTGCGCTGGGTCGACGAAGGCGACCAACTTTCCCTCGTTGGCCACCTGCAGCGGGTCCAATCCCAGGAATCCGCATGCCGAGGCCACCGCCTCGGGTATCGGGACCTTCGCCTCGTCAAGTTCGATACCGACACCTGAGGTGCGGGCGATCTCCACGGTCGCCGCAACCAGCCCGCCACGGGTCGGATCACGCAGGGCATGGATGACATTCGGATCGTCAACAGATGCAAGCATCGCCGCGACCAGTTGGTGCAGTGGCGTGCTGTCGGTCATCACCGTGGTGCCGAAGTCGATTCCCTCGCGCACACTCATGATCGCCACACCATGCTCGCCGATATTGCCGGACACAATGATGTGGTCACCCGGGCGGGCCTGCTCAGGTCCGATGTGCACACCGTCGGGCACCACGCCGACACCGGCGGTGTTGATGAAAAGACCGTCGGCACTGCCTTTTCCGACGACCTTGGTATCACCGGTGACTATGCCGACCCCGGCCTCTGTGGACGCTTTACCCATACTTTGCGCGATGGTGCCGAGCACCTCGAGTTCCAGTCCTTCTTCGATGATGAATCCGGCCGTCAGCGCCAGCGGTTGGGCACCACTGCAGGCAAGGTCGTTGATGGTGCCGTTGACGGCGAGGTGGCCGATATTGCCGCCCGGGAAAAACAGCGGGTTGACGACATAGGAGTCGGTTGTCAGCGCGATCCGGCCAGCGGTGACGTCCAGTAGCGCTGAGTCGCGGGATACTCCGCCGGCGGATCCGAATGCGGGCAGGAAAAGGTTCTCAATGAGTTCCTCGGACAGGATGCCGCCGCCACCGTGGCCCATTACGATGCGTTTGGTCTCGCGCAGCGGCAATGGGCACACCCAGTTCGACGGATCGACCTGGCCGGCCTCAGGCATTCGCAGAAGTCTCGAGCCGACGGAACTGGTAGTAGGCCGCGCAGGCGCCCTCACTAGACACCATTGTGGCGCCCAATGGGTTTCGCGGGGTGCATGTGGTGCCGAAGGCCGGACACTCATTGGGCTTCAGCAGGCCCTGGAGTACCTCGCCGGCGTGGCACTCCGCGGACTCCTGCACCTCCAGATGCCCCACACCGAATTTCAGTTCGGCATCGAACTCCGCGTACAGTGGTGACAGCGTCCAGCCGGATTGCGGGATCATCCCGATACCGCGCCACTGCCGGTCGGTGACGACGAATACGTCAGCGAGCGCCTGCTGGGCAACGGTGTTCCCGATATCGGTCACCGCCCGTGGGTACGCGTTGCGCAACTCGGGGCGGCCAGCCTCCATCAACTCGACCAGTTGACGCACACCCTCGAGCAGATCCAGCGGCTCAAATCCAGTGACGACGATCGGGACGTTGAACTTCTCGACGAGCGGACCGTATTCGCCGGTGCCCATAACCGTGCACACATGGCCGGCGGCCAGGAAGCCCTGCACCCGATTGGTCGGCGCGCTGAGGATGGCCGTCATCGCCGGCGGCACCAGGACGTGGGATACCAGCAGCGAGAAGTTGGTCAGTCCGAGGCGTTTGGCGTGCAGCACCGACATGGCATTAGCCGGTGCGGTGGTCTCGAATCCGACTCCGAAGAACACCACCTGCTTATCCGGGTTCTCGGCCGCGACCCGGGTGGCGTCCAGCGGCGAGTAGACGATCCGGACGTCCCCGCCACGCGCCCGCACACTGAACAGATCCTGCTTGCTGCCGGGGACGCGCAGCATGTCGCCGAATGAGCAGAAGATGACGTCCTCGCGGGATGCGATCTCCAACGCACGGTCGATCATCTCTAACGGTGTGACACACACCGGACAGCCTGGCCCGTGGATGAATTCAACCGCACCGTCGAGCAATTGGTCGATGCCGTTGCGGATTATGGAGTGGGTCTGACCGCCGCAAACCTCCATGATCGTCCAGGGCCGCGTCGCGCTGCGCCGGATCGCCTCGACGAGCGACTTGGCGGCGACGGGGTCACGGAACTCGTCGAGGTACTTCACGCCGTCTCCCGGCTGCTCTGCCCTTCGCTTCCGGCCAGCTCCTCATCGAGGAAACCGAGATCGGCGAACATCTGCAGGGTTTCGTTGGCGGAGGCCTCATCGAGGCGGGTGAGCGCGAAACCCGCGTGCACGATCGTGTACTCGCCGATCTCCATATCCGGCAGGTAGGCCAGACACACGGTCTTCGTGGTGCCGCCGAAATCGACGGTTGACATCCGGGTGCCCGACTCCTCCCAGATGTCGATCACCTTGCCGGGGATTCCGAGGCACATACGCCGTTCCTTTCCTTGGCCGCCCTGGAATCAAGCAGAGCGGCGGCGATAGTGGCCTGGCCAAGAGCCAGACCCCCGTCATTACAGGGAACGATACGGTGACTCAGCACTTCATAACCAGTGTTGGTCAGAGATTCGCGGAGACCCTGCAGCAGGATCCGATTGGCGAACACCCCGCCGGTCAGCCCGATCACCGAGATACCGGCCGCATCGGCACAGTGCCGGGCGGCGGTGGCGGTGGCCCGGATTACCGCCTGGTGAAAGCCAGCAGCCAGGTCGGCGAGTTCGACGCCGGCACGCAGCCCCTCGACAATGCCAATGATCACCGGTGCCGGGTCCATCGCCGCGCCGTCCACGGCAAAATCCAGCCTGGCGTCCCGCCCCCGGCGGGCGAGGTGCTCGAGTTCGACGGCCGCCTGGCCCTCGTAGCTGACCTGCTGGCAGACACCCAGCAGGCTGGCGACGGCGTCGAAGAGCCGGCCCATGCTGGTGGTCGGTACGCAGCCGATGCCCCGCGGGATCTGCTGGCCCAGAACATGCAGGCCGGCCTCGCCGACCGCGGCCACCGCCGGCAGTTCGGGCGTCCACTCGATCCCGGCCCGGGTCAGCAGGTCCAGGGCAATACGGCCGGGTTGACGCACCGCTCCCTCTCCCCCGGGCAACGCGAATGGCGTCAGGTGGCCGGCCCGGGTGAACTCCGCGGGATCGGTGATGGCTAGCAGTTCCCCGCCCCAGACCGCGCCGTCGAGGCCGTAGCCGGTGCCGTCGTAGGCGACCGCAATGATCGGGGTGTCCAGGCGCTGGTGTTCGG
>JBMOKE010000349.1:0-1872 GCA_049315425.1 Mycobacterium sp. | reverse complement strand
TGGTGTCGTTGGTTGCACTGGTGACCGCGCAGGGGTGTAGCAGTACGCCGAAGCCGTCGAGCGAACCTCAGAGCGCAGCGGCCCTGCCGACACTGGCGTCGCAGGCCCAGAACCCGGGACCGCGGATCACCCTGGGCCCAGCAGAGCGCGCCGCCGCTGATGCCACCAAGCACATCGTCGTGGTGTTCATGCAGAACAACAGTTTCGACAAGCTCTTCGGCACGTGGGATCAGGTCAACGGCGACCCGGTCGACAACATCGCCAAGGCCAGCCCGCAGAACACCATTCAGGTTGGCCAGGACGGCAAACCGCTGGGCTGCCTGCTGCTCAACGACGTCAACCTCCAGCCGGGCGGTCTTGCGGGCGGACCCGCGTGCACCGACACCGTCGCGGGAAAGTCCTACCAGTCGGTGTTCCCGAACGCACCGTTCGCGCTCAACGGCGTCCTGCCGCCCGGCGCGGTCAGTTGCCCGCCGCCCGGCACCGACACCTCACTGGCCCGCTTCGCCCAGGTGCCCGCCGACGACGGCGTCGCAGTCAACTCCCCCGGCGCGCAGCCCGGCGGCTGCACCCGCGATCTGGTGCACCGCTTCTACCAGGAGCAGTACCAGCTCAACGACGGTGCGATGAACCGCTACGCCGTCGGCAGTGACGCCGCGGGCCTGGTGATGGGCTACTACGACACCCGCAAGCTGAACACCTACCAGTACCTGACCGGCCCGGGCGCACCGAAGTTCGCCGTCGCCGACAAGTTTTTCGCCGGCGCCTTCGGCGGATCCTTCGCCAACGGCCAATGGCTGATCAGCTCCACCCTGCCGCAGTGGCCCGGCGCCCCGGATGCGACGCGGTCGGTGCTCGACGAGAACGGGATGCCCAAGAGCCACGAGCAGGACAGCGCCAAGGTCCCGTTCGGTCAGTACAACTACTACACCTCGCCCACTCCCGAGGGCCTCAAAGACGGCCAGGTGACGCAGGCCTGCGGCACACCGCGCACCGATCCGGAATCACTGTGCGGTGATTGGGTGATCAACACCAGCTTCTCGGTGCAGTGGCCGTATCCCCCGGGAGCGATCAAGGATCGCTTGGTCCCGCTGCTGAAGTACCCCACCATCGGTGACCGGCTCAACGATGCCGGCGTGGACTGGGCGTGGTACTCCGGCGGCTGGTCCAACGCCAACGGCCTGAGCGACCAACCGGGCTGGACCAACGGCACCGCCGGTATGCCGCGGGACTACACCGATAAGGACGGCAAGCCGGCCAGCAACCCGCAGGGCTGCTCGGACCCGACCGCCGACCCGTCCACCACCTGGCCGCTGTGCCCGGATATGGACTTTCAGTACCACCACCAGTCGTTCAACTACTTCTACAACTGGTCGCAGGAGACGGACAAGACCAGGGAGAACCGGGCGCGCAATCTGCAGGACCTCGCCGCGTGGTACCCGCAACTCAAGGGTGACAGCTGCGGACTCAAGCCGGTGTCGTTCGTTCAGGAGATCGGGCCGCGCAACCAGCATCCCGGCTACGGCAGCACCTACGTCGGTGACGAGGCGATCGCGGACATGCTCAAGTCGATCTACGACGGCCCCTGTGCCAGTGACACTCTCACGGTCGTGACCTACGACGAGTTCGGCGGCGCATGGGACCACGTCCCGCCGCCCGGGCAGGGTTCGACGACCAAGGGCGCCCATGACGAGTTCGGCCCGGGATCCCGCTTGCCGACTGTCTTCCTCTCCAACTCGCTGCCGCGCAGCGGAGTGGACTCCACGACCTATGATCTCTCGTCGGTGATCGGGACGATCACCTCGAAGTTCAACCTGGACCCGATCAACCGGCGCGACTCCGAGCAGGCGACGATCTGGTCGGCGTGGAGCG
>JBMOKE010000348.1:0-1872 GCA_049315425.1 Mycobacterium sp. | reverse complement strand
AGATCCTGGGCACCGAGATTCTCGACCCACTGGGGTTTCGATGGACGAATTACGGTGTCGCCGACGCTGATGTGGCGCTGGTGGCACCCAGTCATGTGACCGGAAAGCCACTGCCTGCTCCGCTGGCGGCCGGGTTGAAGATCGCACTCGGCGGCTCCATGACGCAGATCATCCCCTTCTCGAACACCCCGCTGTTCCTGACCAGTGTGGTGCCGTCATCGAACACCGTGTCGACGGCCGACGAGTTGTCCCGGTTCGCCGAGATCCTGCGCCGTGGCGGTGAGCTGGACGGGGTGCGCGTACTGCGCCCGGAGACACTGCAGGCGGCGGTAACCCAGTGCCGCCGGCTGCGACCCGATGTCGCGACGGGCCTGGCGCCGATGCGCTGGGGAACCGGTTTCATGCTGGGCTCCAAGCGATTCGGCCCGTTCGGTAGGGACGCGGCTGCCGCGTTCGGCCACACCGGATTGACCAACGTGGTGATCTGGGCCGATCCCTCACGGAGACTGGCGGCGGGTCTGATCAGCAGCGGTAAACCCGGCGGCCACCCCGAAGCCGGCCGCTACGGCGCTGTGCTGGACCGGATCAACGCCGAGATACCCCGAGGGTGAATTGTGCGCTCCCCCACACCTCGTTAGCGTGAGCGGCATGAGTGAGTCGCTGCTGCAAAAACAGCTCGACGAGGTTCGTGCGCTGTTGCACCAGGCGCGAGAACTGTTCGGACCGCAGCCGGTGTCACCACCGGACGTCATCTTGCCCACCGTGGATCCTGGCTCGGCCAACTAGTCCGATCGCAGCCGGTGTCGCAGCAGCGCACCCTCGGCGGCCTCGAGGTCGCATGCTCCGGGAATTTCCGCCGTCGGGGTGTACCCGGCCGCGATGATCTCCTCGCGGATCTGCATCACGGCATGTAGATGGGATACGTCGGCGGCCAACAGCACCGCCCTGGCGAGGTTGTCGGCGTCGGCTTCCATCGCGGCTTCCGACAGCACCACACTGTGCAGGCAACCGCCCCGGGAGGACCGAAACATCAACTGCCCACTGGGGTGCACCGCATCGAATGCGGGATCCGCTTCGTTCATACGTCGCCCTCGGTGACCACCCTGAGGTCGCGTGCAGCGTGGGTGTCGTGGCGTTCCCAGACTTCCGCGGCGTAGCTCAGTTGGTCGGCAAGATCCGAATGCGCGGCGGCCTGACGCTCGTAACACACCCGGCGTTGGTCGAGAAGTTCTGATCCGGCGTCACGCAGGTCCGCGAAGACCGGACCCAGCGATTCCAGCGTCGCCAGCACTGCGGCGTTGTTCGACGGGACTGTGCTGAGATAGTCCGCTGTCTCACGGTGCGCGCGGGCGGCCCGACGTAACTCCTCGGGTAGCACGGTGATGCGATGCGCCATTGATTCTCCCTATCCTGTCGCTGCCGTACCCGGCGGAATCGGTTCCGGCGGATGCTGCCAGCCGATGAAGCCCGGACCCGAGACGGCGTCCAGGGGTTGGATCTGCTGGTCGAGGAGCGCTTTGCCGCCGCCGAGTGCCAGGGCATGCCGATCGGTGAGCACGCCGATATCGCCGGCCACCACCTGGGTCGGGTCAAGCGGGGCGGCGATCGCCGACCCCGGCGCGGGAATGGTGATGCCCTGCGCGCTGAACGCTTCTTGGATGGGCGTTCCGGCGACCGCGGCGGCGATCACAGCGGCGAGCTGTGGGCTCGGGGCGGTCCCGATCGGTCCGGGCATGTCGGAGCCGGGCATATCGGCGCCGTTCGGATCATCAGGCAGCGGCTGGTCGGGCGAGTCGTTGGCCGCAGACGGCGTGTCTTTGGCGTCGGACTGCGGCACGTCGAGGGCGGGGTCGGTCGAGAAGCCCGGCAGCG
>JBMOKE010000347.1:0-1873 GCA_049315425.1 Mycobacterium sp. | reverse complement strand
CGAGTGAGGGTTTCGATGAGGCGGCGGTTGTCACGCTGGTGAAGTCCGATGGACGGCTCGTCGAGCACGTAGAGCACCCCGACCAGACCGGAGCCGATCTGGGTGGCCAGCCGGATGCGTTGCGCCTCACCACCGGAGAGCGTGCCCGCGGCCCGGGCCAGGGATAAGTAGTCGAGTCCGACGTCCAGCAAAAAGCCCAGCCGGGACTGCACCTCCTTGAGCACCTGACCGGCGATCGCCTGTTCGCGGGTGCCCAGGGTGAGGTCGTTGAGGAAGGTCGAGCACTCCCTGATCGATAACTCGCATACGGCCGCGATCGACTTCGCGTTCTTCCCGGCCGACAGCGTCACGGCCAGGATCTCCGGCTTGAGCCGGGTGCCGTCGCATTCCGGGCAGGGAATGTCGCGCATGAAGCCCTCGTAGCGTTCCTTCATCAACTCCGAGTCGGTCTGCTCCATGCGTCGCTGCAGGAACGCCATCACGCCTTCGAATTCGGCGTAGTAGGAACGCGTGCGGCCGTAGCGATTGCGGTAGCGCACGTGCACCTGCTCATCGCAGCCTTCGAGAATCGCCTTGCGCGCCTTGGCCGGAAGCTTGCGCCACGGGGTGTCCATATCGAACCCCATCGACTCCCCCAGCCCGGCCAACATGCGGGTGAAGTACTCCGAACTCTGCCCCATCGACCACGGCGCCACCGCACCGTCGGCCAGGGTTCGATCCTGATCGGGCACGACGAGTTCGGGGTCGACCTCCTTGCGGATACCCAGGCCGCTGCACTCCGGGCAGGCGCCGTAGGGCGAGTTGAACGAGAACGACCGCGGCTCAAGGTCATCCACCGCCAGCGGGTGACCGTTCGGGCAGGCCAATTTTTCGGAGAAGCGTTGTTCGCGGTGCGGGTCACTTTCGTCGCGGTCGACGAAATCCAGCACCACGATGCCGTCGGCCAGACCCAGCGCGGTCTCCACCGAATCGGTGAGCCGTTGTTTGGAGCTGGCCTTGACCGTGAGCCGGTCGACGACCACCTCGATATCGTGCTTCTCCTGCTTCTTCAGCGTCGGCGGCTCGGTCAGCGAGTGCACCACGCCATCGACCCGGACCCGGCTGTAGCCCTGGGTGTTGAGCTTGTCGAAGAGGTCGACGAACTCGCCCTTGCGGGTGCGCACCACCGGCGCGAGCACCTGGAACTTGGTGCCCTCCGGCATGGCTAAAACCTGGTCGACGATCTGCTGCGGGGTCTGGCGCGCGATCCGCTCCCCGCAGACCGGACAGTGCGGCGTGCCGGCGCGGGCGTAGAGCAGACGCAGATAGTCGTAGACCTCGGTGATGGTGCCGACGGTGGAGCGCGGGTTGCGATTGGTGGACTTCTGGTCGATGGATACCGCCGGGGAAAGGCCCTCGATGAAGTCGACGTCGGGCTTATCCATCTGGCCGAGGAACTGCCGGGCGTAGGCACTGAGGGATTCGACGTAGCGGCGCTGGCCCTCGGCGAAGATGGTGTCGAAGGCCAGGGAGGACTTGCCCGACCCGGACAGGCCGGTGAAGACGATCAGGGCGTCCCGGGGTAGGTCCAGGTCGACGCTGCGGAGGTTGTGCTCACGCGCACCCTTGACGATCAGCCGGTCACCCACGGGCTCATGTTATGTGCCGATACCGACGGTGCTGACATCGGCAGTACCGTGATGTTCATGACAGTCGTCGCAAGCACCTATACCGGCCACGTCGAGTCCCAGACCGCCGCCCGGCGAACCCTGCCGGGGGTGACGATCATCAAGATGTCGGTGGGCCCGATGGATAACAACACCTACCTCGTCACCTGCTCGGAAACCGGCGAATCGCTGCTGATCGACGCCGCCAACGACCCCGAACTGCTGGT
>JBMOKE010000346.1:0-1878 GCA_049315425.1 Mycobacterium sp. | reverse complement strand
AGCTCGTCGCGGTACTCCCCGTCCCAGAACCAGCGGCGCCACGTGGTGCGCAACTCATCCATCGACCTGCCGTAGGAGGTCGTCAGGGGGAAGTCCTCGAGTCGGCCCTGGAAGTTGTACGGCTCGTAGCTCAGGATGTACCGGCGGACGAGCGCTTGGCCGATCAGGTTTCGGTCGTCGAACCCAACACTGGCAACCGCCAGCTGGGCATGTGGGTGCATGAAGCGCGTCAGTGGGATGTGATCCGCCTCGAAACTTCGATGGTAGGAGAGCTGGTAGACCCCGAACTGCTGGTCGTAGATCGCCTCTCCGGCAAAGAGGAAATCCGGGTTGACGTCGCTCGCATAAGACGCGAAGGCTTCAATGAGCGCGTCATCGAAGTCGAATGCCGAGCTTCCCGGACGGTGCCCGTGCGCGGAATCGAAGCACAATAGCGCCCTGCCGTGATGCAGGCACTCATCGAAGAGCATCCCATCGGCCCCGAGGTCGACGATTGCGCGGGCGTCAGACTGGCATAGCGCTCGGTAGCGCTCACTGGCGAAGCACATCGGAACGAGCTGCCGCGTGCTGACCCCGAGCAGTTGCGAAACCGTGTTGTACTTATAGCCGGGGTGATCGTAGGTGTCGCCGTATGGATCGCGGATCGCATCACAGTGCAGCTCGGCGCGGTACAGCGCACTGCTGCGATCCGCCCAGGTGAACTTGGCGAAGAGCACGATCCTGACCCCGAGCTGCTGACATTCGGCTATCGCGGTCTTGAGCGCCTCGTACCCGCCGAGCCGGGGATCCGGTGTGTGGTTGGGGTTGTTGCGATCCTGACCGCCTTCGTTCCAGCCGACCAACTGGATGGTGCCGACGCCGTGCCGGGCGCAACTGCGCGCGACCTCCGGCAAGCGGTCGAATGGGAGTCGCAGCTCGTCCTCGGGCGAATTCACCTGTAGTTGCATCCAGGCCGTGGGTCCCGCTGCCCACACAGGGGGCACCGCCGGTGCCGTCCAGGTCGAGCGCCGCTCGCGATAGATACTGGCGCCAGCCTGCCAGCCACCTATGAATGCGGCCATCGCGATCGACGGCAGCGTGCAGGAGGCTCCCGCGGGCAGGTACGGCAGATGCGCGACATCGATCCGGACACAGGTCGGCTCGGGTGCGGATAGGTCACGATCCGGGACCAACAGGTGCATCGAGTCCGACCAGCCGGGATGCAGCTCGAGGATCCAGCCGACGACCTCGTGAGACGACTGGTCCAACCCGAGGTACAGGCCACGCTCACCGTCCTCCACCAGCATGAACGGGGTGTACGGCGCAGCAGCGCTCTGCTCCATCGGATCGTTGATGTAGGCGGGTCGATCGACGCCAAAGTACGGAACGGAGTCAAGGAACCGCGGGCGAAACGGCCGACGGCGACCGTCTGCGTAGCCCGCCATGAAACTGTAGAGCGACCGGTCGACCGAGGCCTGCTGCACGTCGCCGATGCGCGGGAATCGCACGTCCTCGACCACCAGATCGGAATGGTTGGCGATTTCGAGGGAGAGGACCAGTCGGTCGCCATCGGCCGAGACGCTCATGCGAACACCGATCTCATGATCACCGCCGTGCTCGGATTGCACCCGGGCCCACTCGGCAACGGCCGAGGTCCCATCCTCTGCGACGCTCCAGACGGGCGGCTCCTGTGCCCGCGAGTCGACGGGATTGTTTCGGCGACCGTCCAGCGGCACCAGCAGCGAGAAGCCGAGGCCCAGGCCCTCCCCTTCAAGAATCGGCCACGCGCCGTCGACCGTCACCAGATGGATGAGTGATCCGTCGCGGGTAGCGAAGGTCGCCTGCAGGCTGCTGCTGGCGATGACGATCGTGTCCGTCATGGTCGCTGATCGCCAATGG
>JBMOKE010000345.1:0-1880 GCA_049315425.1 Mycobacterium sp. | reverse complement strand
TCGGTCGGGTGCTCAGAGAACCACAGTTCGGGATCGCGACTACACGGCAGCATGAGCGTTTCCTTTCTGTGGATGGGGTTTGGGCATAAAAAAAGCCACGAACTGGTGTCCGTGGCTGAAAGTCGTTGGCGTGCGCTAACAGGCGCTCCAGTCCACGGACGGATGAGCGACGGCATGATGCGCACAGGCACAGAACGACATGGGAGCAGGGTAACCGGACGGTGCGCCGGGGCGCAACTGGATTTCCATGACTCACCGCGTCCCAAGGTGGGCGATGACCGCGTCGAACGCGTTGAGGATGAACGCATCGGTGGCCGGATCGGATGACACCGGTTGTGAGGATTGTTTGATGATCGCGATCTGCCGCCGGCGGTCTACGTAGATCCACTGGCCATGCACACCGATCGCGGAGATGGCTTCACGCCCCGGGGTATGCCGGACCCACCACTGCGCCCGGTAGCTCCAGTCGCCAGCGCCGAACGCCCCGACGGCTTCCGGTCCCAGGGAGAACTTCTCCCGACTGCCGCCGGTCTCGAGGATGTCGATGATGCTCGGCGAGACGATCTGCTCATCACCGACCATGCCGTCGTTGAGCAGCATCATGGCGAACCGGGCGAGATCACGTGGCCCGGCATTGAGTCCGCCGCCGGCAACGAGGGTTCCGCTTCGGTCGAGCAGCACGTAGGTTTCGGCCTCGGTTCCGAGCTTCGACCACAGTGACTCAGACATCGTTTCCTGGAACGACTTTCCGGTGACCCGGTTGGTAACCCAGTTGACGACATCGGTCTTGGGTGTCTGGTAGGCGAAGATCTCGCCGTGGTCGTACCGAGGATCCTTCTCACACGTGGCGAGGAAGTCATACAGGCTGTCCGACGCCGACGCTCCCGGAGCCTCAATCCACCCCAGTGCCGCACCGTAGCGCCCGATTCCCGAGGACGGGTCGGCATAGTCCTCACTGAAAGCCATGGAGTTCGTCATGTTCATCACCTCGCCGATGGTGGCCTCGGCGAATGCCGATGCGCCGGCCAACTCGGGAATGATGTCGCCGACCCGTCTGCTCTCGTCCAGCAGACCGTCGGCCGACGCCATTAGCGCGAACAGCCCGGCGAAGGATTTGGTGACCGACATCATCTGGTGGGGTTGGCCGGCGTGCATCCCATTGGAATAGAACTCATAGACCAGCCGGTCGCCGGTGGCGACGAGGAATGAGTCGGTGTATGTCTCGCGCAGGAAGGTCGGGAAGTCGGCGGCAGTTCCGTCAGCCCGAGCAATCTCGAGTTCGTTGATGCCCAAGTCGATCTCGGCGTTCAACGGGCGCACGGTATCGCTGACAGACACCGGCGCCGAGGGGAAGATGGTGCGCATGTGGAGATACGACCACCGGTTGAAGGGCGCCGCCATCAGTGCATTGGACCGGTCGACCCGCTTGCCGGGCGGCGGCGGAAAACCCTGCATCAAGCCGAGTTCGGCGGCCGTCGCATACGGATCCGGCGTCATCGGCACACGCTAACCCGCGCCATCACTCTCATGCAGAAGTTCGCGCACACTCTCCCGCGTCCCGTACGGGCGCAGCATGGTGCTGGCCGGACGGGGCCGGACCTTCAACGGCCACCAGAACCAGCGGCCCAGCAGCGCAGCGATCGACGGTGTCATGAACGATCGCACGATCAACGTGTCGAAGATCAGGCCGACGCCGATGGTGGTGCCGATCTGGGCCAGCACCATCAGGTCACCGACCACGAAGCCGCACATGGTGAACGCGAACACCAGGCCCGCGGCGGTCACCACCGAACCGGTGCCGGCCATGGTCCGGATCAAACCGGTATTCAGGCCCGCCCCGATCTCCTCCTTGAACCGCGAGATCACCAGCAGGTTGTAGT
>JBMOKE010000344.1:0-1888 GCA_049315425.1 Mycobacterium sp. | reverse complement strand
CGGCCGATGCCACCGCCGATCCGCTGAAGGCAGCGGCGCCAATACCGAGTGCGACGGCCAAACCACCGACCCGGCCAATGAAATTGCTGGCAACCACGGTGCCCCCCGAGAATAGTTCCTGGAAATAGTCTGAGCTGAGACTAACGGGTCTGGCGTGCTGAACCCCACGGAACCCCGCCGTCCCCACGCTCGGTGTTCGTGGGTGTTTTGTTCCGGCCGGTAACAGGACAGCCGAGGTGTGCGACGATCGGAGTAGCGTTCGCACAGTTCAGACCCTTTCAGCCCGCGAGCCCACCGGAGAGGACCGCCAGATCCATGATCGATCAGCACCGGCCCGTCACGTGGGCACTCGCAGGCCTGACCCTCATGGGTGCTGCGCTGTTCGGGGTGAGCCCGGCTGCGGCGGATCCGGCTGAGCCGGTTCCGACGCCCTCACCTACCTACCCCACGGCGCCGGCGCCTTTACCGGCAGATTCGGCTGCCATGACGTCCGATCTGCCCGCGGTACCGGCTGCCGACCCGGCCGCCCCGCCGGCCCTCAATCCCTTCACGCCCTACGTGCCGGAAATTCAGAACCAGACCTACGGCTCCGGCAATTCCGGCGGTGGCGTCTTAGGAACCCTGAAGGATCTCTGGCACCAGGTTCAGAACCCCACTTTTGCGCCGGACGAAATCATGGGATCAGGCGGCCCGGCGGTAGCGCCGCCGCCCGGTTCGGCACCGGCACCGGCACTGCCGCCCGGTTATACGTCGACCAACTTTCCGGGTTCTGAAACTCCGATGACATCGACAGGCGCCGGCGGTGGATCCGCAACCACGGGGCCGGCACTGCCCCCGGGCTATTACCCACTGACCGGGCCCCCGCCGCCCGGATACCAGTACGGGTCGCCACCCCCGTCCACTCCGGCGGCACCGGTGACACCCACGGCGGTTCCGAATACGTAGCGGCTCATGAGCCGCCTCGTTTGGTAGCCCGCATCATTTGGTAGCACGGATGTTTCGCCCAGCGATCGGTGGTGCTTGCCGCCTCCCCGCCCTTTTCCCGTCCGTGAATCCCGGCAACGTCACTAGGGTGCAGTAATGGACCGGGCGGCGTTGCGGGGGCCTTTGCGATGGACGGTAGTGGTGCCGCTGGCGGCACTGACGGTCATGCTTGGCACCTGGTTCAAGCACGAGCACCCGTTCTCGCTGGCGCTGATCGCGGTATTCCTCATCGGCGCCGTGCTCTCCGCGGTGCACCACGCCGAGGTGGTGGCCCACCGGGTGGGGGAGCCGGTCGGATCCCTGGTGTTGGCCATCGCAGTCACGGTGATCGAGGTCGGACTGATCGTGATGCTGATGGTCGGCGGCGGCCCCGGCGCCTCGACCTACGCCCGTGACACGGTGTTCGCCGCGGTGATGATCACCCTCAATGGCATCGTCGGCATCAGCCTGCTCGCCGGCGCACTGCGGCACCGACTTGTCTCGTTCAACGCCTCCGGATCGGGATCCGCTCTGGCAACGGTGATCACCTTGGCCGGCCTCTGCCTGGTGCTGCCGGGGTTCACGGTCAGCGTGAAGGGTCTGCAGTACTCCAGTTCGCAACTGGCGTTCGTGGCGGTCACCTCACTGGTCCTCTATTGCGCCTTCGTCTTCACTCAGACTGTGCGGCATCGCGACTTCTTCGTCCCGGTCTCGGCGGATCAACACGGCCGCGTCACCGGCCTGCTCGACCTGGACGCTGACGGCCACGCCGATCCGCCGTCGCTCCGCGAAGCCATGGTCAGCCTCGGCCTGCTCTTGATTGCGCTGGTATCCGTAGTGGGTTTGGCGAAGCTGTTATCGCCGACCATCGAGAACGTCGTCACCAATCTGGGCCTGCCCTACGCCGTCGTCGGTGTGGTGATCG
>JBMOKE010000343.1:0-1903 GCA_049315425.1 Mycobacterium sp. | reverse complement strand
AGACCGTACTGCGGTGCGTCCGGGCCGGCAGCGACGTAGAGGTCGTTGATCCAGCCGGTGCTCAGGTTGTAAACCGCCGCGGTGTTGCCGGCCGGGGAGAACTTGGTCACCAGTTGCGAGGCGAAGTCGACGATCGGGTTGGTGCCGAGCATCGAGTCGACGTGCGAGCCGCCCACCAGGACAGCGCCGTTGTACTGATCCGGGCGGGCGGCCAGCAGCGCGTTAGTGGTCGCGCCGAAGAGATTGAAGGCCTGCGCGGGCGCGGCAATCTGGTACACCGGGACGGCGGCGGTGTCCAGGACCGCCAGCTGGGCGTCGAAGCTGCCGTCGAAGGTGCCGTTGGAGACGCCGTCGAACATCACCACGCCCAGCAGGTCGGCGTCCTGCGCGGCATCGCCAGCACCGATGTAATCAGAGGCCGTCGCGGTGGCGAACCCGCCGCCGGCGGAGTGCCCGGACAACACGAACGCCCCCAGCAGTTCGCTCACGTTGCCGGTATATCCGGCGTCCTGGGCACTGGTGACCAGTGCCGTGCGGTTGGGGTCGAGAAACACGTCGGCGACAGCTTGCTGAGAGGTGCTGCAGATCAGGCAGCCTCCCGAGAAGGTAAACGGAATCGATGACAGCGTGGGGGCCACCACGATGCTGTTGGTCTTCTGCGCCAACTCCTCAGCCAGTGCTGAGTAGAACGTGTTCACGGCGCCGAAGCCGTGCTGCAGCCAGATCACGCCCTGAGCGTCAATGGTGCCGTCGACCTGAGTCGGAAAGTACCAGTCGGCCGCGACCGTGTTTCCGATGAACGCGCCCGGGATCGCCAGGCGTGAGTGGCCCACCTCCACGCCGGTGACGCCGTTGGAGGCGCCGGGCAACAGTGGGTCGGAGACGGCTAAAGCGAACAACGTGGGCTCTGGCGGATCGCCCGCGCCGTCCGGCGCGCCGATGACCGCTGCGGCGGTGACGGTGTCGCGGCGGGCCGCCGGGGTCGCATCCGCCGGGGATGTGACCGCGACGTCGTCGCCTGGGCGCCCGCCGAACGCGGAGACGATATCGGACAACAGCGCGGCGCCGGGTGCCGAGTTCGCGATCTTGGCCCCACGGGTTCGCTGCGGCCTCGCCGATGCGGCCGGCGCAGCAACCTGCTCAGCGGTCTGCTGGGGAATACTCGGTTCGGGCGCGGCGACGGCGGACACGTCGCGCGTCACCACCGGAGCGTCGTTCTTCGCCACACGTGAAGACCGGTCGGCGCCGGACCGCACGCGGGCGCGGGTCACGGACGGGTTCGCACGACGTGACGCTGTGGCACTGCTCGCACCCGACGAATTGGACGACGTACTGGAACCGCTACCGCCGGCATCGGTATCGGGGGTGTCGGCGGCGGCAGTGCCGGCACCGGAGATCAGGGCAGTGCCCACTCCGACCAGTACCGCACTCGCACCCAGTAAGACGCGTCGATCAGCCATCACATACCGCCTTTTCTCGCCAACGGGCAAACATTATCGCGGCTGTTGTCCACAGACCAGCAAATTAGCTAAAAACGTCCGACGCGTCACACAGTCGTCAGCGGACGTCATTGATCAAACGGAATTCAGCGCTCTCCGTCGTAGTGGACCACGTGTGCGGGCTCAGCCGAACTCGTGCGTCGGCAGTTTATGCGCGCCCTCAAGGTCGTCAAGGATCGCCTCCTGCGCGGCCGGGGGCAGCGTGTGCAGGATCTGGCGCACCCGAGCCTGACGGCGGCCGACGGCCTTGCGCTCCGGCATACCCGGAGTGGCGACCAACTGCGGCGGCACGCCCTCGATCTCGTCCCCGCCACCGTCGGTTTGACCCGCATCCATCATGGCCTGCTCTTCGGCCATCGTCGACTCGTCCTTCTCTTCGGACATGCCGATCGGGCCGATGCGGC
>JBMOKE010000103.1:0-8451 GCA_049315425.1 Mycobacterium sp. | reverse complement strand
GATGCCGGTAGTCAGACGATGCCGGTAGTCAGATACCGGCGAATATACCGCCAGAACATCGAACGCGCAGCACCGATCGACACTCCGGGTACTCAGGCACTTGAATGTCACCGGCCGACACAGATATATTGGTGCAACCACGAGATACAGATAACTGGAGGGGCCATGTCTGCCGACCTGCCCAACATCGACCTCCTTCGCGCCCTTGAACCGGTCGCGGAGAACCTGATCAATCGCCACATGTCGATGACCAAAGACTGGAACCCGCACGACTACATCCCCTGGTCGGACGGCAAGAACTACTACGCCCTCGGGGGCGAGGACTGGGATCCCGACCAGGCCAAGCTCTCGGAGGTCGCCCGGGTGGCCATGGTGCAGAACCTGCTGACCGAGGACAACCTGCCGGCCTATCACCGCGAGATCGCCATGAACTTTTCCATGGACAGCCCGTGGGGTTACTGGGTCAACCGGTGGACCGCCGAGGAGAACCGCCACGGCATCGCCATCCGGGACTATCTGGTGGTCACCCGCAACTGCGATCCGGTCGAACTGGAAGAGCTTCGGATGGAACAGATGACCCGCGGGTTCAGCCCCGGCCAGAACCAGCAGGGTGACCTGTTCGCCGAGGGTCTGTTCGATGCGGTGATGTACGTCAGCTTCCAGGAACTGGCCACGCGCGTTTCGCACCGCAATACCGGCAAGGCGTGCCGCGAGCCGGTCGCCGAACAATTGCTCGCACGGATCTCCAACGACGAGAACCTGCACATGATCTTCTATCGCGACGTCAGCGCGGCCGGCTTGGACATCGCCCCCAATCAGGCGATCAAGTCGGTTCACCGGATCCTGCACAACTTCAAGATGCCCGGCTACACCGTTCCGGAGTTCCGCCGCAAGGCCGTCATCATCGCCACGGGCGGGGTCTACGACCCGCGAATCCACCTCGAAGACGTGGTGATGCCGATTCTCAAGAAATGGCGGATCTTCGAACGTGACGACTTCACCGGCGAGGGTGCGCGCATGCGCGACGAACTGGGCACCCTGATCGAGGATCTCGAACAGACATGTGTGAAGTTCGAAGACGCCAAGGCGCGCAAGCTTGATCGCGACGCCAAGCTAGCCGAGAAGCGGGCCGCCAAGTCGGTGTTGGCCGCCGCGGCGTCCTAGTCGACGCCGCGGAACCTCGACCCCGGTGAACACAGTCCCCACAGCGACCGGGCTACGGATCGGGTCGCTGATGCTGCGCAGCCCGGTTGTCTTGGCGCCCATGGCCGGAGTGACCAATGTCGCGTTTCGAACCCTGTGCCGCGAGCTCGAACTCGAACGGGCCGGCACAGTTAGCGGCCTCTACGTCTGCGAGATGGTGACTGCGCGAGCGTTGGTCGAACGACACCCGGTCACCATGCACATGACCACATTCTCCCCCGACGAGTCTCCGCGATCCCTGCAGCTTTACACCGTGGATCCCGCAACCACCTACCGCGCCGCGAAGATGATCGCCGAGGAGGATCTGGCCGATCACATCGATCTGAACTTCGGCTGCCCGGTACCCAAGGTGACCCGTCGCGGCGGTGGGGCGGCTCTGCCCTATAAGCGAAAGCTCTTCGGCCAGATCGTCGCAGCGGCAGTGCGCGCCACCGAGGGAACATCGATCCCGGTGACGGTCAAGTTCCGCATCGGCATCGACGACGCGCACCACACCCACCTCGATGCCGGTCGTATCGCGGAACAACAGGGCGCTGCCGCAGTGGCGTTGCATGCCCGAACCGCTGCCCAACGCTACTCGGGATCGGCCGACTGGAATCAGATCGGTGCGCTCAAGGAGGCTGTCACATCCGTCCCGGTGCTGGGCAACGGCGACATCTTCGAGGCGGGCGACGCCCTTGCGATGATGGCGGCCACCGGGTGTGACGGCGTCGTCATCGGCCGCGGCTGCCTGGGTCGGCCGTGGCTGTTCGCCGAGTTGTCCGCGGCCTTCACCGACGGCCCGACACCGCCGCCGCCCACTATCGGGGAGATCGCCGACATCATCCGGCGGCACGGGGCACTTCTGGCCGCCCACTTCGGTGAGGGAAAGGCCATGCGCGACATCCGCAAGCACATTGCCTGGTACCTACACGGTCTCCCGGCCGGATCGGACCTGAGGCGGTCATTGGCACTGGTCAAGACCCTCAGCGAGCTCGACGCCCTGCTGGACGGCCTGGACCGCGACCTGCCGTTTCCGCCCGATGCCGGTGGTGCCCGGGGACGGCAGGGGTCGGCGGCCGCGGTGAGCCTGCCTGATGGCTGGCTGAACGACCCGGACGACTGCACGGTGCCGGTCGACGCCGACGTCATGAACTCGGGCGGCTGAGCTGGCCGCTCTCAGGTTGGGGACGTAGCATCAGGAACTTGTTGCGGACCGACGGTCCCAACCCGGGTGCCGACACACGTAGCACCGCGGTTGTGTGGCGCACAGGTGCGCTCACGACAGTCCACCTGAGCCGGAGGCTTTCTGGAACATGAGTGACGGCGAGAACGCCACTCCGGGCCAGCATGACGACGCCGCCTCCTCGGAACCGTCCGGACTCCATACCGAAGGTATTGCGGTCGCCGACCTGATCGCAAGACTCACCGGCAGTAAAGAAGTCGCGCCCGTCACCCGGCGCAGTGCAGACGCGCGGCCGCCCGACGACGCCGACGTCACCGTCCCGATCTCCATGACCGCGGCCGCCGACGAGATGCCCGACCTCGCGGCGCTGGCCCGCGCGCGCCGACCGCTGGTCGCCAACCGCAATCCACCTGCCGATAAAACCCCCGCAGCGGAACCGGACCGGAAGCGCCGTCCCGCCCTGCTCGCCGCGCGGTCGATGGCGGTGCTCATCGCGGTGGCCGCGTTGTCCGTCACCGGTGCGGCATGGCAGTGGCAGAGCGCAAAAAACAAGCTGCTCAACACAATCGTCGCGCTCGACCCCAATTCCAGTGACATCCGCGACCGCAACGCCCAGAACGGTGACGAGAACTTCCTCATCATCGGTGTCGACAGCCGCATCGGCGCCAACGGCCAGATGGGCGCCGGCGACACCAGCGTCGCGGAGGGTGCGCGCTCGGACACCATCATGCTGGTGAACATCCCTGCAAGCCGCAAACGCGTGGTGGCGGTCTCCTTCCCGCGCGACCTTGCGATCACACCGATGAACTGTCAGGCCTGGGATGCCGAGACCGGCAAATACGGCCCGGTCTACGACCCGAACACCGACGAGTGGAGCGACAACGAGCGCCTCACCTCGAGCAAGCTCAACTCGGCCTACGCCCTGGGCGGACCCAAGTGTTTGGTCAAGGTGATCCAGAAGCTCTCCGGGCTTGCCATCAACCGCTTCATGGCAGTCGATTTCGCCGGCTTCTCCGCCATGGTCGACGCCCTCGGCGGCGTCGAAGTCTGCAGCACCACGCCACTGGAAGATGGCGAACTCGGGACCGTTCTGGCCTCCGCCGGGCGGCAGAAACTCGACGGCCCCACGGCGTTGAATTACGTTCGCGCCAGGACCATCACCACTGAGGGCAACGGTGACTACGGCCGGATAAAACGGCAACAGCTGTTCGTATCCTCGCTGCTGCGCTCCATGATCTCCAGCGACACCCTGTTCGATCTCGGCAAGCTCGACGCTGTGGTCAATACCTTCATCGACGACAGCTATGTCGACAACGTCCAGACCCGGGATCTGGTGCGGCTCGGCCAGTCACTGCAAGGCATGAACGCCGGTCGCATCACCTTCGTGACGGTGCCGACCACCGGTTACCCCGATGCGGAGGGCAACGAGCAGGCGCGTACCGAGGACGTGCGGGCGCTGTTCGACGCGATCATCGACGACAAACCGCTGCCCGGCGAAAACAACAACAACGAGACGCTGAGTCCGCTGACAGCGGATACAAAGGCTGTCGAGACTCCCAGCAGCACAGCGTCCACGGAGCCGACGGTCGACTCTGCCTACTCCACCGACCCGACCCAGACCACCACCGAACAGGTCAAGGCGGTGGCCGCCGACCCGCGCGATGTGACAGTGCAGGTCGCCAACGCCACCGACCAAAGCGGACTGGCCGACACCGTCACAAGCGAATTGGAGTTGTATCGCTTCAACGTGCTCGCTGCCGACTACTACTCGGACTGGGGCACCGTGACCGAGACCACCGTCTTCTACTCATTGGGCAATGAACAAGCCGCTGCCACGGTGGCTGCCACGCTGCCCGGCGCCCACACCGAGCGGATCACCGGCCTGGGCGAGACCGTGCAGGTAGTCCTCGGGCCCGACTTCGCCGGCGTCACGTACCCGCAGGCCAGCGGCACGCCCCTGACTGTCTCGGTAACTCACGCCGGAACCGGTACAGCGGCCGGGCTGCCTTCGGATCTGACCGTCACCAACGGCGCCGACGTCACCTGCGAGTAGCCTGCATTCACACTCCGTTCAGTCTCACCCGGGGTACTTACCTTGAATTCGGACGTAGACTCAGCGGATGCGTACCGCGTACCACGAGCAGTTAGGCGCGCTGACAAACCAGCTCGCTGAGATGTGCCGGATGGCCGGCATCGCCATGGAGCGGGCGACTCAGGCGCTCCTGCAGGCGGACCTGGTGCTGGCCGAGCAGGTGATCGGCGATCACGAGAGCATCATCGCCGCCAGTGCCCGCGCCGAGGAGGCGGCCTTCGTGCTGCTGGCCCTGCAGGCGCCGGTGGCAGGAGACCTCCGGGCGATCGTCGGCTCGATCCAGATCGTTGCGGATGTTGAGCGGATGGGAGCGCTGGCGTTGCATGTGGCCAAGATCGCCCGCCGCCGCCATCCCCAGCACGCACTACCCGAAGAGGTCAACGGCTACTTCGCCGAGATGGGCCGGATCGCGGTCGATCTGGGCGCCAGCGCTCGGGAGGTGCTGCTGTCTCGTGACCCGGAACAGGCACGGCTGATTCGCGAAGAAGACGACGCCATGGACGACCTGCACCGACACCTGTTCAGCGTGATGATGGACCGGGAGTGGAAGCATGGCGTCGCCGCCGCCGTGGACGTCACGTTGCTCGGGCGTTTCTATGAGCGCTTCGCCGACCACGCCGTGGAGATCTCGCGACGGGTGATATTCCAGGTCACCGGGCGCCTGCCGGAAGAGGAAGAGATCGCGACGTACTAGCGCGTCAGCCGAACCGGCCGGAGATGTAGTCCTCGGTCGCCTTCTGCGTGGGGTTGGAGAATATCTTCCCGGTGTCATCGAACTCGACGAGCCGACCCGGCTTCCCGGTGGCCTCCAAGTTGAAAAACGCCGTCTGATCGCTGACCCGGGCCGCCTGCTGCATATTGTGCGTGACAATAACGATGGTGAAGTCACGTTTAAGTTCGTCGACCAAGTCCTCGATTGCCAGTGTCGAGATCGGGTCCAGAGCTGAACACGGCTCATCCATTAACAGCACGTCGGGCTGTACCGCAATGGCGCGGGCGATACACAGTCGCTGCTGCTGGCCCCCGGACAGACCGCCGCCGGGTTTATCGAGCCGGTCCTTAACCTCGTTCCACAGGTTTGCCCCCCTCAGTGACCGCTCTGCGGTCTCATCGAGAAGCTTGCCGTTGCGCACACCCTGTAACTTCAGGCCGGCCACCACATTGTCGCGAATCGACATGGTGGGAAAGGGATTTGGTCGCTGGAAGACCATGCCGATCGTCTTACGCACACTCACCGGATCCACCCCGGCGCCGTAGATGTCCTCGCCGTCGAGAAGTACCGAACCTTCGACTCGACCACCCGGGATGACCTCGTGCATCCGGTTCAACGTCCGCAGCACGGTGGACTTGCCGCAACCGGACGGGCCGATGAAGGCTGTCACATTGCGCGCCTTTATCGCAATCGTCACACCGGCAACGGCCTGAAACGAACCGTAGTAGATGTTCACGTCTTTGAGATCGATGCGCTTAGCCATATCGTTTTCTCTCGCGTCCTTAGGTCCGGTGTCGCGTCAGATATCTGTTCAGGAACGCCGCAGCCAAATACAACGCGCCCACGATCAGGATGAGCGTGAGGGCAGCGCCCCACACCCGCGCGCGGCCCGCCGCCTCAGGATTGGTCAACTCCGTGTAGATAAGCAGTGGCAGCGAGGCCATATTGCCGTTCAACACGTCGAAGTTGATCGAGCGGGCGTAACCGACCAGCACCAGCACGGGCGCGGTCTCACCCATCACCCTGGCGAGCGCCAGCAGCAGACCGCTGATGATGCCGGGCAGAGCCGTCGGCACAACCACCCGCAGGATGGTCTTCCACTTGGGAATGCCCAGTGCGTAGGAGGCCTCACGCAGTTCGTCGGGAACCAGTTTGAGCATCTCTTCGGTATTGCGCACCACGACCGGCAACATCAGCAGCACGAGAGCCAGAGACACTGCGAAGGCACTCTGCGGAAATCCCAGCGTCGAAATCCATAGCGCAAAGACGAACAGCGCCGCCACGATCGACGGGACGCCGGCCAGAATGTCGACCATGAAGGTGGTCACCTTGGCGAAGGTCCCCCGACCATATTCGACGAGGTAGATCGCGGCCATGATGCCCAGCGGAACCGACAACAGCGCCGCGATACCGGCTTGCAGGACAGTGCCGTAGATCGCGTGATAGACCCCGCCGGCGAACTGGTCGGGCAGTACCCCGGCCAGCGACTTGGTCCACCAGCCCTGCCTGACCACCGCCGCGACGCCACGCTGCAGCACGGTGAAGATCACCCACACCAGCGGAACGGTGGCGATGGCAAACGCTGTCGCGAACAGAATCGTGGCCAGCGTGTTCTTGATCTTGCGGATCGGGCTGAGCGGATGGAACGTCGGCCCCTTCGCGGGCACCTCAAGAATGGCTTGGCTCATCCGCCGCTCACCCGGCCTCCAGCCGCGAGGCGTGCCAGCGCGTTGACGACGAACGTCAGGATGAACAGCACCAGGCCGGCAGCGATATAGGCACCGGTCGGCAACTTGGAACTGAATTCGGCTGCCGCCGAGGCGATCTTGGACGCGAAGGTATAGCCGCCGTCGAATACCGACCAGTGTCCCGCCTGCGCGGCCGAACGCAGAATGATCAAGACCGCGACCGTCTCCCCGAGTGCCCGGCCCAGGCCGAGCATGGACCCGGCGATCATTCCGCTTCGTCCGTAGGGGAAGACCGTCATCCGCACGACTTCCCACTTGGTGGCGCCCAGGGCCTGCGCGGCCTCGACCTGCCCCCGGGGGGCGAGGCTGAACACCTCTCGGGTCACCGAGGTGATGATCGGCAGGATCATCACGGCGAGTACAACTCCCGCCGTGAAGATCGTTCCCCCGCCCGCGAGCGAGACATTTCCCTTACCGAACAGGAAGAGCCATCCGAGGTGGCCGTTGAGGAACGCCGCGACGGGTTCCAGGCGCGGCGCCAGCACGAAGATTCCCCAGAGACCGAAGACGATTGACGGCACCGCGGCAAGCATGTCGACCAGCAGGCCGAAGGGCCGTGCCAGCCGACGGGGTACATAGTTCGTCAGGAAGGTCGCAATGCCGACAGCGATCGGCACCGCAATCGCCAGTGCGAAGAGCGAACTGAGAATCGTGACCTGAAACAGTTCGGCGATACCGAACCGAAGGTTGTCGGCATCGGTCGTGTTGAACTCGGAACTGGTGATGAAGTTGGCTTTGTTGGCCTGCAGTGACGGCACCGCCTGAATAATCAGGAACAGCGCCATAAGCGCGATCGCGCCGATAATGGTCGCGCCCGCGGCCAGAGCCACGGAACCAAAGATCCGGTCGCCCCACCTGCCGCCCTGCTGCAGGCCGGGTTTCGGGGCCACAGTGGAAACCATGATCGAAGTATGCCCCGAGCGTGGTGGCCCCACCGGGGCCGGTGAGCCCACCACGCTCGGATCTGGCTTGATCGTCATCGAACTCCGGTAATCGACGATTACGAGATGGCGTTGATCGCGGTCGTCAGCTTGGCCTTAAAGGAATCCGGCACCGGAATATAGCCGTTATCGGTCAGACCCTCCTGGCCCTGGCCGAGTGCCACACTCAGGAAGGCCTTGACTGCGGGCGCAACCTCGGCGTCCGGGTACTTCGAGCACACCACCGAGTAGGTGCCGAGCACGATCGGGTAGGCGCCGACCTCAGTCGGCTTGTAGAACGTCGACGTATCCAGAACCAGGTCGTTGCCCTCGCCCTTGATCTTGACGCCCGCGATCGACTTACCGACTGATTCGACCGACAACGTCACCGGGTCCGGACCCGCGGAGGTGACGATCTGGGCGATGGACAGACCCTGGTTCTTCGCGAACGACCACTCGTTGTACGTGATCGAGCCCGGCGTGCTCTTGATCGCCGCGGACGTGCCTTCATTGCCCTTGGCGCCTTCGCCGGTACCGCCGTTGAACGTCTTGCCGGCACCCTTCTCCCACGCACCATCGGAGGCAGCGGTGAGATACTTCTGGAAGTTGTC
>JBMOKE010000102.1:0-8472 GCA_049315425.1 Mycobacterium sp. | reverse complement strand
TGGCCGATATGGAGGAGGCCATGCGTGATGTGGTCGACCCCGAACTCGGCATCAATGTGGTGGATCTGGGCCTGCTATACGGGCTCAATGTCGAGAAGAGCGAGACCGGCACGGTCGCGCTGGTGGATATGACGCTGACCTCAGCCGCCTGCCCGCTCACCGATGTGATCGAAGATCAGGTCCTCACCGCGCTGGTGGGTGCGGGTCTGGTCAACGAGATCAAGATCAACTGGGTGTGGAATCCGCCGTGGGGGCCGGACAAGATCACCGATGATGGTCGCGAACAGCTGCGGGCGCTGGGTTTCACGGTTTAGTCGCGCGGGGGAACACAAACGACTGTCCCGGCGTTGCGAATGTCATGGCTACCCGAGACCTCACCGAACAAGACTTCAACGACACCGTCTCCGGCAATGACATCGTGCTGGTCGACTTCTGGGCTTCCTGGTGCGGCCCGTGCCGCGCCTTCGCCCCGACCTTTACAGCTTCCTCCGAGAAGCACGCCGACATCGTGTTCGGCAAGGTCGATACCGAGGCCCAGGAAGGGCTCGCGGCCGCCGCTGAGATCCGTTCCATTCCGACGCTGATGGCATTCAAGAAGGGCCACCTGGTGTTCAACCAGGCCGGCGCGCTCCCGCCAGCCGCGCTGGAAGACCTCATCACGCAGATCCGCGAATTCGACCTCGACGCGGCGGCAGCCGAAGCTCCACCGGTCACCGACCTCTGACCCCGAAGTGGCGCACGCGATAGCGTGCACTGGTGAATCGTGACTCAGGCTTCGTTCTCGTCGACCGACCCCGGCCCCATATCGCCCTGATCACGCTGAACCGGCCGGAGCGGATGAACTCTATGGCGTTCGACGTCATGGTGCCGCTCAGGGAGGCACTGGCCGAGGTGAATTACGACAACGACGTGCGGGTTGTCGTGCTGACCGGGTCCGGCCGCGGGTTCTCCTCGGGCGCTGATCACAAGTCGGCCGGATCGGTACCGCATGTCGACGGGCTCACCCGTCCGACCTACGCGCTGCGATCGATGGAGATCCTCGACGAGGTCATCCTCGCCATGCGCCGGCTGCACCAGCCGATCATCGCCGCGGTCAACGGTGCGGCGATCGGGGGCGGGCTGTGCCTGGCGCTGGCTGCCGACATCCGGGTGGCGGCGGCTGACGCCTACTTCCGGGCCGCCGGGATCAACAACGGTCTGACCGCTAGTGAGCTCGGCCTGAGCTACCTGCTACCCCGGGCCATCGGCTCGTCGCGGGCCTTCGAGATCATGCTCACCGGCCGCGATGTCGATGCCGCCGAGGCCGAACGGATTGGGCTGGTGTCCCGTCAGGTACCGGCTGAAGAGCTGTTACCGGCCTGCTACGAGATCGCCGAGCGGATTGCCGGTTTCTCCAGGCCTGGCACCGAACTGACCAAGCGCACGCTGTGGACCGGACTGGACGCCGGTACCCTGGAGGGACACATGCAGGCCGAGGGCCTCGGGCAGCTCTATGTGCGCCTGCTTACCGCCAACTTCGAAGAGGCGGTTGCCGCGCGCGCACAGCAGCGCGCCCCGGTCTTCACCGACGACAAGTCCTAGGCACAGGAGCGGCGCCAATGATCACCGCAACGGACCTGGAGGTCCGCGCAGGCGCACGCACCCTGCTGCTCGCAGAAGGACCGGCACTACGAATCCAGCCCGGCGACCGCATCGGACTGGTCGGCCGCAACGGGGCCGGCAAGACCACCACCATGCGGATCCTGGCGGGGGAGGGCCAGCCCTACGCGGGTTCCGTGGTGGGCACCGGCGAGATCGGCTACCTGCCGCAGGACCCCCGCGAGGGCGACCTGGATGTGCTGGCCCGTGACCGGGTGCTGTCCGCGCGCGGGCTGGACACCCTGCTGGCAGATCTGGAGAAGCAACAGGTTCTGATGGCCGAGGTGGTCGACGATGCCGCGCGTGATCAGGCCATCCGCCGCTACGGCAACCTCGAGGAGCGATTCGCCGCCCTCGGTGGCTACGCGGCCGAAAGTGAGGCGGGACGGATCTGCGCCAGCCTGGGTCTGGCCGAACGGGTGCTGACCCAGTCGTTGCGCACGCTGTCTGGCGGCCAACGACGGAGAGTCGAGTTAGCGCGAATTCTGTTCGCCGCCAGCGACTCCGGCGCAGGTTCAGCAATGACACTGCTGCTCGACGAGCCGACCAACCATCTCGATGCCGACTCCGTCGGATGGTTGCGCGATTTCCTCAAGGCGCACACCGGGGGACTGGTGATCATCAGCCACAATGTCGAACTGCTCGCCGATGTCGTCAACCGGGTGTGGTTCCTTGATGCCGTCCGCGGCGAAGTCGACATCTACAACATGAGTTGGCAGAAGTATCTCGACGCCCGATCGACCGACGAGCAGCGCCGCCGCCGCGAACGCGCCAACGCGGAGAAGAAAGCGTCGGCGCTACGCACTCAGGCCGCTAAGATGGGAGCCAAGGCGACCAAAGCCGTTGCGGCGCAGAATATGTTGCGCCGCGCCGAACGCATGATGTCCGCCCTTGATGCCGAGCGGGTGGCAGACAAGGTGGCCAAGATCCGGTTCCCGAGCCCCGCACCGTGCGGCCGGACTCCGTTGGTAATCAAAGGCCTGACGAAGAACTACGGCTCACTGGAGGTCTTCACCGGAGTCGACCTGGCGATCGACCGCGGTTCCCGGGTGGTGGTGCTGGGCCTTAACGGCGCGGGCAAGACCACCCTGCTGCGACTGATCGCCGGAGTCGAACCCATGGACTCCGGCAATATCGAACCCGGTCACGGTCTCAAGATCGGCTACTTCGCACAGGAACACGACACCCTCGATCCTGCCGCGACGGTGTGGGAGAACATCCGTCATGCCGCACCCGACACCGGCGAGCAGGAATTGCGCAGCCTGCTCGGCGCCTTCATGTTCACCGGGCCCCAACTCGACCAGTCGGCTGGGACACTGTCCGGCGGTGAGAAGACCCGCCTTGCCCTCGCCGGACTGGTCGCCTCCACGGCCAATGTGCTGCTGCTCGACGAACCCACCAACAACCTCGACCCGGCATCCCGCGAGCAGGTGCTCGACGCGCTGCGCAGTTACCAGGGTGCCGTGGTCCTGGTCACCCACGACCCCGGCGCCGCCGAGGCACTTGAGCCCCAGCGGGTGGTCCTGCTGCCCGACGGCACCGAGGACTACTGGTCTGAGGACTACTCAAGTCTGATCGAGCTGGCCTAGCTCGCTTAGCTCGTCGCTGCCTGCAACATATTGCGCAGCACGTACTGCAGAATGCCGCCGTTGCGGTAGTAATCAGCCTCGCCGGGGGTGTCGATGCGTACGACGGCGTTGAACTCCACGGCGCTGCCATCGGTCCTGGTCGCCTTGACGTGCACCGTCTTCGGGGTCTTGCCCTTATTGAGTTCCTCGATGCCGGTGATATCGAACATCTCGGTGCCGTCGAGTTTCAGCGACTTCGCCGAGTCGCCGGCGGGGAACTGCAGCGGAATGACGCCCATGCCGATGAGGTTCGACCGGTGGATGCGCTCGAACGATTCGGTGATCACCGCCCGCACACCCAGGAGGCTGGTGCCCTTGGCTGCCCAGTCGCGCGATGAACCGGAGCCGTACTCCTTACCGCCAAGGACAACCAGCGGGATGTTCTGCGCGGCGTAGTTCTGCGCGGCGTCGTAGATGAACGCCTGCGGTCCGCCATCCTGAGTGAAGTCGCGGGTGTAGCCACCCGAGGGAACCTCTCCCAAACCCGCGAGCACCTGGTTGCTGAGCCGGATGTTGGCGAAGGTTCCGCGGATCATCACTTCATGGTTACCGCGCCGTGAACCCAGCGAGTTGAAGTCGGCAGGCTTGACCCCGTTGGCTTCCAGATACTGTGCCGCGGGGGTGCCCTTCTTGATAGCCCCAGCCGGCGAGATGTGGTCGGTGGTCACCGAATCACCCAGCAGCGCAAGAACTCTGGCGGCCTTGATGTCTTTGACCGGCTGCGGCTCAGCCGGCATTCCGTCGAAATACGGTGGCTTGCGCACATAGGTCGACTTGGGATCCCAGGCGAAGGTGTTGCCCGACGGCGTCGGCAGGTTCCGCCAGCGCTCATCGCCGGTGAACACGTCGGCGTAGCTGCTGGTGAACATCTCGCGATTGATCGACGAGGCGATGGTGTCGTCGATCTCCTTCTGTGACGGCCAGATGTCCCTCAAGAACACGTCACTGCCTCGGGTGTCGGTGCCCAGCGGATCAGACTCGAAATCAAAGTCCATGGTGCCGGCGATGCCGTAGGCGATCACCAGTGGCGGGGAGGCGAGATAGTTCATCTTGACGTCGGGGGAGATGCGGCCCTCGAAGTTGCGGTTACCGGACAGCACCGCCGTCACCGACAGGTCGTTGTCGTTGATCGCCTTTGAGATCTCCGGGGCCAGCGGCCCGGTGTTGCCGATACAGGTGGTGCACCCGTAGCCGCCGAGGTAGTAGCCGAGCTTTTCCAGGTAAGGCCACAGTCCGGCCTTGTTGTAGTAGTCGGTGACGACCTGGGAGCCGGGCGCCATATTGGTCTTGACCCACGGCTTGGTGGTCAGCCCCTTCTCGACGGCTTTTTTGGCCAGCAGGGCCGCGCCGAGCATCACCGAAGGGTTGGAGGTGTTGGTGCACGACGTGATGCCGGTGACGACGACTGCGCCGTGATCGAGCACGAAGTCAGTGCCCTCCGCTGAGCGCACGTGTACCGGCTTGCTCGGCCTTCCGTGCGCACCGCTGGCCGCTGACGGTCGCGCGTCGACCGCACCATCATCGGCGAACGACAGCGCCGCCGGATCGCTGGCCGGGAAGGATTCCTCCTCGGCCTCATCGAGTTTGGTCTCGGGCGCCGGGTGGTTCTCCTCGACGTAGTTGTGGATGTCCTTGCGGAAGGCGTTCTTCGCGTCGGTCAACTCGATCCGGTCCTGCGGCCGCTTCGGGCCGGCGATAGACGGAACGACCGTCGATAGATCGAGTTCGAGGTACTCGGAGAACTTAGGCTCATGGTCAGGGTCATGCCACATGCCCTGGGTCTTGGCGTAGGCCTCGACCAGTGCCAGTTGTTCGTCGCTTCGTCCGGTCAGCCGCAGATACTTGATGGTCTCTGAATCGATGGGGAACATCGCTGCGGTGGAACCGAATTCCGGGCTCATGTTGCCCAGCGTCGCCCGGTTGGCCAGCGGCACCTCGGCCACGCCCACGCCGTAGAACTCGACGAACTTGCCCACGACACCGTGCCTGCGCAACATGTCTGTGACGGTCAGCACGACATCGGTGGCCGTCACGCCCGGCTTGATCTCGCCGGTCAGTTTGAACCCGACGACGCGGGGGATCAGCATCGATACCGGCTGGCCCAGCATGGCGGCTTCGGCCTCGATACCGCCCACGCCCCAGCCCAGGACACCCAGGCCGTTGACCATGGTGGTGTGGCTGTCGGTGCCCACGCAGGTATCGGGGTAGGCGACTTTCTTGCCGCTGCTCTCACGCACCATCGTCACCCGCGCCAGGTACTCGATGTTGACCTGGTGCACGATGCCGGTGCCGGGCGGGACGACTTTGAAGTCGTCGAAGGCACCCTGGCCCCAGCGCAGGAACTGGTACCGCTCGCCGTTGCGCTCGTATTCCAACTCGACGTTGCGTCCGAACGAATCGGCATGGCCGAAGAAGTCGAGGATCACCGAGTGGTCGATCACCAGTTCGGCCGGCGCCAACGGGTTGACCTTCTCCGGGTCGCCCCCGAGTGCGGTGACCGCCTCACGCATGGTGGCCAGGTCAACGACGCAGGGCACGCCGGTGAAGTCCTGCATGATCACCCGCGCCGGGGTGAACTGGATCTCGATGCTCGGCTGGGCAGCGGGATCCCACTCGGCGATGGCACGGATATGGTCGGCGGTGATATTCGCGCCGTCCTCAGTGCGCAGCAGGTTCTCCGCGAGCACCTTGAGGCTGTAAGGCAGTTTCTCGGTGCCCGGTACTGCATCGAGGCGGTAGATCTCGTAGCTGGTGTCCCCGACCGTCAGGGTGTCCCGGGCCTGAAACGAGTTCACCGACAGATTCGACGAAACGCTGCTCACATAAACTCCCGCGTCGGAAATGGTCCCGTCAACGGGCTGTCATTGGCGGGCAATTGAGAATCCTAACGCCCGCGAATGTGCTGCTAGACCAAGGACCCCGGCGGTGCCCCGATAACGATTAGAGATCGGGTCGGACCTGTGTCGGCGCGTGCTGCCATCGGTGAAAACTCGTTCGCGGTATCTTCTGGCCGTGACCACCCTGCACGCACCCACCTACATCCCGGTGGAGGTCTGTAGCGCCGTCGGACTCGACGTCGGCACGCCACTGGACACGTGTATGGCGCAGGTGCAGGCCGATGTCGCCAAGGACGGAATTGCCGCACCGGCAGCGGACGTCGTCGGGCTGCAGAAGGTGGTCGCCGGCGCCAAGGACCGCGGCCTGGATCTCAAGGTTGTCGTCATGGAGAAGAGCCCGCCTATCGACACTCCACTGCGCGATATCGCGACCCAGGTGGGCTACGAGCACCCCGGTTCCACAGTGCTGGTGCTCAGCCCCGGTTGGGCCGGTTCGTACAGCACCGGCTACGACCGAGTGCTGCTCGAAGCGGGTCAGGATGTCGCCAAGTTGACGCCGAATCCGGTGCAGGGCGCGCAGAATTTTGTGGACCAGTTGAACACCCCGGATTTTCCCTGGATCGCATTCACGATGGTTCTTGTATTCGCGGTCTCTGCGGCGGCCGTTCTGACCCGACTTTTACAACGATCAGCAAAACGCACTGCACTGCTAAAAACCTAGATCTCGCTGCGTAAACGGCCTTTTATGGCAGATCCCTAAGATCACTGTCAGGTCACATCTTGCGAATTACAAATTTGTAATTCTTGCCTCCCGTTTCTCCTGCGACAATTGTGACGTACGGTGCAACTGTCACCATTGTTATAGAAGTGGCTCATGTGGCATGAGTGACTGACGTGACGTACCGGAGCAATTAGGAGTCAGAGTCGAATGAGAACAACCCCTCGCGGTTCTCGTGTTCGTGCCACCCGCGCCGTCTGCCCCCTGACCCTCAGTATTGCGATGACTCTGACGATCCCAGGACTGGCGCAGGCCGAACCCGGGACGGCGCCCAACAGCCTGTCGGCCCTGATCGCCGATGTCGCCCAGGCCAACCAACGCCTGCAGGACATCGGTGCTGCGGTCCAGATCGAACAGGAGGGCGTCAACAAGGCGATCGTGGCGGTACAGGACGCGCGGGATGCCGCAGCCGCTGCGCAACTGCAGTTCGAGGCCAGCCAGCAGTCGGTCTCCGACGCCAACGCAGCGATCGTTGATGCCCAGAAGCGGTTCGACACGTTTGCTGCAGCCAGCTATGTCAACGGCCCGTCAGCATCGTTGGTGATGGCCCGTACACCCGACGAGATCATCTCCACCGCGACCGCAGGACAGACGCTGGCACTGAGTTCTGAGCAGGTTATGAATGGCCTCCAGCGTGCCCGCACCGAGGTGGTCAACCAGGATGCGGCTGCGCGATTGGCCAAGCAGAAGGCCGAACTGTCTGTCAAAGATGCCAAGAACAGTCAGGACGCCGCGGTTGCGGCGCTGACCAAGGCGCAGAAGACCTTCCGCGAGCAGCAGGCTGAGATCGACAGGCTGGCTGCTGAACGCAAGACCGCTCAGCAGAAGCTCGACGCGGCTCGCGAATGGTCAGCGCCCGCCACCGTGCCGGCCGCTGCCCTGGAACAGGCCGCGGTGGGCGCAATAGCTCCACTGGCGGCCGTCCCGGGTGGAACGTCGTCCGCAGACCGCTGGGATCCGTCAGCGGCCGCGTCCGGTGCGGCACCGGGCGGCACAATTCCGCCCTACGGCAAGGCCTCCGAATGGGACCTGACTCTGCCGATGGTGCCGTCGGCGTTCCTGTCCGGCGACCCTATTCAGATCATCAATGCGCTCCTGCAGATCGCGCAGAGCGCCTATCAGACCACTAAGCAACTGGGTCAACAATTCCTGCAGCAGTTGGGCATCCTCAAGCCCACCGACACCGGTATCACCAACGGCGGCGGTATCCCGATGGTGTACGGAAACCAGGCCATCGAGTACGTCATCAAGCGGGCACAGTCGCAGATCGGGGTGCCCTACTCCTGGGGCGGTGGCACCGCGGCCGGCGCCAGTCGTGGAATCGACGAAGGTGCGGGCACAGTGGGCTTCGACTGCTCCGGCCTGATCCTGTACGCCTTCGCCGGGGCGGGCATCAAACTGCCGCACTACTCGGGTTCGCAGTACACCGCGGGTCGACAGATCCCGTCGGCGCAAATGCGCCGCGGAGACGTGATCTTCTACGGCCCCGGTGGCAGCCAGCACGTCACGCTCTTCCTCGGTAACGGCCAGATGATAGAGGCGCCGTACACCGGTTCGACGGTGAAGATTTCGCCGGTTCGAACCAGCGGTA
>JBMOKE010000342.1:0-1920 GCA_049315425.1 Mycobacterium sp. | reverse complement strand
CTGATCTGACCATCGGCCGCAGCCGCTCTGTCTTCTCCGGCGTCCACCCCGGCGGTTGCATGATCGCGGCCCAGGCGTTCACCACGTCTCTGACGTAGCGGTGGCCGTGGCCGTCCGGTACATCGACGGCGACGGCCATATCGGCCGACACCTGAAGGAACGTCACCACCGGGATCCACTTCATATCATTGGACACGTCGTAACCGCGTGGCTCGCGCAGCCAATCCGGTTCGGCGAAAAGAAGATCCGGTCTCCACCATGCGATCGGATCGGAGGCGTGCTGCAGATACACCACCCGGGGATTGCCCCATGGCTGATCGGGGCGGCCGAGGTCCTCGGGTCGTGCGGCAAACCGGACGTTGGCGCCGTCGTCGAAGATCGGCAGCCATTCCGGCGAGCCGGGATCCCGATTGACGGTGACGTCATCGCGCATGGTGTTGTTGAACGTCGGTCCGGAGAACAGCGCTCCGTTGGTGCGGGCGATGATGTTGTTGGGGCTCAGGAACGGCGCCTCGCCGCCGAAGGAGCCGAGGCTCTCGCCGAACACCACGATCTTGGGCCGCTGCGCCTCGGGTAGTGCGCGGACCTTTGCATCTACGGCCTCGAAGAGGGCTTGACCGGCCTGGCGAGCGTTCTCCTTGTCGACCAGGAACGACAGCCAACTCGGAAGGAACGAGTACTGCATGCTCACGATGGCGGTGTCGCCGTTGTACATGTACTCAAGCGAGCCCGCTTCGGCGGCATTGATCCACCCGGTGCCCGTCGTGGTGCCGACCGCAATGACCTTGCGCTTGAGCCCGCCGGCACGCTCCAGTTCGTTGGCGGCCAGTTGGGCCTCGGCGCGGATGCCGGTGGCGGAGTTCAGTCCGGCGTAGGCGCGGATGGGTTCGGTTGCCGGGGCGTTATTGAACTCGGTGAGTTGGGCGACGGTGGGCCCACCACCGACGAAGATGCGTCCCTGATGGCCCAGCGACTCCCAGGACACCAGCGAGCCGGGGCCTCCGGAGCGCAGCGGTGTGCTCGGTGCCGGACGGTTCGGGTCCAGCTCGTTGTTGACACTGGAGAAGGTTTTGTTCAAGACGCTCATCGCGCCTCGTACCACGATCCCGTTGATGATGGCGATGTTCACCGCGATCAGGAGCGCGATCACTACGACGACCGAAACCCGGGGTGGCGCAACGCGGTTGAGCTGGCGAACCAGGAACCGGACCAGCCGTCCCACTAGCTGGCCGATCTCGACGAAGACGAACAGGAAAACGACCGATAACACTGCTGCCTGCAGGTAGTTGAACCACTGCAGCTGAGGAACGCCCATCAGCTCGCGGACGTGGTTCTGCCAGTAGTGGAAGTACACAACACCCGATACAAGTTCGACCGCGCCGACGATCATCAGGATCGGCCACGCCCATCTCGGCGCGCGCGGACTCGTCGACCGGGACCGCATGAACCGGATCAGCCACACCGCGAACACCCCGATGCCGTATCCGATCGCGCCGGCGAGGCCGCTGAGTAGACCCTGGAAGAGCGGGCCGCGCGGCAGCAGCGACGGTGTCATCGTCAGTAGGATGAACAACAGGCCGACGGCGGTCCCGGTGAACGTGTACCTGCGTTTCCACCAGTCCGGTTTGGGTTCGGCGGCTTTCGCGGCGATGGTTTCCGGCTCGGCGACTGTCACGGGAGAAAACCTTAGCGGTGGGTGAAGTTGGGCGGTCGCTTGTCGGTGAAGGCCGCCATACCCTCGGTCTGATCTTCAGTGGCGAACGCCGAGTGGAAGAGCCGCCGTTCGTAGAGCAGGCCCTCGCTGAGAGAGGACTCGAAGGCCCGGTTGACGGCTTCCTTAGCCATCCGGGACGCTGATCGCGACATCTGCGAGATCGTCGTGGCGACGGCGTTGGCCTCCTGAAGAAGGTCATCGGCCGG
>JBMOKE010000341.1:0-1921 GCA_049315425.1 Mycobacterium sp. | reverse complement strand
CCCAGCGGCCGTCGGTGGATGTCGTCACCGGTCTGATCAAGACCAACGTGCCGTCTCGGCTGTCGTTCGCGACGTCGTCGCTGACCGACAGCCGGGTGATCCTGGATCAGCCGGGCGCGGAGAAGCTGATCGGTATGGGCGATGCGCTCTTCCTGCCGATGGGCTCCAATAAGACGATTCGGCTCCAGGGTGCCTATATCAGCGACGAAGAGATCTACGCCGTGGTGCAGGCCTGCAAGGAGCAGGCTGAACCCGAGTACACCGAGGGCGTCACCGCGGCCAAGCCCGGCGGTGATCGCGCCGACGTGGACCCGAACATCGGCGACGATATGGACCTGCTGCTCCAGGCGGTCGAACTGGTCGTGTCCAGTCAGTTCGGATCGACCTCGATGTTGCAGCGCAAGCTGCGGGTCGGTTTCGCCAAGGCCGGCCGGTTGATGGACCTGATGGAGAACCAGGGCATCGTCGGAGGATCCGAGGGTTCCAAGGCCCGCGAGGTCCTGATCAAGCCCGACGAACTGGCGGCGACGCTGGGAGCGATCCGGGGCGACGGCGCGGGCGACGACGGCAATGACGACGACTACGAGGACGACGACGGGGTGCCCGAGGACTTCTGAGTCACAACACCAGCAGCATCCTGGTGTTGCCCAGGATGTTTGGTTTGACATAGCTCAGGTCGAGGAACTCTGCCACGCCGACGTCATAGGAGCGGCGCATCTCTTCGTACACCTCGGCGTCGACCGGGGTGCCCTCGATCTCGGTGAATCCGTGTCGGCCGAAGAATCCGGTCTCGAAGGTCAGCACGAACAACCGCCGCAACTGAAGTTCGCGTGCCACCGTTAAGAGCCGGTGAACGATCGCGTATCCGATGCCCTGGCCTTTCACGCTCGGGTCCACCGCCACGGTGCGCACCTCGCCGAGATCGGCCCACAACACATGCAGCGCCCCGCAGCCGAGCATCTGACCGGCGGCTTCGGCGACCCAGAACTCCTGAACCGACTCGTACAGCGTGACGAGGTTCTTCTCCAGCAGGATCTTCCCAGCGTAGATATCGACCAGCCGTTTGATCTCCGGCACGTCGGAGGTGCGGGCACGGCGGATGACGACATCGTGGCGCTGGCCGGCCGCCGACGGGGCCCCGGGCGAGGAGTCGAGCACGGCGCAACCATATCGGTCGCGGGTTGCGGGAGCCCGTACCGATATTCTGATGGTCGTGTCGGGCCAACCCACAACTCCGCCGGCTGCCCAGGGCGCCCGGGTTGCCAATGTCGCCAACCTGCTGACCGCGGTGCGGCTGGTTCTGGTCCCGATCTTTTTGCTGTTCCTGTTTGCCGGCAACGGGCATCAGACTCCAAGTCGGATCGCCGCCTTCGTCATCTTCGCTGTGGCCGTGCTGACCGACCGGCTCGACGGTGTGCTGGCGCGTAGCTACGGCCTGGAAACCGAGTTCGGCAAGCTGGCCGATCCCATCGCGGACAAGATGCTGATCGGTGCTGCTCTGCTCGGATTGTCCATGCTCGGTGATCTCCCCTGGTGGGTGACGGTGGTGATTCTGGTGCGTGAGATAGGGATCACAGTGCTCCGGTTCGCGGTGCTCAGCCGGGGAGTGATCCCGGCAAGTCGGGGCGGCAAGCTCAAAACACTCGTCCAGTCCATCGCTATCGGTTTGTTCATTCTTCCCCTTAATAGCTGGTCAGGGCCATGGCTGACGGTGGCCTGGTGGGTATTGGGTGCCGCGATCGTGCTGACCGTCGTGACCGGAGTCGACTATCTGGTATCGGCGTTCAGTCCGACGCACCCCGACCCCTGAGCTATCTGTCGGGAACCTGGCGGGGAACTCAGGCGTTGCAGTAGGTAATGCGACGACTCAAGGAGGATGCGCCATGGCGGCTGTAGTGCTGCGAGAAGTGATTGGTGATGT
>JBMOKE010000101.1:0-8499 GCA_049315425.1 Mycobacterium sp. | reverse complement strand
CCCTGGGAATGAACAGAAACCAGATTGCTCGCCGGGGACTGGGGAAAGCCTTGCACCCACCACACTACAACCGGCGGTGCGAAAATGGGGGGCCAACGTCATCGACCGGGGTTCCGGGAAGGCTAAATCTGCTCCAGGCCAAGGATTGCAGAGGTATCGGCATTGTTTACCACCGCACGGGCGACATCGGCAAGACGTTGCTGAGTCTTGCGAGCATGGGCCCGAAGCAACACGAACGCCCGGTCCATATCGATGGAACCGCGCTCGGCAAGTACGCCTTTGGCCTGTTCGATGATCACCCTGCTGTTGAGTGCGCCCTGGAGTTGCTGGCTGATCAGATCAGCGTGGGTCAGGGTTCGCTGGTGCAGTATCCCGACGGTGGCTACGTCGGCGAGGGCTTGGCCGACGGAGATATCGGTGGGCGACATGGCACCGACCTCGGTTCGGAATAGGTTCAAGGCACCCACGCGCTCGTCGCGCAGCCGCAACGGCAGGGCCGACACCGACCGATAGCGGTACTCGGCGGCCTGCTTTGCGAAGGCCGGCCAGCGCTCCGGCTCGAGATTCAGATCCTCGACCAGGACCGGTTGACCGGTGCGGTAGGCGACCAGGCAGGGTCCGGCGTTGGACTGCAGTTGCAGAAGCTCAAGCAGCTTTGTCTCTTCGCTGCTTGATGCGAGAACATGAAGTTCACCGTGAACGTCGCCGATGAGGAGCCCGGCCGCAGCGATGGGTAGCAGGGCCATCGAGCTCTCAATGAGTTGCTGGGAGACTTCGACGGCGTCATAGTCGGCCACCAGCGTGTCAGCTAAGCCGACGAACGCTTGCGCCAAACGACCGTAGTCATCCACAGAAATCCCCCTCTGGTGAATCGTCCCACACCCGAAGCGGTGGCAGAGCTGTTCGGCGGTACGTCATGGCCGTGCCGTGGGATCGGGGGCGGTGGTCTCGCCCGAGTCGGGGTCGAACCGTAGCCGCCTGCTGACCACATCGCGCGCAATGTCTCTGAGGGATTGACGATTTCCGAATGCGAAGGCCTGAAGCCGAACGTAGGCAGACCGGGCGTCGATGCCGAGCTGCTCCATCAAAATCCCGGTGGCCTGATGGACTTCACGGGTGCCCAGTGGCTGATTCCACCACGGGCCCAGGGATTCCGGAATTCGGCCGTCCGGACCTACCGCGATGAGGACCGAGGTGAGCAGTTCGGAGACTGCCACGGCAGCGGTGAAATCGGGTCCTTCAAGGAACTCCCCCGGGTCGCAGTAGAGATCCAACACTCCGACGTTGATGGCACCGACCTGGAGTGGAAGTGCATACATGGCTCCGATACCGGTCCCGGCGACCTCCGGGACGAACATCGGCCAGCGCCCATCGGCTTGCGCGAGGCTGACCAGCGCGACTGGACCGCCACTGGCCACGGCGTCGAATCCGGGCCCCTCGCCCAGCGTGACCTGCGTCCACTCCACCTGCTCGGCGACCTGGTCGGTAGCCGAAAGCACTTCCAGGCCGTGGCCTTGGATGGAGATCGCGATGGCGGCCCGTCGTATCGGCAGGGCCAAGACGCACGCGGCGCATAATCGTTGCGCGCCGCTGGCTTGATCGGGCACTCGTTCAACGGCAGCCAGGAACCTCGCCCTGGCGTCCATCGCCTCATGAGTGGTCATGGAGCAGTCATCGGAATATCCTCGCCCCCGGCAATTCCCGAATCAGTGAAATCCTCTGCACCGCAATTCGAAAAGGACTGCAGTGCGAGTATTGGGGTGAAGCCTACGGCTTCAGTTCGCAGAAATTTGTCCGGGGGTGAAGCTCATCGGCGCTCGCGTGACGTTCATTCGCGGCCCGTCGGAGTTATTCGAATCGACCACACGTGGCGCCGGCGGCGGTGGAGGTGCATCCGCTGATGCCGTCGGATCCGCTGCCGCCGGGGGTTCAGCCTCGGTTTCCGCCTGCGTCTCCGGTGCCGGTGTCGCGGCGATGATCGCCGTTTCGGTTGCCGGAGCAACCGGCACCGGATTGACGCTGCGGAGTTGTCTGGTCTGGTTGAAGTCGGCGCTGCTGAGGGTCACGAGCAATGCGGTGGCCACCACCAGGGCGGCCGCAGCCGCGGTGATCATTGCCAGCAGCACCCTACTGTTGCGGTACCAGGGCGGCTTGGGGGGTGCAGTCGGGGCCTCGCTCCAGTAGCGGGCCCAGCCTGGACGGAGATCATCGGTGAACCATGCGCCGAGGTCCTCATAGGGCATGGCCTCACGCTCGGTCATAGCGGATGATCTTAAACCGCGTCGCCGCACCTCCGGGCCGGGTTGGCGAATCGAGCCTGCCTACCTCACGCCGGGCGGGGCTGTGCGTCGTGGACGTCGACAGCAACCAGGGTCGGAAACGGCAGCGGGCGGTTGAACGGGCCTTTCGGATACACCCGCCTCGTGGTGGGCATCTGAAGGCCCCCGAACTGACGGTAGTCATCACAGAGATGGATGGCGGTGGCCCAGGGGCCGACGACCTCGGCGGTGTAGTCGTGACGGTGCAAGCGCCCGGTTTGGTCGAAATAGAGTTCCTGATCTGTCGAATGGGTCGGAATTGTCGGGGGATAGCCGACCAGCAGCCGGGTCATACCGTTGACCGCCTGTCCATCATTGGTGAGCACCGTGACCCCCGGTTCGAGCAGCAGGAAAGGCAACGTCAGGTAGTTCCACATCGCATACCCGGAGAAGTAGGCGAAATCCAATGCATCCCAGGGCGTCAATAGTCTCTTGCCCGCAAATGCTGTGCGGGGATTGGTTCGGCTCTGCAGCACCAAGCCATCGCCGTCGGTGATCTCGACCCGGTCGGTTCCGTGCAGAGTCGCGCGCTGGCCGGGTGCGGGATAATCCCACAGCGTCACTTCGGGTTTGCGGGTATTGATCGTCAGGCGGGCATGACGCTGCGGGGGAACGCGTTTGGTGGTGAACAGAAAGCCGTAAGCCGATATCTCGATATCGATGAATGCCAGCGAGTGCCAGTAGTCCAGCCCGCCGTGCGCGTCGAGGATGCGGCTCGGGACTGATTCAACGGACACAGCCAAAACGGTACGCGGCCACATAATCAGGCGATCCCGATCGGGCTAGGCTGCGGTCCTGTCCGGCGCTCCCGGTTGCACCGTGGTTGGTGTCGGGTTAGGAAACCTTCAGCTCGTCGATGAGAGCCTGCACCCGAGTCTTGATCTCATCGCGGATCGGACGAACCGCGTCGATGCCCTTACCGGCCGGATCGGGCAACTCCCAGTCCCGGTAGTGCACGCCCGGGAACACCGGGCAGGTGTCCCCGCAGCCCATGGTGATCACCACGTCGGATGTCTCGACGGCATCCGGGGTGAGGATCTTCGGCGACTGGGCCGCGATATCGATGCCGACTTCGGCCATCGCCGCCACGGCTGCCGGGTTGATGCTCGCGGCGGGTGCGCTGCCGGCCGAGCGGACCTCGATCGCGTCGCCGGCCAAATGGGTGAGGAACCCCGCGGCCATCTGTGAGCGGCCGGCGTTGTGGACGCAGACGAACAGCACGCTGGGTCGAGTCTTATTGGTGACCATCAGGACTCCTGTTGTGCCGGTTCGGTATTGGAGCCGAATCGCCGACGCAGTGCCAGCGATACATACACCAGCGCGACCAGAACCGGCACTTCGATCAGTGGCCCGACGACGCCGGCGAGTGCCTGTCCGGAGGTGGCGCCGAAGGTGGCGATGGCGACCGCGATGGCCAACTCGAAGTTATTGCCCGCGGCGGTGAAGGCCAGCGTGGTGGTGCGCGCGTAGCCCAAGCCGATGCCAGCCCCCAGCGCATAGCCACTGCCCCACATGACCGCGAAGTACGCCAGCAGTGGCAGTGCGATCCGGGCCACATCCCACGGGTGGGAGGTGACCTGACGTCCCTGCAACGCGAACAGGATCACAATGGTGAACAGCAGACCGTACAACGCCCACGGACCGATCCTGGGCAGGAATGTCGACTCGTACCACGCACGGCCCCTGAGCTTTTCGCCATAGCGGCGGGTGAGATAGCCGGCGATCAGTGGTATGCCGAGGAAGATCAGCACGGACTTGGCGATCTGCCACGTCGAGAAGTCGATCGTCGTCTGTTTCAGCCCCAGCCAGCCGGGGAGGACCGTGAGATAGAACCAGGCCAGCGCGGCGAAGAACAGCACCTGAATGACGGAGTTGATCGCCACGAGAACCGCGGCGGCCTCGCGGTCACCGCGGGCCAGGTCATTCCAGATGATGACCATCGCAATGCACGGCGCCAGGCCCACGATGATGATCCCGGTCCGGTACTCCGGCAGATCCGGCAGGAAAACCCACGCGAGGGTGAACATCAGCGCCGGGCCGATGAGCCAGACCAGAATCAGCGAGCTCAGCAGGAGTTTGCGATCGCCGGTGACGGAGTCCAGTCGGTCGTAGCGGACCTTGGCCAACACCGGATACATCATCACCAGCAGGCCCAGTGCAATCGGCAGCGAGACTCCGTCGACCTGTACCGCTGACACCACACCGGACAGCCCGGGGATCATCCGGCCGAGCAACAGGCCGGCCGCCATCGCGATACCGATCCACAGCGGCAGGAATCGGTCGAGGGTGGACAGTCGGGCCAGCGCCCCGGCGGTCTCGTCCTGCACGGCCGTCTCGGTCATGCGGATGCCCCGACGGGTGTCGCTGCGTCGACGCCGGTGCGCAACAGTGCCGACAGTGCGGTGAGTGTTTCAGGAACCACCGCGTAGTACACCCAGGAGGCCCGACGCTGCGAGGTCAACAACCCAGCGTCACGCAAGACTTTGAGGTGATGAGACACCGTCGGCTGAGACACCCCCACGTCAGAGGTGATATCGCACACGCACGCCTCACCGCCGGCGTGGCTGGCCACCAGACTCAGCAGGTGCAAACGCACCGGGTCGGACAGTGCCTTGAACTTGGCGGCCATTTCGGTGGCCGCGGCCATGGTCAGCGGTTCGGCCACCAGTGGCTCGACCGGGCAGTGATTCGACATTTGTCTATATTGACAGGTATCGAATCAGGCGACAACCGGTGGTCGTCGTCGCTGACCCTCGCCCGCTGATCGGTAACTAGGATCATGAACCGTCCCGACCGTCAAAGGAACACGATGAAGATCACCGATGGTTTACGTGCCCGGTATCGGACCGCGAAACAAATTCGTTCAGAAGGTGCCATCGGCAATTTATTCGACGGCCCAACCATCACCGCTCACGGTTTGGAAACAAGGCTTCTGGCGTGGCCCGGGACGGGCTATCAGACCCAATCCGTTCATGTCACCAATGTTGCGCCAGGCCAACAGAGTGATCACTACACCTATGATCTGGCCGAGGAAGCCATCCTGTGCAGGCACGGTGTTGTCGATGTGTGGCTGAAAGACCGATGGGTGACGTTGCAGCCCGGAGATATCGCCTACTTTCCGGCCGGTATAGGACATCAGATCCGAAATCCCGCCAGCAATACCGAACCGGCGATTCTCGTGAATCAGATCTGCCCGCCCCAGTTCGACCTCTATTCCGACAAGGGGTTCTACAACAGTCAACTGGGTGTCATGAATTTCGACTCCATTGAAAAAGCCTGTACCAACGCAATCCCTGTGACACCTCCCAAACTTGAGGAGATGAGCTTTCGGGAGGACCAGCCCGAGGTGAGGGCCAAAAATCTCGCCCCCGATGATGTCAAGCTGACAGGAGCCTTGTTCAACGTTCTCGATGGTGCCCCCTTCGCCGGGATCGGCCTCCCCATGAGGTTGGTCCTGTGGCCCGGGGCCGGGACACGATTGACCGGTTTCAATTACGCGTATACCGGGATCGGGGTTGCGGACGTGATCCACAAGCACCCGGTTTCCGATGAGTTCCTGGTGATGTGGAGTGGCTCAGGTCAACTTTTTGGTGGCGGGTTCGGCTGGGTCGATGCCGAGGAGAACGATGTGATGATGGCACCGTGCGGAGTGGCGCACGGTCATCGCAGTACCGATGGGCGAGGGCCGTCGATGATGGGTGGATTTGCGTCACCACCCCAGTTGGATTTGATGATTCCGAGCCCGTTCTATGCGAATGGGATCTTCGAACATCCCGCAGTGTCTCAACTCACCCGAGACGAAATGACCAAGGCAGACTTGATGTAAGCCCGTCGGCCTTCGCCGGGATTGATTTATACGACGGTGTAGCCGAGGTCGGCAAGGATGCCGAGTTCGACTGAGCTCAGATCTCGGATGCCTCGGCCCACTCGCACCTGGGAGTTCATCATCTTGCGGTTGACGCCGACGAAGGTCCTGTCGTCCAGATGCGACACCGAGCTTCCTGATTCCCACGGGCTCGGGGTGTACAGGGGAACCCGTGCACCGTAGGCGGCCACGGCGTCGGCCCCACCGAAATAGAGTCCGCCGTTTCCGCCCGTCAGGTTCGGGTCGTAGCTGGTGTTCCAGGTGAAGTCACTGCCGATCACCTTTGTGCCGTCCGCGGTCACCAGGAAGCTGTCGAACACCGTCCAACTCTGACCGTTGTTAGAGCCCGGCACATTCACGTAGGACAGGAATCCCAGGGTATGGAGCAACTCGTGGGTTGCGACTGCCTCGAGGTCGAACTGGCTGTAATCGATCACGTCGCCGGTGGCCCACTGTCGCGCGAAGTTCCAGGTGATCTCACCATCGGCGGTCGACCCGTTGGAGTCGACGCCGGTGAGGATCTTGTTCTGCACCACCGTCGGGAGAAAACCCGGATCGGAACTGATGAACTCGCTGCCGGCCGTAGCCAGCGTCGTGGAAAGCGGCGAAAACTCTCCGGTCACGTTAAAGGTGATGACAACCGGCGTCGTCGCGACAATGTGAGTCGATAGCACGGATGCGGCCGACTCGAGAGAACTGCGGGCTGCGGTGGACCAGAGTTGTGATCCACTTCCGTAGATGAATTGGAACTGTAGCCGCGAGGCAGTGGCGGCGGCGCCCTGTTTGACCGCAACACTTGCCGAGGTGCTGGCCGCGCGGAAAAGATCGAGAAGATTGATGTGGAACCCGGTATCGGTGGCGGCAACGGTGAAGGTGTCGGTGCCGCTAAAGTTTTGGCCGGGCGTGTAGGTGTAGCTGCCATCGGTACCGACCACCACACTGCCGTACTGGGCACTGCGGGTGATGCTGTAGACGATCGGGTCGGCTTCGGGGTCAACCGCGCCCAGGTTTCCGGTGATCAGTCCCTGGCTCTGCCCGGTGAGCTGCACCGGGCTCATTGACGGCGCCTGGTTGAAGAAGGTTCGCCGCACCAGTAGCGCGATTCCCTCGACGAACCCCTGGATCGGGGACAGCAGCGTCGAGAACGGATCGGTCGCCGATGCCACCGCACGCGCGCGGGCCGGCGTGCTCAGTACGTCGCTAGTCGACGGGGTACGAAGTGCACGCCTGACCACCGGCGCCACCGCTGGCGCTTCGCTAGCGGGGGCAGCCTGGGCGGCCGACGATGGCGTCCGTGGCGTTACCGCTGTGGAGGACTTGGGCGCTGTCTGCTCCCGGCCGGTGCTGTCACTGGCGGGTGCCACCAGTCGCGCGGCCGAACGGGGGGATTCACGTGGGGTGCGATTCGGCTTGGATTCAGCACGGGCAGCCCTATTGTCGGCCCGGGTTTCACGCGCCGGGTGGCGTGCTGCCGGACTCTCCGATTGCGGAGCCGCGGCATCAGCGGTCGCGGCCGGCGCGGTCTGGGGGCCCGGTTGGGAGCCATCTGCAGTCGCAACTCCGGAGGAAACAGCCAGTGACAGACCCAGTGCGATTGCTGTCGCGCCCACGTGGGCGGCGCATTTGAATGCGGACACCACAGCACCCCCTTTCGCGATTCCCCCGATGAGGGCACAGGCCCCCCTGAGGCCTAATCTATCGGTGCAGCAACTCAAGCGTCAACATGACCACGCCGTGCGACCAGTGTTTTCGTGGTCTCACCAGCTAAGGCGTGGAAACACGATTTGTTTACCTCCAGCCCGACTAGATTTCGCATCTAGGGGTTACGGTGCGACATCCCGGAGAAAGCGAAGGCGGAAATGGCAACTGACAAACCGATGCAACTCGGCATGGTGGGACTCGGCCGAATGGGGGCCAACCTGGTCCGACGGTTGATGCGAGACGGACATCGCTGCGTCGCCTACGATGTGGATCCCGATGCCGTGAAGGCACTCGAGGCCGAGGGCGCCACCGGTGCCAACTCGTTGCAGGACCTGGTGGCCAAGATGGAAAAGCCACGGGCAATTTGGCTTATGCTCCCGGCGGCCATCGTGGACAAGATCATCGATGAGCTGATCCCCCTGCTGGATGCCGACGACGCATTGATCGACGGCGGAAACTCCTACTACCGCGATGACATCACCCGAGCAAAACATCTGGCCGAGAAGAAAATCCACTATGTGGACTGCGGCACCAGCGGTGGCGTGTGGGGCTTGGACCGAGGCTACTGCCTGATGATCGGTGGCGAAACCGAAGTCGTGACCCGACTCGACCCGA
>JBMOKE010000340.1:0-1927 GCA_049315425.1 Mycobacterium sp. | reverse complement strand
CTGGCCGGGATGACACTTGCCGCGCTCGGCGCCGAGGTGATCCGCATCGATCCGATCGGCGGCGCCGCGGACTATCACCGGTGGCCACTCACCGACTCCGGCGACAGCATCTACTGGGCCGGACTCAATAAGGGCAAGCGCTCGATGGCCGTCGACATGCGCGGCGAGCAGGGCCAGCGGCTCATTCAACAGCTGATCGTCGACAGTGGCGTGCTGATCACCAATGTCACTGGGCGACAATGGCATTCCCATCCGACATTGAGTGCACAGCGCCCCGATCTGATCCATCTCGAAGTACTCGGCCGGGCGGACGGCTCGACCGGCGTCGATTACACCGTCAACGCGGCCACCGGCTTCCCCCTGGTCACCGGTCCGGTCGGTCATGACGGACCGGTCAACCACGTCATGCCGTCCTGGGACGTGAGCTGCGGGTTGTATGCCGCGCTATCGGTGCTGGCCGCGCTGCGGCACCGGGATGCCACCGGCCACGGCAGTGCCATCCGGCTGCCACTGGACGATGTCGCCCTGGCGACCGCGGCCAACCTCGGGTTCCTCACCGAGGCGATGGTCAACGGCACGCAGCGACCCCGCCTCGGCAATTCGATCTACGGACAGTACGGCCGAGACTTCACTACCGCCGACGGCGTGAGCTTCATGGTGGTGGCATTGACCGCACGCCATTTCCGGGATCTCACCGAACTCACCGACACCGCCAAAGCCGTTGCCGCCGTCGCTGAGACACTCGGCGCCGACTTCGACGACGAAGGTCAGCGATACCTGCACCGCGATGTACTGGATGGGCTGTTCGCGGCCTGGTTCGGCAGGCATACCGCCGACGAGGTCACCGCTGCGCTCTCGGCCAGTTCGGTGCTGTGGGATCGCTATCGCAGCTTCGCCGAGGTTGCGCAGAGCCCGCGGGTGACGGCCAACCCGCTCTTCACACCCCTGGATCAGCCGCGCATCGGTACCCATCTGGCACCGGGCCTGCCGATGTCGGTCGACGGCGCGCACACGCCGGCGCACGCGGCTCCGGTGCTCGGCGAGCACACCGCCGCGGTGCTGGCCGAGCGCCTCGGGATGAGTGCCCGTGACATCCGCGCACTGGTCGAATCAGGAACGGTGGCAACGTGAGTGACGTTCTGCAGCGGCTGCTCGCCGTTGAGCCCGAGGGCACGCCGGATGTGTTCACCGGAGCGCACAACGGGCCGTCCGGGAAGCGTGCCTATGGCGGACTGCTGGCCGGCCAGGCGATGGCCGCGGCCTGCCGCACCCTTCGGCCCGACCTGATCCCGACCAGCCTGCATGTGCAGTACCTGCGCGGCGGCGACGCCGGAGCACCGACCCGCTACGAGGTTGACCGCGTCTACGACGGGCGCACTTCGGCATCACGGCGGGTGCTCGGCAGCCAGGAGGGCAGGCTGCTCATCACGGTGACCGCGTCCTTCTCCACCCCGGCGGCCGGATTGCAGCACAGCGACCAGACCGCTGCCGCCACCGATCCGGAGACACTGGAGCGCACCGGCCCGATCGGGCCCGCGCCGGCACTGCCACCCGGCGAGATCGACATTCGCATCGTCGATGAGGGCAGCGGGGTGGAGTTCGTCCGCCGGCTCTGGTGGCGGGTCACCTCGTCGCTGCCCGACGACCCACTGCTGCACGCCTGCGCCGCGATCTTCGTCACCGATATCTACGGCGTCGACCCGGTACTGGCCGTGCACGGGCACTCGATGACCGACCGCAGCCACCACGCCGGCACCACCGACTCATCGATGTGGTTCCACGACACCATCAGAGCCGACCGGTGGAACCTGCTCGAGTCACGGTCCCCGGCCGCCGGTCGCGGCCGCGGCGTGATGATCGCCGGGCTGTTCGGCGCCGACGGTAGGAGGGTGGCGACGCTTGTTCATGAGGGACAGGCCGCCACCCG
>JBMOKE010000339.1:0-1928 GCA_049315425.1 Mycobacterium sp. | reverse complement strand
CCGGGGCCATGACCTTCGACTCGCTGGCCATCGGATTCGTGCCGTCGCTGTACGGCCAGACCGGCCAGGCACTGGCCTGGACCGCCTCAGCACTGCTGTTCGCCTTCGTGACGGCCATCGTCGCGGGCCAGGTGATGCTCGGGAAAGGGGCGCCGGCGCTGGGGCGTTAGCATTGCGGCCGTGACGTGGTCGGACCGGGAACGCGAACTGCTCGCGGTCACATTGCGTCTGCTGCAGGAACACGGCTACGAGCGGCTGACCCTCGATGAGGTCGCGGCAGCCGGCCGGGCCAGCAAGGCCACGATGTACCGGCGCTGGCCCACCAAAGCCGAACTGGTGCTGGCCGCGTTCATCGAAGGCATCAGTCAGGACGCCGTGCCGCCGGACACCGGCAGCCTGCGCGACGATCTCATCGCGATCGGTGACACCGTCTGTGCGCAGTCCAAGGAGCACGCCAGCACGCTGCGGGTCGTTCTCGCGGAGGTGTCGCGTGATCCGGCGCTCAACGACGCCATGCAGGTGCAGTTGTTCGATCAGCGCCGGGCAATGATGAAGCAGGTGGTCAAACGGGCCGTCGACCGCGGTGAGATCTGTCCCGACGTGGTCAACAGCGAACTGTGGGATCTGCTGCCGGGCTACCTGATCTACCGCACGGTGATCCAGAATCGGCTGCCCACCCGCCGCACGGTGCGCACCCTCGTCGACGACATGATCATGCCCAGTCTCATCCGACCCGCCCGATCCGGGTCCTGAGGGTGACCGTGAGCGTCCGGTACCGTACCGTACTGCCAGTGGAGGCTGACCGGTGAAAAGCACGTCGCTGAGATCCAGAATCGGCCGGGCCTGGATGGTCTGGGTGACACTCGCGATCGTCGGGCTGGCCGCCTTCGCGGTGTACCGGTTGCAGGGCGCCTTCGGTCCCCTGGACGCCAAGACCCCCGGCGGCTCGGCCGACCAAATCGTTCCGTTCAACCCCAAGCGCGTCCAGCTCGAGGTATTCGGTGACCCGGGCGCGACGGCCACCATCACCTATATGGATGTGAACTCCACACCGCAGCGAGTCGACAACGCCCCGCTGCCGTGGACCTATGAGGACTCCACCACCACGCCCGCGGTCGTGGTCAACATCCAGGCCCAGGGTGACGGCAGCACGCTGGGCTGCCGGATCACCATCGACGACGTGGTCAAGGTCGAGCGCACCGCGAACAACGCCAACGCCTATGTCTACTGTTTGGACAAGTCCGGATGAGATTCGCATCGATTGTCCGCAAGCTCTGCATCCCGATCGCGATCTTCTGGCTCGCGCTGGCTGCGTCGAGCAACGCGCTGATCCCGCCGCTGGAAGAAGTCGGCCGCATCCACAACGTGGCGCAGAGTTCCCAAGACTCGCCGGCGCTGATCGCCTCCAAGCGGGTTGGGACCGTGTTCGGCGAGTACGACTCCGACAGCCTCGTCACGCTCGTGCTCGAAGGCGAGGCGCCGTTGGGTGCCGAGGCGCACCGTTTCGGCGACGATCTGGTGGCCCGGTTGGAGAAGAACGATCGCGTTCAGCACGTTCAGTACTTCTGGGGTGATCCTCTCACGGCGGCGGGTTCGCAGAGCAGCGACGGCAAAGCCGCTCTCATCCAGGCCTATCTGGTCGGCGACGCCGGCAGCAGTGAGGCCAACGAATCCGTCACCGCCGTCCGCCAGATCGTGGCCGACACTCCGGCTCCGCCGGGGGTCAAGGCGTATGTGAGCGGCCCGGCGGCACTGGTCGCCGATGAGTTCGCGGTCGGTGAGGGCGGCCACCTGAAGGTCACCGCGCTCACCTTCGGGGTGATCGGGCTGATGCTGCTGATCGTCTACCGGTCCTTCACCACTATGTTTCTCACGCTGCTGGCGGTCGCGATTCAGGTGGCTGCGGCGCGCGGCGTGGTCGCCTTCCT
>JBMOKE010000100.1:0-8523 GCA_049315425.1 Mycobacterium sp. | reverse complement strand
CCTTCGTGGTGGCCTCAGTCGTGCCGGTGCCCGGGTAGAGCACTTTGTCCGGGTTGGTCAGCTGGACCAGGGGACCCGTCGTCGCTCCCGGCGGCCACCTATCGATCACCAGATCAACGTATGCCCCGCTGATACGCTGATCCAATGACGAGGTGGTCGGTCGCGGGCCTGCTGGTGGTCGCAGCACTGCTGGGCGCCCCCAATGCATCCGCTGATCCGGAGGATCTGGAACCGTACTGCACGGGAGGCCAGGTGCCGGAAACCGGAGAGTGCCTGCTCCAGCCGCAGAGCGTGTATATCGACGATGCTCCGGGCGCCAACCCGCAGATGCCGACGGGTCTCGACCCCGAATCCGTCCCGGCCGTCTGAATCGAACCCAGCCCTCCGCCGAGGGCAAGCCGGCCCACCGACTGATGAGGCCGTGGCGAAGACGACCCCGCCCAAGAAGTAGAACGTGTTACAAAAACGTTCGACATTCGGGTTCAGCTGTCTTGCCAATATTGCTACGGTAATCGCCGACATGGGAAGAGAGCCGACGTGATCCTCGACAGTTTCCGCATCGACGGACAAGTAGCCGTAGTCACCGGGGCCGGGCGTGGGCTCGGAGCCGCGATTGCCGTGGCCTTCGCCGAAGTCGGCGCCGACGTCGTGATCGCCTCCCGCACCCAGTCCGAACTAGAGTCGGTGGCGGCCCAGATCGAGGCGACCGGCCGGCGCGCGCACATCGTCGTCGCCGATCTCGCCCAGCCCGAGTCGACAGCCGAGTTGGCCGCCAAAGCGGTGGAGGCGTTCGGCAGGCTCGACATCGTCGTCAACAACGTCGGCGGAAGCATGCCCAACACGCTGCTGACCACCAGTGTCAAGGAGATGCGGGATGCATTCACCTTCAACGTGCTGACTGCACATGCGCTGACTGTCGCCGCCGTGCCCCTGATGCTGGAATACTCCGGCGGCGGCAACATCATCAACATCACCTCGACAATGGGCCGCACGGCGGGCCGGGGCTTCGCGGCCTACAGCACCGCGAAAGCCGCACTGGCCCAATACACCCGGCTCACCGCGCTGGACCTCTGCCCGCGGATCCGGGTCAATGCGATCGCGCCAGGGTCCATCATGACCTCGGCACTCGAGGTCGTGGCCTCCAATGATGCGCTGCGCGAACCCATGGAGAAGGCCACCCCGATGCGCCGTCTCGGTGTTCCGCTCGATATCGCCGCAGCCGCCGTCTACCTTGCGTCACCGGCTGGCAGTTTCCTGACCGGAAAGATGATCGAGGTCGACGGCGGACTGATGGTTCCGAACCTCGATCTGCCCATCCCGGATCTCTGAGTCCCGCACCCATCTCTAAGTCCAGAACCCATCTCTTAAGTCCCGAGCACTGAGGAGCACCGAATGACCAAGAGCGGGCCAATTCGCGTCGCACAGATCGGTACCGGCAACGTCGGTGGGCACGCGCTTACGACGCTGATCACCAACCCCGATTTCGAACTCACCGGCGTATGGGTGTCCTCCGACGCCAAAGCCGGCAAGGACGCCGCCGAACTGGTCGGGTTGGACACCATGACCGGAGTCAAAGCCAGCACTGATCTCGACGAAGTCCTGGCCACCAAGCCGGACTGCGCGGTGTACACCGCGATGGCCGACAATCGTCTGGTCGAGGCCCTGGAGGACTACCGCCGGATCCTCGCCGCAGGTGTCAACGTCGTCGGCAGCGGCCCGGTGTTCCTGCAGTATCCCTGGCAGGTGATCCCCAACGAGATGATCGCTCCCCTGGAAGACGCGGCACGGGAGGGCAAATCGAGTCTTTACGTCAGCGGGATCGACCCTGGATTCGCCAACGACTTGGTCCCACTGACATTGATGGGCACCTGTCAGAGCATCGAGCAGGTGCGCTGCATGGAGATCATCAACTACGACACCTACGACAGCGCGACGGTGATGTTCGACGTCATGGGCTTCGGCAAGCCGATGGACGAGATCCCGATGCTGCTGCAGCCTGGCGTGCTGAGCATCGGTTGGGGGTCGGTGGTGCGTCAGCTCGCCGCAGGTCTCGGAGTGGAACTCGACGGCCTCGAGGAGACGTACATCCGAGAGCCGGCACCGGAAGCTTTCGACATCGCCTCCGGGCATATCGCCAAGGGCACCGCCGCCGCCCTGCGCTTCGAGGTGATCGGCCTCGTCAACGGAGCGCCGGCGGTAGTTCTCGAGCATGTCACCCGGCTGCGCGACGACATGTGCCCAGACTGGCCGCAGCCCGCACAACAGGGTGGTAGCTACCGCATCGAGATCACCGGTGAGCCGAGCTACAGCCTGGACCTCTGCTTGAGCAGCCCCAACGGCGACCACAACCACGCCGGGGTGCTTGCCACCGCGACGCGGATTGTCAACGCGATACCCGCCGTGGTGGCCGCAGCACCAGGTATCCGCACCACTCTGGAGCTTCCGCTGGTGACCGGCAAGGGGCTGTACGCTGGTCGAAAAGGCTCATAAGAGTCCAGCAGCGGAGGACCATGCCGACCTTGCCGAACCGGATCGTCGCGGCGTTACTCTCCGCTGCCGCAACGACTTTCGTGATATCCAGCCCCGCCGTCGCCTCCGCGGACACCCAGCTGATCACCAACTGCCCGCAGCCCTCGGAATCGAACGGCGTGATCATCAGCGACTCCGTCACCGCCTGTAGCCCTTCGGGCAATATCCAGATCAACGCTGCACCGGTGATGCCCGACTACCCGTATCCGTGGGACGACGAGTTTTACGGCGCGGCGTTGCTCATCGGCGGTTATGGCCGTGGCTACCGGTGACGTGAGGCGCGTTACTGCCCTGCCGATCGCCCTCGCCGTCGCAGTACTAGTCGCTGCCCCGGCGACCGCCGTGCCGGAATGCACGGACATCGCTGCGCACACCCGGATCTGCCAGACCCCCGGGCATTTGGCAATCGTCACGTCACCCGACCCGGCGTTGACCAACCCCTATCCCGGCTGGGGCTACGGTCCGCTCGGGTTTGGACTCGGCGGCATGTGGATCGGCCGGTGAGACCGGACCACACCCGCGTCCCGGCCAAACCCGGTTGGACTCTGCTCGGGCCGGCCTTCGTCGCCGCGATCGCCTATGTCGACCCCGGCAATATCGCCGCGAATGTCAGCGCGGGATCTCAGTTCGGTTTCCTGCTGGTGTGGGTGATCGTCGCCGCCAATGTGATGGCGGGCCTGGTGCAATTCCTGAGCGCCAAGCTGGGACTGGTCACCGGACAAACCCTGCCGGAGGCAGTGCGCGACAGGACCCGTACCTCGACCCGCATCGCCTACTGGCTCCAGGCCGAATTTGTCGCCATCGCCACCGATGTAGCCGAGATCATCGGCGGCGCGATCGCCCTGCAGTTGTTGTTTGGACTGCCCCTGGTGCTGGGTGGCGTGATCACCGGTGTGGTGTCACTGCTGCTACTGGAGATCGGTGACCGCAGAGGGCAGCGGGTGTTTGAACGGGTCATCATCGGCATGCTGTTGGTCATCACCATCGGGTTCGCGGCCAGTCTGGTGGTGAACCCACCGCCCGCAACCGACGTGATTGACGGACTTATTCCTCGCTTCGACGGCGTGCAGAGCGTCCTGCTAGCCACGGCAATGCTCGGGGCAACGGTGATGCCGCACGCGGTGTACCTGCATTCAGGGCTCGCACGCGATCGGCACGGCCATCCCGGACCCGGTACCGAGCGGGCTGTGCTCCTGCGGGCGACCCGCTGGGACGTCGGCATCGCAATGCTTCTCGCCGGTACCGTGAACCTCGCCCTGCTGTTGGTCGCGGCGACCAACCTGCGCGGCCGCGAAGGCACAGACACCATCGAGGGTGCACATGCCGCAGTCGGTGAGACCTTGGGCCCGACGGTGGCACTGTTCTTCGCTATCGGACTGCTGGCCTCGGGGTTGGCCTCGACATCAGTGGGTTCCTATGCCGGTGCGATGATCATGCAGGGTCTACTGCGCAAGTCCTTCCCGCTACTGGTGCGCCGTCTGGTCACCCTGGTCCCAGCACTGGTGGTCCTGGCCAGCGGCGTGAATCCCACTCACGCACTGGTGCTTTCGCAGGTGGTGCTGTCCTTCGGAATCCCATTCGCCTTGGTGCCACTCATGCGACTGACCTCCGACCGCGAACTGATGGGCACCGATGCCAACTCTCGGCTGACCACGGTCGCGGGCTGGTCGGTCGCGACGGTCATTACGCTTCTCAATGTGGCGCTGATCTACCTCACACTCTCCTGATGGAGCGGCATACCTATTTCGCTTACGGGTCCAACCTGTGCGCGGAGCAGATGGCCGATCGTTGCCCCGGTGCGGCAGATCCGCGCCCCGCTGTGTTGGCTGACCACGACTGGCTGATCAATGAGCGTGGAGTCGCGACCCTGGAACCGTTCATCGGGAGCACGGTTCACGGAGTGCTCTGGACAGTGACCGATCAGGATCTGATGAACCTCGATCGCGCCGAAGGCGTTCCCGAGCGTTACCGCCGCGACAGGCTGACCGTTCGAACCGTGCATGGCCCCGCGACACCCTGGGTCTACATCGACCACCGTGTTCAGGCCGGTGCTCCGCGCCCGGGCTATCTGGACCGCATCATCAGCGGTGCGCTGCACCACGGACTGCCGCACCAGTGGATCGAGTTCCTGCGCCGCTGGGACCCTGCACACTGGCCGATGTCGAAGTCTCAGACCAAAGAATTTGGACCACAAACGCTCTCGGAACTGCTGGCCGATCCGGGCGTCACCGAAACCAGCACGCTGCGGTCCCGCTTCGGCTTCATGGCCATCCACGGCGGGGGTCTCGAGCAGATGACTGATGTGATCGCCGAACGTGCCGCGGAGCTGTGTGGGGCATCGGTGTATCTGCTGCGGCACCCACGCGACTACCCACACCACCTACCGTCGGTCCGTTATCTCCCTCAACAGTCATCGACGCTGGCCGAGTTTTTGGACCACATCGATGTCGTGGTCTCGCTGCACGGCTACGGCCGAGTGGACCGCAGCACCCAGATCCTGGCCGGAGGGCAAAACCGCGAACTCGCCGGGCTCCTCGCACGCTGCATCGCGGTGCCCGGCTATCAGGTGGTGACCGACCTCGATGCCATGCCCCCGGAGTTACGCGGGTTGCACCCCGACAACCCGGTCAACCGCGTTCGCGGCGGCGGCGCGCAACTGGAACTGTCCTCCCGAGTACGTGGGACGAGCCCGCGCAGCCAACTGCCCGGCGAGGACGGTCTGACCCCGGCGACCTCAGCGTTGGTGGCCGGCCTGGTTGCCGCGGCCCGCTCCTGGCGCGAATGACCTGCTCAGAGTGATTGCGGTCACACGCCCGCTCCCCGGACCCATCCTGAGCCGGGACTGCTCCGAATAGCACTCGTGACCGTCCTCATGAGCGACCTGGTCGAGCCGGCAATGACTCCCGCGATCTACCCCACCCGGGTCACCCATCTGCATCGCTCGCCGGTGGCGCACTACGCCGAGCGTCGCAGCTACAGCTGGTTCGTCGACATCGACGAACTGCCGCGGCTGCCATGGTGGCTTCGACCCTTCGCCCGCTTCGACGGTGCCGACCACTTCGACGGTGGGCCGAATGAGACCCTGCGGCAGCGGGTCGACGCCTTCCTGGCCACCAACGGGGTATTCCTCAACGGTGGCCGGATCACCGCACTGCTGTTGCCTCGGGTCCTCGGGCGCGCGTTCAACCCGCTGAGCCTGTTCTGGTGTCATGATGCGGGCGGTGCTCTGCGCTGTGTCGTGGCCGAAGTGCAGAGCACGACCGGCGAGCGCACCGCCTATCTCGTTCCGCCCGGCGAGGACGGCCCGGTGCCCGTCATCGGGGCGATGAGGCAATCAGGCGTACACACCGATACCGGCTATTTTCTTGTCCGCGCTCCGCAACCCGGCGAAAAGCTGGATCTGACGGTCTCGCAACACCATGACAATCACGCCGCGATGGTGGCTACCTGGCGCGGCGACCGACGTCGGGCGACAGCCGGGCAGATCCTGATAATGCAGTTCACCAACCCACTGGCCCCGCACATGACGGCGTTGAGCCTGCGATTCCAGTCCCTCGTTCTCCGCATGCGCGGTATGCCGACGGCGCCCCGCACGGCCATTGCGCGGCCGGATCGGATTCCACAAACTGCGACCACCCACACCGCGGCGGCCGGCTGGGCCGGTAGCAGCCGCTCGTGGGCGACGTCGTGATCCAGCTGCTTGACCGCCCAGCTACGCTTCCCGTCAATGGCACCCATAACGAGCGGAGATGGCCGGTGACATCCGCCGACCTCGGCGCGTTGCTGCGTCGCGTCGCACAGCGCGATTCCGAGGCTTTCGCCGCCCTCTACGACGCCACCCGGTCCCGGGTGTACGGGATGGTCACCCGGGTCCTGCGTGACCGCGGGTACAGCGAAGAGACCACCCAGGACGTCTACCTCCAGGTCTGGCGAACCGCGGAGAGCTATGACCCGGCCTCGGGTAGCGCGCTGGCCTGGCTGCTCACCCTGGCACATCGCCGGGCAGTGGATCGAGTGCGTGCCGAACAGGCCGCCACCCAACGTGATTCGCGCTACGGCGCGGCGACTGTGGAGCGTCCCGCCGATCACGTCAGCGACGCGGTGATCTCAGATGAAGAACGGCGACGAGTAGTGGAGTGCCTGGATGGCCTCACTGACCTACAGCGTGAGTGCATCGAACTCGCCTACTATCAGGGAATGACCTACGTCCAGGTCTCGGAGCGTCTGTCGGCAAATCTGGCCACCGTGAAGTCTCGGATGCGCGATGGGCTTCGTGGCCTGCGTAACTGCCTTGGTGTTCGGTGAGGGGGCGACGATGACGCAATCACCCACTGAAGGCGCAGACCCGTTTGATCTGGCAGTCCCCTACGCACTTCATGCAATATCGGACGACGAGCGCGGCGCGGTCGAGAACACATTGGCAACCGCCGGCCTGTCGGCGGCCGACGACTTCTACGACGAAGTGCGTGCGATCCGCGAAACCATGGCCGCGGTCTCGGCCGCCAGTGCCGAGGAGCCACCGGCTGACCTACGCGGCCGACTGCTAACGGCAGTTGCCGCCGATAACGTGCGCGCCCTGCCATCACCACGTCGGCGCACCGCGTGGATGTCCGCCGCGGCAGCGCTGGCGGTCGGCCTGGTCGCGGCGGGCATCGGGATATCGTTATGGCCGCCCGCGCAAGAACCGTCGACCGCGCAGCAGGTGTTCTCAGCCTCCGATGTCCACACCATCTCCGGCGCCATCCCGGCCGGCGGCAACGCGACCGTCGTCTTCTCTAGGAACAGCAACGCCGGCGTGCTGGTGATGACTGACGTGCCACCGCCCGCGCCGGGAACGGTCTACCAGATGTGGCTGGTAAGCGACAGCGGCGCGACATCGGCCGGCACCATGGACGCCAAGGCGGTAGCCCCGTCGACGACGGCGGTGCTGACCAATATCGGTAACTCGACGAAACTCAGGTTCACCGTGGAATCCGGATCGGGTGCGGACCAGCCCACCGGTCAGGTGATAGCCGAGTTTGCACTAATCTGACTCACCGATGACCAAAGACTTCCGCTTCGGTATCGGGCTGCGCTCGATCAAGTCGGCAGACCGGTTGCGCGAGAAGGTACGTAAGTTCGAGGGTCTCGGATTCGATGTCGTTCACTTTCCCGATCACATCGGCGCGCCCGCCCCCTTTCCCGCGATGGTTGCTGCGGCCGACGCCGCCCGCACCATTCGGGTCGGCACCTTCGTCCTCAACGCCGCCTTCTACTCGCCGGCACTGCTTGCCCGCGACGCGGTCGACACCGATCTCCTCTCCGATGGCCGACTCGAATTGGGCCTGGGTACCGGATATGTCCGAGAAGAGTTCGAAGCCGCCGAGATTGCCTATCCCAGCGCCGGGGAACGCGTTGCGCACCTGCGTCATGTGACGACCTATCTCAAAGGCGTCGCACCGTCGATCCCACTGCTAATCGCCGGCAACGGCGACAAGGTGCTGACGATCGCCGCGGAGCACGCCGACATCATCGGCCTCACCGGCGGTGGCATTCCCGAGAACGCCGGAGATGACCCATTGGCCGAACGAGTCGACTTCGTCCGCGCCGCCGCCGGTGACCGATTCGGTGAACTTGAACTCAACCTCGCGATCACCGCGGTGCCCACCGATGCCTCGGGAATACCCGATCTCACGCTCACCCGGGCCTACTTCCCGGAGGCGAGCGATGAGCAACTCATGGCCATGCCCACCGTGCTGAGCGGAACCCCGCGCCATATCGCCGACGTGCTGCGCGAGCGCCGCGACACCTATGGGGTGACCTATCTGACCGTGCAGGACTACCACGGCGACTACTTCGCTCAGGTCATCAACGAATTGCGGTGATCACGAAAGATCCGAAGAGCGGTGGGCGGTAAGCTTCCACCCAATCCCGCCCTCGTAGCTCAGGGGATAGAGCACGGCTCTCCTAAAGCCGGTGTCGCAAGTTCGAGTCTTGCCGGGGGCACCGACGGTC
>JBMOKE010000099.1:0-8528 GCA_049315425.1 Mycobacterium sp. | reverse complement strand
GCTCCCCCGGATGGACTCGAACCATCAACCGTGCGATTAACAGTCGCAAGCTCTGCCAGTTGAGCTACAGGGGACCGTCCCGCTAACGCGGGCCGAGGACAGACTCTAGCGCACCGGGGGGCGGCGGCGCCAAAGTCGGCCGCCCTGGGCACTACCTGGCCTCGTCAGGCAGGATGGGGGCAGCCGTCGAGGTGGAGGGAACGCAGTGATCGGGTATGTAGCCGTGCTCGCGGCGGGTTATGTGCTGGGCACCAAGGCCGGGCGCGAACGTTACGAGCAGCTGATCGGCACCTATCGCGCTGTGACCAGCAACCCCGCCACCCGGTCGATGATCGACGCGGGCCGACGCAAGATTGCTGAGCGGGTATCCCCGGATCCGACGATGGTGACGCTGACCGAGATCGACGCCGAGACGACGGTGATCCAGCCGGAGGGCTAGGGCGTTATGCCCTGACTGATCGTCTGACCCGGCAGCAGCGGTCCACTCGTAATGCCGAGGCCATTACCGTAGCCAGGCCCGTAGATCCCGATGTCCGGTGTGCCGATGTTGATGCCGTTGCCGGTCGAGTACCCCATGCAGATCCCATCCCCCCGCGAGCCGAACCAGGCCAGGCATTCGCCGGTAGCGAAGTGTGCCGACTCTCCCGAAGCGGCCAGCGAGGCCAGAACGGGTGCGGACAGGGCGGCGGCGAGCACAGCCGCGACGGTGAGGCGCCGCACACGTGACGTTGAGTGAGCCATACCTGACCTTTCGCCGAAGACGCTGGACTCATCAACAATAGCCTGCATGAAGTGCCTACGCACTGAGATCGTCCCCGCTGGCCTGCTCCAGCAGGCTGCGACGATAGGCCTCCAGCGCCACCAGGTCGCCGAATATGGCGTGGTACTCCTCGGCATGATCCACCGGGGACATGCGCGAAAGCTTGGACTTGATCTCCGCAACCTGCCGGCCCACCCACACCTCCTGCAGCCGGGCCAGCACGCCACCGATGTAGCGCGGCAGCTTGTCCTCATCGACATTGATGGTCTCCACCCCGAGTTCGGTGATCAGGCCCTCGGTGGCCGGGGCGCCGGCCTGCTCCCGCACCGTTTCGATCCACTGCGCCCCGGTCAAGCCAGCCGCGGTGCCGCCCGCAGCGCCCACCGCCGTCCACACGGCCGCGTAGCCGGGATGGGTGAAGCTCTCGACAGTCAAGGAATCGAACACCGGTCCGGCCAGAGCGGGGCACTGCAGCGCCGCCTTGAGCGCCTCACGCTGCGGCCACAGTGTCGGATCCCGCGGGTCGGGCCGCGCAGCTCCCGGGCCCGGGGCCGGGCGTGCGTCGCTCTGCCGTCCGCTCCCGCGGGTACCCGGCTTGCGCCCCGCCGCTTCGCGGACCCGGCTGAGAACCTGGGCGACGTCGGCCCAGCCGACCCAGCCGGCGAACTGGCGGGCGTACTCGTCCCGCAGGGTGGGGTCCTTGATCTGGGCGACGATCGGGATGCACTCGCGCAGCGCGCTCACCCGACCCTCGGCGCTGTCGAGGTCGTAGCCGGCCAGTGTGGTCCGAATGGCGAACTCAAACAGCGGGGTGCGCCGGGCCACCAGATCACGCAGCGCGCCGTCACCGGAGGCCAGTCGCAGATCGCACGGGTCCATGCCGTCGGCCGCCACTGCGACGAAGCTCTGCCCGGCCAGGTTCTGCTCACCCGCGAATGCCTTCAGGGCCGCCGCCTGGCCGGCCGCGTCACCGTCGAAAACGTAGATCAGCTCACCGCGGAAGAACTTGTCGTCCATCATCAGCCGGCGCAGCATCGACAGGTGCTCGTCCCCGAAGGCGGTGCCGCAGGAGGCGACCGCGGTGGTGACGCCGGCCAGATGCATCGCCATCACGTCGGTGTAACCCTCGACCACGACAGCTTGATGACCCTTGGCGATGTCGCGCTTGGCAAGGTCGATGCCGAAGAGCACCGCAGACTTCTTATAGAGCACAGTTTCCGGGGTGTTGACGTACTTGGCGGTGATCTGATCATCGTCGAAGATGCGCCGCGCGCCGAAACCTACCGTCTCACCAGTGGCGCTGCGAATGGGCCACAGGAGTCGTCGGTGAAACCGATCCATCGGGCCGCGCCGGCCCTCCCGGGAAAGTCCGGCAGCTTCAAGTTCCTTGAACTCAAAGCCCTTTCGGATCATGTGCTTGGTGAGCGCATCCCACCCCGATGGCGCGAAACCACACCCGAACTTAGCCGCGGTGGCGGCATCGAAGTTGCGTTCGGTGAGGTACTTGCGCGCCGGAGCGGCTTCTTCGGATTCCAGTGCAGCCGAATAGAACTCCTGTGCGGCAGCATTGGCGGTGACCAGACGGCTGCGGCTGCCGCGGTCGCGCTGGACGCTGGGGCCGCCACCGGTGTAGCTGACCGCATGACCGATCCGGTCGGCCAGTAACTCGACCGCCTCGACGAAGCTGACATGTTCCATCTTCTGCATGAAGGCGTAGACGTCGCCGCCCTCACCGCAGCCGAAGCAATGGAAGTGACCGTGGTTGGGGCGCACGTGGAACGACGGCGACTTCTCGTCGTGGAACGGGCACAGGCCCTTGAGTGAATCCGCTCCGGCCCGACGCAACTGCACGTAGTCACCGACCACGTCCTCGATGCGGATCTTGTCCCGGATGGCAGAAATGTCGGTATCGGGTATACGGCCCTTGCGTCCGCCACCCCCGCCTACCGCACCGGTCACGGCCACAGTCTAGGTCCGGGCGTTGACAATTGCGGCGATGCGCTCGAGGCGGCCCTCGGTACACGAGGCGATCTGGTCGACGATCACCCGCATCCGGGCGCCGTCGTCGACGGCGGCGTTGAACGCCGGAGCCAGGAGGGCATCGAGTGTGGCCGGCGCTCCGGCCAGAAGCCACTGCGCCACCCGGTGAATAAGGCTGCGTTGCGATGCCTGAAGGTCCAGGTGCTTCGGATCGGACATGATGAACTGCAGCGCAAGCGTCTTGAGCACCGTCACCTCGGCCCGCACCGCTGCCGGCACCGCGAGGTCGGCCTGATAGCGAATCAGCGGCCCCGACCCGGCGAACCGGCGGGTCTCGGCGATGGCGGCTGCGGCGAATCGGCCGACCAGCTCACTGGTCAGCCGCTTAAGGGCGACCGAGGCCGCCAAGGTGCCGTCGTAGGTGCGCACACCGGCGACCACCGGCAGCTCGGACAGCCGCTGGGCCGCGGCCTCCAATTCCTGCGCCGTTGGCCCGAGGCCGTCGGCTGCCGCGCCCAACCGGGCCAACGCCGAGGCGGCATCGTCGTCAGCCAGCACCCGAAGGTCGATTCGGCCAGAGATCACCCCGTCCTCGACATCGTGCACCGAGTAGGCGACGTCATCGGCCCAATCCATGACCTGTGCCTCCAGGCATGGCCGCTGCGGTGGCGCGCCGGCTCGCATCCAATCGGCGAAGTCTTGATCGTCGGCATAGAAGCCGAACTTGCGGCCACGCTCTCCACGTTGCCATGGATACTTGGTGACGGCGTCCAGCCCGGCACGGGTCAGGTTGAGCCCGACGCTGCGAAAGCCTTGGCGATCAAGGACTTTGGGCTCCAGCCGGGTCAGGATCCGAAAATTCTGGGCATTGCCCTCGAAGCCGCCGAACTCGGCAGCGAACTCGTCCAGTGCTCGCTCACCGTTGTGCCCGTAGGGAGGGTGTCCGATGTCATGAGCGAGGCCGGCCATGTCGACCAGATCAGGATCACAGCCCAGCGGGACGGCCATTCCCCGGCCGATCTGGGCCACCTCCAGGGAGTGGGTCAATCGTGTTCGCGGGTTGTCGCTCTCGCGGGGCCCGACCACCTGGGTCTTGTCGGCCAGCCGACGCAGGGCGGCGCTGTGTAACACCCGGGCCCGGTCCCGGGCGAAGTCGCTGCGATGCTCGGTCGCGGTTCCGGGCAGGGTGGCACCCTTCGCCGGCTCGGACACCAGCCGCTCACGATCGGCCTCGCCGTAGCTGCCCTGCTGATTCGTCGTCACCTGCATCTCACCCTGGCTCAGTCTGCCAGTAACCGTCCGGGCGCAAATCCGGACGAAGTTTTGCTGGCATCCCGCTATTGCCTACTACATTTGCGGTTATGCGCCTGCATCGTCTGCTCAGTCTGCTCGCCGCGATCCTGATGACCGCCACCCTGCTGGCCCCGTCGGTGACGGCCGAGCCGCCGTTTCGACTCCCCGACACCGTCACCGACAATGCGGGCGTGCTCAGCGAACGCCAACTCGCTGACGTCCAGAAATCGGTGGACCAGCTCTACAGCGAACGGCACGTGCGGCTGTGGGTGGTTTTTGTTGACTCCTTCGCCCCTCAGGGCGCGGTGGGCTGGGCCCAACAAACTCGCACCATCAGCGATCTGAGCAATGAGGACGCCATCTTGGCGGTGGCTATCGGGCAACGCTCGTATGCCTTTCTGGTGCCGTCAGCCGCGGCGGGCGGCAGCTCGACCAAGGTCGATGACATCCGCCGCGACCGCATCGAACCGGCTCTGCGCAACAGCGATTGGGTCGGTGCGGCGACAGCGGCCGCCACCGGGCTGTCCGATCTCGGCAGGGGCGGCGGCAAGGGTGGAGGCCTGTCGCTGATACCGATGGTGATCATCGCCGGCATCGGCCTGCTGGTGATCGCAGCGCTGATGCTCTGGAGCCGACGGCGGCGGGCCAAGCGCCACGAGGCTGATGTCGCGGCGGCCAAGAACGTCGACCCCACCGATCTGGCAGCCTTGGCATCGGTGCCGATCGGGGCGCTGGACGATCTGTCGAAATCGATCGTCGTCCAGGTCGACAATGCAGTGCGCACCAGCGCCAATGAACTCGTCCTGGCAGCCGAGGAATTCGGTGACGCCCAGACCGCGCCGTTTGCCGCCGCGGTGGATAACGCCCGGACGACGCTCAAACAGGCCTTCGCCGTGCGCCAGAAACTGGATGATGACGTGCCTGAACCGCTACCCGAGCGTCGGGATCTGCTGACCCGGGTGGTGGTGTCCGCGGCCAAGGCCAATAGAGAACTCGAGACCCAGACAACGGCCTTCCACCAGATGCGCGATCTGGTGCTCAACGCCCCTGAGCGCCTCGACGCCCTCACCCAGCAGTTGGTCAACGTGACCTCTCGGGTCGAGCCGTCGCAACTGAAGCTGACCGAACTGCACAGCGAGTTCGCCGAATCAGCGCTGGCCTCGGTGGCCCGCAATGTCAACGCCGCCAAGGAGCGGCTGGGCTTCGCCGACGAAGCGATCACCAAGGGGCGCGCGCTGGCGGCCAAGCCGGTTGCCGGCGAGGTCGGTGAGCTCGTTGACTGTGTGCGCGGCGGGGAATCGGCTCTGCAGCAAGCCAATACGATGCTCGACGCCGTGGACAGCGCGGCCAGCGATATCCGTAGAGCCGTCACTGCGTTGCCCTCGGCGATCGACGACATCCAGCGGGGTATCACCCAGGCGGCCGCCCAACTCGCGCAGGGCGGGCTGACGAAGGAATCCGAGTTGTCGACGGCCCGCGATGCTGCGGTGAAGGCAGTCACCGCGGCGCAGAGTACGGGTGCGGCCGATCCGCTGGGCGCCTTCACCCAACTGACCCAGGCCGACGCCGACCTGGACCGGCTGCTGGCAGGAGTCGCCGAGGAGCGCGAGGCCGCCGAGCGACTGTCCCGCTCCTACGAGGCGGCTCTGTTCACCGCCCAGTCCCGAGTGCGCTCGGTGTCGGACTACATCGACACCCGCCGCGGCAGCGTGGGACCGGAGGCCCGCACCCGGCTCAACGAGGCGATGCGCCAGCTCGAAGCCGCCCAGACCAAGTCGAAGACCAACATCACCGAGGCGATCGCCCACGCCAACGGCGCAGCGCTGCTGGCCGCGCAGGCACAGCAGTTGGCCAATGACGATGTCCAGGCCGGCCAGCGGCAATACCAGGCCCGTTACGGCGGTGGGCGCCAGTCCGACATGGGTGCGATGGTCGGCGGGATCATCCTCGGCAACATCCTCACCGGTGGCGGCGGATTCGGCGGCGGTGGCGGCGGCTGGACGTCAACCAGCTATGGCGGCTCGTCCGGCGGCGGCGGAGACGGCGGACTGCTGGGTGGCGGCGGACGCTTCTGACGTCGCAGCGATGATCAGCCGATGAGCCGAGTCGCCAGGTACCCCACCACCGCGTCCAGTCCCACGCGCTCCTGGGTCATCGCGTCGCGGTCACGGATCGTCACCGCCTGATCCTCAAGGGTGTCGAAGTCGACCGTCACGCAGAATGGCGTTCCGATCTCATCCTGACGGCGGTAACGGCGGCCGATCGCACCGGCGTCGTCGAACTCCACGTTCCAGTTCTTGCGCAACTCGGCGGCAAGATCTCGCGCCTTCGGACTCAGGTCGGCATGACGAGACAGCGGCAGTACCGCGGCCTTCACCGGCGCGAGTCGCGGATCCAGCCGCAGCACGGTGCGCTTGTCCACACCGCCTTTGGCATTGGGCGCCTCGTCCTCGGCGTAGGAATCGATCAGGAACGCCATAAACGAACGGGTAAGTCCCGCTGCGGGTTCGATGACATACGGGACATAACGGGTATCGGTGGTCTGGTCAAAGAACGACAGGTCGGTACCCGAATGCTGCGAGTGGGTCTTGAGATCGAAGTCGGTGCGGTTGGCCACACCCTCGAGCTCACCCCACGGGTTTCCTGCGAAGCCGAACTTGTACTCGATGTCAGTCGTGCCAGCCGAGTAGTGCGACAACTTCTCCCTGGGGTGCTCGAAGAGTCGGAGGTTGTCACGGTTGATGCCGAGGTCGATGTACCACTGAAACCGGTTGTCGATCCAGTACTGATGCCACTGCGCCGCGGTATCGGGTTCGACGAAAAACTCCATCTCCATTTGTTCGAACTCGCGGGTACGGAAGATGAAGTTGCCCGGGGTGATCTCGTTGCGGAAACTCTTGCCAATCTGGCCGATCCCGAACGGCGGCTTCTTGCGTGAGCTGGTGACCACATTGGCGAAGTTGACGAAGATGCCCTGAGCGGTCTCGGGCCGCAGATAGTGCAGCCCCTCCTCGCTCTCGATCGGACCGAGATAGGTCTTGAGCATCATGTTGAACTCGCGCGGCTCGGTCCACTGGCCCTTTGTGCCGCAATCGGCGCAGACGATGTCGGTCATCGGCACTGATTCCGGATCCGACAGACCCTTTTTTTCGGCGTGTGCCTCCTGCATGTGGTCCTGCCGGTGGCGCTTGTGGCACTGCAGACACTCGACGAGCGGGTCGTTGAACACCTCAACGTGACCCGAGGCCACCCACACCTCGCGCGGCAGGATGATCGAGGAGTCCAGACCGACGACATCATCACGTCCGGTCACCATCGACCGCCACCACTGACGTTTGATGTTCTCCTTGAGTTCGACGCCCAACGGCCCGTAGTCCCACGCCGAGCGGGTGCCGCCATAAATCTCGCCGGCGGGATAAACCAGGCCGCGGCGCTTGGCCAGGTTGACGACGGAATCGATGACAGACGCCACGGTGGGTTGCACTCCTAAGTCTGCTGAAACCTCTGCTGAAAGCGAACCCGGCAAGCCTAAGCGACCGGCCACAAGAGCTTTGACACGCGTCGTGGCGCCTGCGATTGTGAGACGATAGTGGAAATGGTTTTCAATAGTAGATCTGTGAGCCCGGCGGATGACGATGCCACCGCTGATGTCGGCCTGCGTTCTGCCGTCTCCGGGGTCCGGGCCACCCGGCAACGCGGGGCCATCATCGCACTGCTCGACACCCTCGATGGGTTCCGGTCCGCCCAGGAGTTGCATGACGAACTACGCCACAGCGGTGCGACCATCGGACTGACAACCGTCTATCGCACCCTGCAGGCGTTGGCGGCTGCGGACCTGGTCGACATGGTGCGTACCGACACCGGGGAATCGGTCTATCGGCGCTGCACGGCGCCGCATCATCACCATCACCTGGTCTGCCGCGCCTGTGGGGCGGCGGTGGAGGTCAGTGGTCTGGAGGTCGAGGCCTGGGCCGCCGAAGTGGCTGCAGACCATGGCTTTTCTGATGTGAGCCACACCATCGAGCTATTCGGCACCTGCGCCGACTGCCACAGCCGCTAGACGGGCAACGCCCGCCGGACATCAGCTCCGGCAGCCAACACCATCATGATCAGGGTCTGCAACGCGTGATCATCAAGCCCGGCGACCGGAAAGTTGTAGCGCAGCACCACATCAGCCCGCTCGCAGGTTCCTCCCCCAGTCGGATGTTCCACCAATGTCACGGTTCCCAGCATCGTCTTGGATGCTTGTGCCGCAACACTTTTCCGCAAATCAGCATCGGGCACCAGATCCCAGGCAAGCATCTGCGTCAGCGAGACCATCTCCAGGCCATCCGCGATGGTCACCGTGCGCAGCGATGCAAACGTGTCATCATGACGCACCGTCAGTGCGCCGTCATCTTCGACGTCAACGAACATGACCTGCCCGATGACATCGGCCAGTTGTCGGGCAGGGGGCATCAGGCGCGGCCGAAACGCCGGTTGCGATGCACGTACT
>JBMOKE010000338.1:0-1940 GCA_049315425.1 Mycobacterium sp. | reverse complement strand
CATCAGCGCTATCACCAGATCGACAAGGGCTGGGTGGACATCGCCTATCACGTGGGCATCGACCGCGACGGGAACATCTTCGAACTACGCCGCACCGCGATCGCCGGCGATACCGCCACCGACTACGACACCACCGGCCACTTCCTGGTGGTCTGCGAAGGTGACTTCAACGTGGAACAGATCAGCGAGGCACAACTCAACGGCGCCGCACGCGCCTTCGCCTGGGCCACCCAGGAATTCGGCATCACCTCCAGCACATTGGCCGGCCACCGCCAACTTGCGGCGGAGACCTCCTGCCCCGGCACCAACCTGCAGAGCCACGTCGTCTCCGGTGACTTGAGAGGACGCATCGACGAGATGGTGACCGCGGGCCCGGTGGCACTCCAGCCGGTGTGCGGGCCGCAGGCGGCCGCGGTGGTGGCCGCTATCGAGGCGGGCGGGTAGGTCGAGCTGGGGCGTGCGGGTTACACCTCGGGACCCTGAGCGCGAAGGTCATCGACCTCCGACATCGCCTCGCGGAGTTTGGTCAGCCAGTCTTCGGCGTGCTGGCCCACCAGTCGCACCGACCAGGCCAGCGCGTCGGAGCGCGACCGCGCCACGCCGCTCTCGACGAGGGTATCGAGCACCTGACGCTCGGGCTGTTTGAGACGGGTCATCACCGGAACGGCGATGTGGGTGAACAGGATTCGCTGCGGTCCGTCCTCGCCGTCGACCTCGACGCCCCAGGAGACTTTGCGACCGAACTTCTCCTGCGCCTCCTCAGCGATGCGCATCCGCTCCGCGCGGGTCTCATCCCGGAACCGGGCCACCCGGCCGGCCGTGCGGGACTCGCCCGCCTTCTTCTCGCCCTTCTTCTCCGTCTTCTCGACGGGGAGTCGGCCGATGACGGTGATCTCCTCGCGGTCGACGACCACGGTCGGGTCGTCGTCGAACCAGCCGTCGGGGAGTCGGCCGGCGAACCAGCCGTCGGCGTCGGTGGCGTCGGGATGTCCAGATTGCTGCCAATGATGCTTCACAAATTACATGATTACATCGTTGCAACCCGGCCGGCAGCGCTTTCGCTCAACGCGAACCCCCGTCAGCGATCTGCATCTTGATGTGCTGATGTTACGATGAATTTGTGCGAACTACTGTGGATTTGCCCGATGAACTGCATCGTCAGGTGCGTGCCATCGCCCGCGATACCCGCCGCACGTTCAGCGATACGGTGGCCGATCTGATGCAGCGCGGGCTAAGCCCTGCCATCCCGGCAGCGGTGTCACCCAGCCCGAGAACCGGCCTGCCGGTCGTCACCCTGGGCACCGTGGTCACCACCGAGGACGTCCGTGGCTTGGACGACGAGGAGTGACAACACTGTTGGACGCCAACGTGTTGGTGGCCCTGATCGTGTCCGACCACATTCACCATGATCCGGCGGAAAGCTGGTTCGCCGGCGTGGACGACTCGTTCGCCACCTGCCCGATCACCCAGGGCAGCCTCGTGCGACTCCTGATCAGAGGGGGGCAGAGCGCCGAGGACGCCCAAGCGGTTGTCGCGGCACTGACCGCCAACTCGCGGCATGAATTCTGGCCTGACAGTGTCTCTTTCACCGATTTCGCACTCCGAGGGGTCATCGGGCACCGTCAGGTAACCGATGCCTATCTCGCCCAACTGGCGCGAGCCAATAAAGGCACCCTCGCGACCTTCGACCGCGGACTTGTCGCACTGCACCCCGACGTCGCCGAACTGGTTCCCACCGCGTCGTGATCGAGCGGTACTGAGTCGGCGCAGTCCGCGCGGGGCGGCTGGACTGAGCGGAACGCGAATGTCGAGGCCTGTTGATGACGAACACCGTTGTCAGCCCGGCCAGCCACACTGACGTGATGGCGGAGTTGAACCCCTCCAGCTGATCCATTCTCCGATGGCCCTTTTGTATCCGTTCGTATTCGTGTGTAATACAC
>JBMOKE010000337.1:0-1944 GCA_049315425.1 Mycobacterium sp. | reverse complement strand
TCGAGGGTGCCGGCCAGTCGGGTGAGCAGGTCGTCGTAGCCGAGAATGCGGCGGCGGCGCTTGCGGATTTCCAGTTCGGCCAGAACGGCGTGCGCAAAGTCGATACGCACCGCGGCCCGGCTACCCGGTTCGGGATCACGCGGCCGCAATTCGGTCGACGGGTTGGACGCCACCTCACGGGCAAGCTTGAGGGCCTGGTCATAGCTCAGCTGGGGCGGTTCGGTCAGCCGGCCGAAGCGGGCGAGGTAGAGGTCGTCGACGATCTCGGTGACCAACTCATCGAGGCTCTCCACCAGTTCCACCCCGGCGTCGCTGTCACCGGCCACACCCAACGACGTCAGCACCAGCTTGCAGAACTGATGGGTGGTCGCGATGGTGGCGGCATCGAAACCGGCCAGCGCGTCACCGAGTCGGGTCTTGCGCGTCGCGCGTTCGTCGGCGTCGGCGTCCAGCAGGTGCGCCACCACCTGGTTCCCCCTCACCAGATCCGGATCGTCGAACGCTGCCAGGGCCTGCGCGATCTGGCGGCGCACCCGGTCGCGCAACTCCCGGGTGGCGGCGCGGCCGAAGGTGATCAGCAGCATCTGGTCCAGGGTGGCCGCGCCTTCGGCGATATAGCGGGTCACCAGGGCGGCCAACGCGAACGTCTTACCGGTGCCGGCGCTGGCCTCCAGCACCGTGGTGGTGCGCGGCGCCGGAAGCGGCCCGAGCAGATCGAAGCGACGCGGTTCCATCAGCCGCCCTGTCCCGCGCGCAGCATCGGCAGCCACAGCCGCGCCGCATACGCGCCGAGCCGGTTGTTCTCGCCCGGGTGTTCCTCACCGGATTGCAGCGGTTGCATCAGGTCGCGCAGCGCAATACCGAAACCCCACGCCTGCACGTGCGCGGGCTGCTGGTCGTCGCCGGGATACATGTTCGACCGCCAGCGGCGATTGGCCGCGTCGAACGGGTCAGCCCCGCTGTGCCGCGCCTCGGCCCAGGCGAAGGAGGTTTTCAGCGGAAGCGGAAGCGGTTCCTGTCGCCCGGCGTCGTAGATGGCCACCAGATCACGCAGGAGGTCGATCGCGGGCACATCGGGCTGGCCGAGGAATTCGCGGCGCGGCCGGGTTCCCCGCTTCGGGCGGCCGACGCACGCGGCCGACCAATCCCGTTCCGGCACATAGGCGGCCAGTGCCAGCAGGGGAATCCACGCCGCCAGCAGATGCTTACCGTCCAGCCGGGAATAGGTCGCCGTGACAAGACGATTGCCGAACACCGGGGAGACGGTGCCGGTGAGACGGCGGCCCGCCCCGAGGTCAAGATTGACGTCGATCGCGCGGGCCGGTTCGGTCCGCAGCGGCAGGGCCTCGGCGGCGAGCAGTGCGGCCTGGTCGCGGATCTCGGTCGCCTTGCGCCAGCCGAGGTGGCCCGGCGGCAGCGTGCCGCGGCACCACTCCGCCTGGCGGGCCCGGTCCGGGCTCATACCCCGCATGATGTCGGTGAGCATGCGATCCCCGACGGTCCACTCCTGCAGGTTGTCGATCTCGACGGGCATCGCGTCCTCGACACCCTCGACGTCGGCCGGGAAGGTGAAGTCCAACGCCCGGAAGAATCCCTTGACCGGATCCTTGAAGAAGGTCAACAGATCGGCGAGTGCGACGTCGCTATCGTCAGGGGCGCTCGGCAACGGACCCGAGACGAAGGCCGGCCGGTCCTCGCGGTCGGCACTGGCCGCCTCGGCGGCCCGCAGCACCGTCGCATCGAAACTGAACGGCGTGCCCGGCACCAGCGCACCGGGTTCGACATTGCGGACGTCGAAGGGCTGCAGCGGATGGTGCACGACAATGTCATCGCGCACCCTGGCCTCGGTGGTGACGTCGAGTGCATCGAGGAGTTCGGCCAGCGGAACCGCCGGCGGGCACTGCTGACCGGTGTAGTCATTGGCGCCGGTATAGGTGATCACCA
>JBMOKE010000098.1:0-8624 GCA_049315425.1 Mycobacterium sp. | reverse complement strand
TGGTGGAAGCCACTTGCCCCACGGCCCTGCCGACCACGCTCCAGTCCAGACTGGCCATCGCCGGCACGTCGACCAGACCCGTCGACGGATTGATCAGGGAGTTGCCGTAGGTCACCGCGCGCTGCACCGCCGCCCAGTTGGCGCGGACGAACTCGGTGTCGCCAGTGAGCTTGTAATAGTTGCCCATATTCTGCGCCAGCGCCATCGAGTAACTCGCGCCCCAGAATTCGCAACCGCCGTTAGACACGCCACTACACACACCCGCTGCCGGCCCCGGATCGGACAGCGTCGTCGGGACGGCGAACGGCAGGCTGAGGAATTCCAGGACGAACGCCTTGACCGGATTGTCGCTGACGATCTGGAGGTTGTTGCGGATGAGGGTATCCCCGGCCGCGCCGAGCACGTCATGCGCGGTCACCGCCGCGACGAGCAAGTCGCCGGCCCAGATAGCCCGGTCGCGTTTGGCCGCCTCGCCCAGGATGGACAGCGGATACGGTCCGGCGAATCCTGGTGTGCCCGCCGGAATCTCGTCGAGATTCACGGTGTAGGCCCCGGCGTACCAAATCCGGTTGATGATGTCGGAGTCAGACAGGAAGTTACCCGAGTATTCCTCCGGCGAGCGCAGCGGAGCGGTCATCTCGGTTCCGATGTTGGTCAGCGTCAGCGTGCCCGGCAGGTTCAATACGATCCGCTGATAGCGGAACCCGCCCTGAAGCTGGCTGCCCTGATACGAGCCGTTGCCGAGCACCGGGATGATCTGGAAGGTAAGCGGATCGCCGGAGTTGGCCAGCAGTGCCGAACTCAACGCTCCGTCGCCGATGGCACTGAGGTTGTTCGTTGACTCGCTGTACGAGGCTTGCAGCAGGTTCGGCGTCGCCCCGTAGTAGCTGAAACGAGTGTAGCCGCCGACATCCTGGCCGTAATCGAGAATCACCATCGGCGCCTGTCCACCGAGGGCGTAGTTCAGGGTGATCTCGCCATTGTCGCCGACCGTGACGCCGTCGTTCTTGTAGTAGAGGCTGACCGGGAAGACCCGGCAGGGTTGGGATGCCGAGCATCCCTGGGGTGTCAGTACGTAGCGCTGCCAACCCTCTTGAGCAGCAACCGGATTCGCCGACAGCTCCTGGGGGTCACCCGTGAGCACCGGCGCTGGCTCGGTAGGCGCGACGGTAACGGCGACCCGGGCCGGCACCGAGCCGGTATAGGGCGTCGCCAGTCCGAGCAGTTGGAGGTTGTTCACGATCTGCGGACCGAGCACGGGCACATACGACAGCATGTCGACGATGCCGTGGAAGGTCGGGAATGCCCCCGGGGTCTGATCGCTGACGACGATGTTGAATTGATCGAAGCCGCCCAGAGCGTTCATCGACGCTGGCGCGGTGTAGGTGAAGTCGCCGTTGGTCTGATCGACGTCGAGTGCGCCGCCGTTCTGCGGGGTGCCGATGTAGGTGTAGGACAGAGTGTCCCCGTCGGCGTCCGCCGCACCGAGGTTACCGGTGACCACGGCCTGACCGGTCGCACTGGTGGTCTGGCCGTAGAAGACCGGCGTGATCGTGGGCGAGGTGTTGAAGAACTCGCGGCGCACGGCGGCCAGCACCGACCAGGCTCCCGGGTGGTCGGCGGTCCGGGCCGGGGCGGTGACGCGCGATGTGCTGCGCGGCGGCGCCGCAACCCGCTGCGGGGCCACTCGCTGCACCGCCCCTTGCTGCGGGGCCACTGCGGACGCGTGCGCGGGCTTGGTGGCTATCGGCCGCCTGACGGCCGCCGGTCGCTTACTCGCCACCGAGGCGGTCTGCCCGGAAACCGCACCGGTGGTGTCAGCCTCGGCGACTCCCGCCTGCCCCACCGCCACCGCCGCACCGATCCCCAGCGCCACCGCCAACCCACCAACCCGCCCGACATAACACGCACTCATCAGGCGAATTTACGACACCGACCCTCTATGAGGAGCCCAAAACGCGGCTAACGAACGCCCGCGGCCGCTTCGGCCAACGCCACGCGGGCTGTCCGGCGCCGTATGTCGATGGCATCCCCGATCTGGCGCGCCAGCCGATGGTCCTGCTGAACAACGGTATTCATGGCCTCACGCGATACCTCCACGATGACAACCTCGGTGAGCGCGACAACCCCGGTGATCATCCTCTGCCGAGTCAGCGAAGCCCCGCCGATGTAATCACCAGGTCCGAGCTCGCTCAGCGACAGCCGCCGTCCGTCCGCTGCGTTGACGAACAAACCAGCCACGCCTGTGGTGATGAATCCCATCGCCTTCGGGACGCTGCCCGCTTGCTGCATGATTTCACCGTCGGTGAATGGCAGTATCCGGGCGGCGGCCAGCATCGTCGGCACAGCCTCGCCGTGCAGTCCCAACGAATCGGCGATCGCCTGCACATGTTCGGCCAGGTAGTCGCGAACCTCCTTCTTGCGTAACACCACGCCATCAAGATGTAAGCCGGCACGCTGCCCGGCATACCAGGCCCGATGAAACAGCATCGACGTAGCAGCACTTTCGTCGGCCGGGGACGCAATCGGCACCGACACCCGGTAGCTTCCGGCCCCTAGTTCCACCACCTTGGCGGGGTGGTCGGCGAGTTTGGCCGGCAGCGCATCAGCGACCGCGAGCAGTGTGGACCTGACGTCGCCCGGTTTGTCGTCGGGCGCGAAGGCGAGAGTGGCTTTCGCCTGGTAGAGCGGTGAGGTAGTCCTGCTGAGATTGACGAATGCGTCACCGGCCAGTGCAGCATTCGGCACAATCTGCAGCCCATTTCCAGTGTCGATGTGGACCGCACGCCAGTTCACCTCGACAACAAAGCCTTTGCCGAATTTGGTATCCAGCCAATCACCGATCCCGAAGGGTTGTTCGAACAACAGGAGCAGGCCCGCCAGGATCGGTCCCACCGCGTTCTGCACGGCCAACCCGATAACGACGGAGGTGACACCGACCGCGGTGATCAGCCCGCCGATATTGGCACCCCACACCCATGACAGCAGTATCCCAATTCCGATGATGATCAGGATTAATCGACCCAGGTCGATAAAGATCCCGGGCAGACGCTCTCGCCAGCTTCCCGATTCAGCTTCACCGAATAGGGCTGCGTTGGCCCCCGACAGCAGCAACAGCATGACGAAGAAACCGACTACCGTGGCCGCGATCTTGGTCAATGTGGCATCTGGTACAGGATGATCACCGGTATGGTTCAGTTGGGAGATCAGCAGATAGGCGGCTGCAGCGGGCAGTAGCCAATTGCGCAGCAGTACAATCGATTTGGCATAGGAGCTACCCCGACGTACCAGGGAGCCGTGGACCTCGTTGAGAACTACCAGCGCCAGCGGCAGTCCGATGACAATGAGCAAAGCTGGCCAGAACCATGCCTGCGAAACAACAGTACTCATACCGGCTGCCGCGCGGTGGTGTCGAGCCGCCATACCGTCTCAGTGCCGGCGGCATCGGTAATAGTTCCGGCTTCGGTGAAGGAGTAGATACCCACGACGACGTCATGCACTCGGCCGCTGACGAAGATGCCGGGGATCTTGGTTGCCCCGTGCACGCGATGAGCCAGATCAACAGCCTCGCCCCATAGCGCATAGACCGTAGAACGCTCACCGACCAGTCCGCTGGTCACCGGCCCACTGTCGATACCCGCACGCACCGCCAATGCGGATCCATGCTGATCGTTGAACCTCTGCAGGATCTCGGTGAGTTCGTTGGCAAACGCAATGGCGCGGCTGGCGTGATCGACCCTCGGAACCACCAGTCCGCAGGTGGCCAGCAGACCGTTGTCCTGCATGCTGCGAACCTGCTCGATCCCGTGCCGTTCGGCGGCGCCATCGAAGGCTTCAACAATCGAGTTCAATATCGATACGGACTCCTCGGACCGCAGCGAGCGGGAAAACTCATCGAATCCGAGGAGTTGGGCGTAGATCACCGACACATCGCGATGCTGGGTGCTGATGTTCTCCTCCCCTTCGCGGTAGCGCCGCGCCTCCGCTTCGGGCATTAGCGAACCCAGCAGTTTGTCATTCTCATGTCGCTGTTCCTCGATGAGCTGTTGCTTTACTTGAAGGCTGGCACTCAACTCGTTGAAGGCTGAGGCCAACTGGCCCAATTCGTCGTTGGACGTCACCGGGACCGTGACACCGACGTCGCCGCCACTGACCCGGCTCACCGCGTCGACCAACGTCCTGATCGGACGGGTGAGTATGCGACTGAACAGCAGCGCCAGCAGACATACCCCGAGGACAACGGCGGCGGTGGACAGCGCAACATTTCGGGCAAAAGCTTTGACTGGTGCGAGAGCCTCAGAGGTGTCGATCTTCGCCACGATCACCCAGTTGAGATCCGGTATGGCAACGGGTGCGTAGGCAAGCATTGCTTCCGGTCCGAGATAAGTCTTCGCGGTGAACACGCCCGATTTGCCGGCCAGGGCCTCGTTCACCGCAGGCGTGTTCACCGACTGCAGCAGCGAACTGCGACCTGTCTCGACTTGGCGCTTCGCTATTTCTTCGGGTGTGCCGTTAGCGACGACGTCGGCGTAGTACTTCTGCGGATCAACTTCCAATTCCCGCGCAAGCGATCGCATCGTCCGGTCCGAACCAGCCAGATATGTCTCCCCGGTCTTGCCGAGGCCTTCATCTTCCCAGCCCCGGCTCGCGGTCATCACGCGGTTGATTTCGTCGACGGAAAGCTGAAGTGCGAGCACCCCGTAGATGCCGCCGTCATCACCGATCGGTGTCAGCACCCACGGCGTCGGCTTTCCGTATGAGGGAGCGTAGGCCTCGTAATCCACTCGGACGATGTCGTCCACCGAAGTCGATTTCAGAGTCTTGCGGAAGGCAGCGGCGAGGCTGGTGGATTCATACGGCGGAGCAAGCAGATTGGCGCCCAGGTCCACCTTCTTGTACGTCGAGTACACGACGTTGCCGTCGGTGTCGATCAGCAAAGCGTCGTCGAACCCCAACCGATTGGCGAAGTCACTGTAAAACGGTTGGAACTGTGCGTTGAGCGCCGACCACTTACTCGAGTCACCCGCCGACAGGGTCTTGACCGAAACGTTGAACTCACCCCCGGCCGGCACGGTATAGAGACTCTGAAGGTACGACTGTGCATTAGAGGTGGGCCGAAACAGTTCTGGATCGGCTTGCTCACCGGTGCCCTGCTCCAGTTTCGGACCGAAAATACTGTTGTAGTAGCGGCTCAGTGACTCGCGGGCACCCGGCGGCAATGCTGCCTTCTGGAGTTCGGCGAATGCCGCGGTGAAATCCTTCATCGCTTCGATCGTCGTTGCCGAGTGGGTCAGTACCGTAGCCGCGTCGATTGAACTCTGGTACAGCTCGACTATCTCCCGGCTACGCGATTCCCGGAGTTGGATCAGTCGCGCGTACTCGGCCTTACGCAGCGAGTTGGTCCCCGAGAAGTACCCGATGAGTCCGGCGATCAGCACCGAGATCACACTCACTGTCAGCAGCATGATCAGCAGCTTGGACTGGAATCCCAGCGATCTTCTTGCGGCGGCGAATCGAGACACCAGCGGATCGTAATCGACAGGGCGTTTGTAGGATCGGGCAATGCTACAGCCGGATACGCCGCTGTGGCTGTTCGCAGACCAGCTCGGGCCTGCCGTCTACGGCGGTGAACACGCGCACCGCCCGATCCTGCTGATCGAGGCCACGTCGGCATTCCGGCGTCGCCGCTACCACCGGCAGAAAGTTCACCTCGTACTGTCGGCCCTGCGGCACACCCAGGCTGACCTCGGCGAGCGGGCCACCCTGATCCGCGCTCACAGCTACACCGAGGCGCTGCGCGATTACGGCCGCCCGGTGCTGGTGCATGAGCCCACCTCTCATGATGCGGACCGGTTTGTGCGGCGTCTGCACCGCGACGGACTGGTGGCCGAGGTCCTGCCCACGCCCACCTTCGCGTTGCCGCGCGCCGAGTTCAGCCAATGGGCCGGTGGCCGCAAGAGGTTCCGGCTGGAGGACTTCTACCGTCAGCAGCGTCGCCGCTTCGGGATCCTGATGGACGGTGATCAACCCGTGGACGGACGGTGGAACTTCGACACCGACAACCGGGAGTCACCGCCCAAAGGCGCGACGACGCTGGGCGCCCCGCCGCCGTATCACCCCGTCGAAGATGAGATCGACGCTCAGGTTCGCCGCGATATCGACGTGTTGGACCTCGACACCGTCGGTGTCGACGGACCCCGACTGTTCCCGGTGACACCCACTGAGGCCGACGAAGCCCTGCGACGGTTCATCGCCGACCGGCTGCCACTGTTCGGCCGTTATGAGGACGCCATGATGGGCGCGGACTGGGCGATGGCGCACTCATTGCTTTCGGTGCCGCTCAATCTCGGCGTGCTGCACCCCCTCGACGCCGTGCACGCGGCCGAGGCGGCATATCGCGACGGATCGGCTCCGCTGGCGGCTGTCGAAGGGTTCATCCGCCAGATCCTGGGCTGGCGCGAGTACATGTGGCAGCTGTACTGGCATTTCGGACCGGACTACCTGGATAGCAACTCACTCGACGCGCACACCCCGCTGCCCGACTGGTGGGTAGACCTCGACGCCGACGCGGTGGATGCCGAATGCCTTCGTCAGGCCCTGGCCGGCGTGCGCGACCGAGGCTGGGCTCATCACATCCAACGGCTGATGGTGCTGGGCAGCCACGGACTGCAACGTGGTTATCGGCCACGGGAGTTGTCCGACTGGTTCGCGAGCTCGTTCGTCGACGGATTCGCCTGGGTGATGCCGACGAACGTGATCGGCATGAGCCAGCACGCCGATGGCGGTCTGCTGGCCACCAAGCCGTACACATCGGGCGGTGCCTATATCAACAAGATGAGCGACCACTGCCGCAGTTGCCGCTTCGACCCGAAGAAGCGGCTCGGTGTCGATGCCTGTCCGTTCACCGCCGGGTACTGGGCTTTCGTCGACCGGCATCAGGACTTGCTGGCCGCCAATATGCGCACGTCCCGAGCCGTCTCGTCGCTCAAACGGCTCGGCGACCTCGACGCGGTACTCGAGCAGGAACGCCACCGGGAGCACTTCTGAAACATCTCCCCTACCTGGGGCGATAACCTTTTTACGCGGCTTGTCGGCCGCACCTGCGCTATCTTCGATGAGGACAGGGAGGTTCGTGCCGTGAGAAAGCTCGTGCTCGCGCTCAGTGCCGCGGTGGTGGCCGGTTCGGCTGCCGCCGCCCTGAGCATCGGAGCCAGCAGCGCCGACCCCGCTTCCAACAGCACCTACAACGTGGTGGGTGAGCCCTACGCCAAGGCGGTGGCCATCCTGCGGGCCCAGGGCGTCCCGGCATCGTTCGGCGGCTCAGTGGGCAGCGACGTTCCCCAGTCGCAGTGCGTGGTGAGCAGCCAGAAGGTGACCGGCGGCGGCAAGATGCAACTGATGCTCAACTGCACCGCGGCCGCCCAGCCGGAACAGCCCGCGGCAACCTCGGCGGCCAGCGCCCCGGGTGCCGGAAGCAGCGACGCCGGAGGTCGGCCGACAGCCGGTGCTCCCGGCGTCGTGACAGTCGTCGCAACCCCCGTCGGCTGACGGGCGGAGATCACTATGTTGCGGCCACACCGTTTCGCTCAGGAGATTGATCCCGGTCCGGTACAGATCCAGGCCCGCAAGGTTGTATTCGACGTATCGAAGTCGCCGTTGCACTGGATTCCCGACCACCCCGTCGCCTCCCACATGATCAGTCTTCTCAACGTCGTGCTGCCGGCCGCCGAACGCTGGTTCGTGGCGACCTACAACGAGGCGCTGCCGTTGGTCAAGGATCCGCGACTTGCCGAGGATATGCGAGGCTTCATCGGGCAGGAAGCCGTGCACGCCGAGACCCACGAACGGATGCTGCACGAGTTCATGGAGGCTCGCGGAGCCGATCCGGAACCGATCCTCAACCAGATCGATTACATCTTCGAAAAGGTCCTGGCGCCCGGCAGATCAACGAACCCCAAACGACGGCTCAACCACCTCTGCGACCGGCTGTGGCTGATCGCGGCGATCGAGCACTACACCGCGGTGTTGGGCGATTTCGCGCTCAACTCCGCCTGGGATGACTTCGGGGCCGACCCGACCATGGTCGACCTGTTCCGATGGCATGGCAGCGAAGAAGTCGAACACCGTTGCGTCGCGCACGATGTCGCGTCGTACTTCCACAAGGGCTACTTCTCCCGGGTCCGTTCCATGACACTCGCGGTGACGATGCTGTTCACCTTCTTCAATCGCGGCGTCTGGTTTCTTTGCCGCACAGATCCCGACCTCGACATCAGTTGGCTGCAGATGCAGAGGATGCGCGCCCGAGACTCCACGCTGCGTCTGCTGCCCACCTACCGCATGCTGTTCGGCTCCACCACGGCTGCCTATTTCCGCCCGGACTACTCGCCGGAGGATTTCGGCTCCACCGCACAGGCTGTCGCCTACCTGGCGACCTCTCCGGCCGCCCGCGCCGCGCATCTGTAGATGGTGGTGCAGCGCCTGAGGGCGCTCCACAGCGGTGCCATGCTGAAACTGGCCGACGTCACGGTCACCACCATGTGGGCCGTCAGCGGCACCCTGCGGCGCCCGCGACTCCCGGCGCCATGCGATCCGACGCTAACCCTGAGCGTCGTCGATCGACAGGT
>JBMOKE010000336.1:0-1954 GCA_049315425.1 Mycobacterium sp. | reverse complement strand
GACGGCGGACTGACCGGCCCGATGCACACCACGCACTGCGCGGTGTTGCCCAGCACAATCGGGGCCAGAGCCAGACCGTCGGCCAGCAGATTGATCAAGACCTGGAAGGGGATGGCGCCCAGTGCGGGCGCTGCGGTGAGTTCGATACCGGGGATCTGCACCGTCGGAATATGCACCTCGCGAGGCGGGGCCGGCGGGCTGACCGCGATCACGCCGACGCTGGCCAGTGCGACACCGGTGCACAAGAAAGAACGGACCACGGCTGACACCTTGAACACCTCCTTGCCCGGGGTTGTCCCGGTAGCTGAATGATAGCCACGTGCACTGAATTGACATGAGCAATTCAGCCCCCGATTACCCGTTGTACGAAAAGTGACCCTAGCTTTCCTACGAGGCAAGGCCAAAAATGGAAATATGAATTCGCAAGTGGAGCTGTCGATTTCGGTGCCGGTCACAACGGAGACCGATAAGTTTTCAGCACGCCGTCGTCGGCGACCCCATGCCTGGCTCGGGGCCAGTGCCCTGGCTGTTGGTGTTGGGGTGTCGTTGGCTGGTGCCGCAGCCGCCCACGCCGACAACACCCCGCCCGCGGACTCGTCACCATCGGGTATTGCCACCGCAGCGACGGCATCGCTGAACAACTCACGTCCCGCCACCACCTCGACAGCAACCGATACGGTGGCCGGCACCGTCCGCGCTCACACCCGTTCGGTCAGCGCGGGGCGGGCAGCTGAAGCCGGCCGCGTGGGCGGCAGCGCTGCCAATCTCGATCAGCCGATCGCTCGCTCGACACCGTCGGTCAATTCAGCCCCTGGTGTTACGAGTCGGACGAATTCAGCGGTATTGAGTTGGGCTAGCGCCGGGTCCGTTCCCCACTCCACGAACCTGCGCGCATCCACCCAACCCGTACCCGGTACCGCCGCTCCGGTCGCGGTGGCCAAGGTCGATACGGACGCCACCCGTGGGGCGTCTGCGACGCGTGCACCACTCCTGGCCACGGCCGTGATGGTCAGTGACTCTGGTGCGGTTGCATCGGTTTTTAACTCCCGCGCCGTCGCCGCCGTCCCCAGCGGACTGCTGTGGCAGGCCAACACCGCGGTGGTGAATTGGTTCGATAATTCGGCGAACTGGTTGGCCGGGCTGCCCGCCAATCCGGTCGGAGATCTTCTGCAGGTTGGCCTGGTTATGGTGCGGCGCAGCCTGTTCAATCAGGCCCCCACCACCGAACCGATGCAGATCAAGACCTTGGTGAACGGCCAGATCCTTGGCACCCTCGGCGCCGTCGACCCCGAAGGCGACACCCTGAGCTACACCCTGACCAGGATTCCGCAAGAGGGCGTGATCAGCGGAATATATCGGGAGCCGGCCGGCACCGTGCAGATCAGCCCTGACGGAAGCTACATCTACACCCCGGGAGATGACTTCTCCGGGTACGACACCTTCACCGTGACCGTCAACGACGGCGGATTCAACATCCTCGATCCGTCCGGCAACTGGCGGTCGGCTCCGGCCAACGTGACTGTCGTCGGATTGGAAACCCCCGCGGGTCTACCGGACGTGAACAGTGCCGGCGCGGCTATCACCCGTTCATTGACCATTCAGAACCTCACCGGATCCACTCTGGAGCTTACGGGATTCAGCGCCACCCGGGATGTTGAAAATGTAGCCCCAATCGGAACCATCCTTCAGCCGGGCGAGTCGACCAGCGTCACGCTCGCGCAGTACGCATTCGTCAATAACCGATCGACCCTTGAACTGACCCGGACAACAGGCCCGACGCAGCGGTTTTTCACCTATTTCGACCTCGAGCCCTTCGCCACGAACTGGGGCTGCAATGGCAAAATTGATAACTGCGAAACCAGCGGCTCAACTACCTCGGGAACGGCCAAACTGTTGTTACTCGACGCCCCCGGCACGGTGATCAGCGTGCCCTCCGGGCAGGGCCAAAAGCAGG
>JBMOKE010000335.1:0-1961 GCA_049315425.1 Mycobacterium sp. | reverse complement strand
TCCGATGTGGTCGATCGCCAGGTACTCGCTGGGGGTGAAGCAGTCGTGCACCTCGAAGCCGTCGAGATCATCGAGATTCACCCGTGCCCTGCCGAACGCATCGTGCACGGCGGCGCGCACATGCGGCGCCACGTAAGGATTGTCGGCGTCGCGGTCGAGTTTCTGGCGCAGGCCCAGACCCACTGTGCGGTGTCCCCAGCCTTCGATCAGTCCGATCGGTCGAACCCCGGGGTGTTCGGCCAGGAATTCATCGCCGACCAGGACGACGCCAGCACCGCCATCGGTCATCTGGCTGCAGTCAAACCGGCGGATCCGGCCCTCGATGGTCGGGTTCACCGTCTCGTCGGAACCACTGGCCACCAGATCGGGCACCTGCCAGTCGCGGGTCTGGGCATTGGGGTTGCGCCGCGCGTTGGCGAGATTGATCGCGGCGATCGCGTGCAAGTGTGCGTCATCGATACCGAATCGCCGGTCATATTCGTCGGCGACCTCGGCGAACATCGCCGGCCACAGGAACTTGGCGTCCGCACCCTCATGGCCCGTCCAGGCGGCTGCGCCCAGATGCTGGGCCGCGGTGTCGCCGGGCACCGTCTTCTCCAGCTCCAATCCAATGACCAGGGCGGTCCGGTAATTGCCAGCGCGCAAGTCGGCGATCGCGGCCAGCGCAGCAACGCTGCCGGACGCGCAGGCGGCCTCATGTCGAGTTGCCGGGGTGCTCCAGAGCCCCTCGCAGACGGTCGCGGGCATGGCCCCCAGGTGCCCCTGCTGGGCGAACATCTCTCCGAAGGCGTTGGCGACGTGCACGACGTCGATATCGGCGGCATCGATCATGGCTGCGGCCAGGGTCTGATCGACGATTTCGCGGGTCAGGTCGGCGAAATCACCGCCCTCGCGGGTGAAGTTGCGGGCGAAGTCACTCTGGTAGCCACCGAGTATCCAGACGTTTCTAGTCACATGACCAAAATTACTACAGTTAAGAGAGCGCTGCGGTGCTTTGACCGCCCTCGCTGGGCTCTTGGGATCTGGTCGGTGACCAGGCAAGCATCACCGGGGCCGCTGGCAACACGAATACCTCGTCAGGACTTGCATCGAGCAAACTCGCGGATTAATGTCTCTTACGTCTGTCTCAGTCTTATACTACGAAACACTTAGTTCGCTGGCGTCTGCCGCGAACGCAACGGGAGGGAATCCATCATGACCAACAGCACTAGGCCGTTCGCGGTGACCGGAGCGGCTTTGGTCGCCGCCGGCGCGCTCTTCGTCGCCACGCCCACGATCGACGTCAACAACGATGTCTCGGCGACCGGTGTCACCTCGTTGACTACGGCCGTCCAGCTGGTGTCGTATTGGGAGTCGGAGGACTCCGGCGATGATGACTACTACGTCGATCCCAGCGTCGCGTACCAGAGCGATGATGATGACTACTACGTCGATCCCAGCGTCGCGTACCAGAGCGATGACGACGGCGACGGCGAAGATCACCATCGCGGTGGCGGGTTCGGCGGGTTCGGCGGTTTCATCACCAACTTCCTCGACAACAACCAGGCGCAGGTTCTTGCCGTGACGGCAGGAATCCCGGTGTTCAACCTCGGCCCGGTCGCGGTTGGTAACTCCTTGCTGGCCAACGCCTACTACACCGGTTACAACGGTTCGGCCGTGGGCGTCCCGGGGGTTGTCGCCTATGTCACCAGCCAGCTCGGCACCACCCCGACCAATCTCCTCCAAGGCGTCGTGCTGGGCCTGACCTCGCTGACCCCGCGGATCAACCTGGGTCCGGTCGCGATTGGTAACGGTCTGCTCGCCACCGCCTACTTCAGCGGGTACAACGGTTCGGCCACCGGCCTGCCGGGCGTGATTTCCTACGTCACCAGCCAGCTTGGGATTCAGGCGCCGGCTCCGGCCAGTGCTGTGAAGGCGTCTTCGGTTGCCGCGCCGTCCGTGGTGGCAGCGCGTGCGGCCGC
>JBMOKE010000334.1:0-1968 GCA_049315425.1 Mycobacterium sp. | reverse complement strand
CCTTGGCGCGATACACCCGGCCCTGCGTGGTGAAGAACAGGATCCAGTCGTGGGTCGAGCAGACGAAGAAATGCCGCACGATGTCGTCCTGCTTGAGCGTCGCACCCTGCACGCCTTTGCCGCCCCGCTTCTGGCTGCGGTAGAGATCAGTCTTGGTGCGCTTGGCGTAACCGGTCTCGGTGATCGTGACGACAATGTCCTCGCGGGCGATCAGATCCTCATCGGAAACGTCGCCCTCGGCCGCCACGATCCGGGTGCGGCGGTCGTCGCCGTACTTCTCGGCGATCTCGGCGAGTTCGTCACGAACGATCCCGCGCTGGCGCTCGGGCTTGGCGAGGATGTCTTCGAGGTCAGCGATCTCGGTTTCGATCTTGGCCAGGTCTTCGACGATCCGCTGACGTTCCAGTGCGGCCAGCCGACGCAGCTGCATATCGAGGATGGCCTGGGCCTGGATATCGTCGATGTCGAGTAGGCCGATCAGACCGGTGCGGGCGACATCAACGGTCTCCGAAGCCCGGATGAGTGCGATCACCTCGTCAAGTGCGTCGAGGGCTTTGACCAAGCCGCGCAGAATATGTGCCCGCTCGTTGGCCTTGCGCAACCGGTAGGTGGTGCGGCGTGCGATGACGTCGAGTTGGTGCTCAACGTAGTAGCGGATCAGCTGATCCAGCCGCAGGGTGCGCGGGACGCCATCGACGATGGCCAGCATGTTGGCACCGAAACTGGTCTGCAGTTGGGTGTGCTTGTAAAGGTTGTTCAGCACGACCTTGGCCACTGCATCGCGCTTGATTTCCACGACGATCCGCAGGCCCACCCGGTCACTGGACTGGTCCTCGATATTGGATATCCCGCTCATCCTGCCGTCGCGGACCTGATCGGCGATCGAGGTGATGAAGTTGTCGTGGTTGACCTGGTAGGGCAACTCGGTGATGACGATCGAGGTCCGGCCCCGCGAGTCCTCCTCGACGGTCACCACACCGCGCATGCGGATCGAACCGCGGCCGGTGGTGTAGGCGTCAAGGATGCCCTGGGTCCCGACGATCAGTCCTGAAGTGGGAAAGTCCGGGCCCTTGATCCGTTCGATCATCGCCGCGAGGGTGGATTCCTCGTCGGCTTCGAAGTTGTCCAGGCACCAGTAGACCGCCTCCGACAGCTCGCGCAGGTTGTGCGGCGGCATATTGGTGGCCATTCCCACCGCGATGCCACCGGAGCCGTTGGCCAACAGGTTGGGGAACCGGCTTGGAAGAACTGTCGGTTCCTGCACCCGGCCGTCATAGTTCGGGATGAAATCGACTGTCTCCTCGTCGATTTCGCGCAGCATCTCCATAGCCAACGGGGTGAGCCGGGCTTCGGTATTATGGCTGACGAAGCCGTTGGTGATGAAGGAGTGGTCGTCGGTGTCAACGCGAATGCTATAAACCGGCTGAATGCCGGCGTCAGTGATTGACGCGACGCGCGCGTAGTGGAACCTGCCGTCGGTGAGATCTGCAGCGATCTTTTTCGCGTCGTCTTCATCACCATGGACGGACATGAACCGCACAAGACCGGGAACCTCGTCGGCCGTGGGCCCTGTAGGCCATGAAGGCCGCCCTTCGATATCGCGGGCTGGACGCCCGGCGCGCATCACTGCCACATCGCCGGGGTTGATCTCGGCCATCAGCTTCCACAGCAGGGTAGGGATACCCGCCAGGTCCACCAGGCAGAGCAACGGATGGTTGTCGGTCCCGGTAACTTCGAAGCCCTCGATGGTTCGGACCGTGCGGGTCCGATGGCTGCCCGAATGAAAAAGCCGGTTGGCCAGCACAGGATTTCCATGGCGATCAAGCACCTTGAGCTCGATGGCATTGTCGGTGCCTGGTTGGGCGCCCGGGACTATCTCGTCGATGCGCGTCGTCGCGCCGTCGGGCAAGCTCACCAGGGCATCGCCAGTAACGCAGTACCTCATCGCGGCCGGCGGATCGTTACCCG
>JBMOKE010000333.1:0-1979 GCA_049315425.1 Mycobacterium sp. | reverse complement strand
CTCGCAACCCAGAGTTCAACTGTTGGGATCCCCTCTGGCCATCGACGTGAATATCATCATCCGAAACGTCGATAATCGTCTTTGACCGGGGGCAATTATGGTGAAAACGTCAGGTGCACAACGCAATACGTTCCGTCGGCAGCCCTATGCGTGGCTGGGGGCTGGCGCGCTGGGTGTGGGACTAGCGCTGGCCGGCGCCGGCACCGCCCACGCCGACGACACCTCCGCGTCGGCTACATCGTCCTCGGCGAGGCCCGCGGCCGCCTCGAGCGCCACCGCCGTGAAGTCGAGCCGCCCCTCGAGTGCCCCGTCGCGGACAGCGCGGGCGGTGCGTGAGGCACCGCGGTCAGTGGCACCGGCGAGTGCTGCGGCTCGCTCGGTGCCTTCCCGGCAATCGGTGGTTCCGTCCGCCGCCGGATCACGGTCCTCCCGCCAAGCGACGATATCGCCGGTCCCCACGGCCGCAGTGACAGCCGCCCCGAATTCGGTAGTGACGCCGGCGCCGAGCGAGGCGACCATCGCGGTTACCAACTGGTTCGGCTCAACCCGGAGCTGGCTTAATCAGATGGACAATCCGCTAGCCGCAGCACTGGGAAACACGTTGACCGAAGTGCAGCGCACCCTGTTCAGCCCGGCTCCCACCGTCAAGCCCGTCCAGTACACGTCGTGGAACCCGGGCGATCCGATTCTGGGAGCGCTGAAGTACATCCAGCCGGGAGGCGCCGCGGTGAGCATGCAACTCACCCAAGCCCCCGAGTTGGGAACAGTCCAACTGCTCTCGGATGGCACCTATACCTACACGCCCGGACCGGACTTCACCGGTACGGACAGCTTCACCGCCGAGGTCACCGCGGGTGGGTTCAATCTGCTCGAGCCCTTCACCCCGCGCACCGTGGCGGTGGCGGTTGACATCAACCCCGGCCCTCCCGTTCTGCTCACCCGTGGCTACGACATCACGAACCTGACCGGCACAAGTGTGTATGTGGCGCAGATCCTGAAGGAACCCGGTTACGAGGACTCGGTGGACGCCCGAGGTGTCGGCACGGTCCTGCGACCCGGCGACACCTATCACGTCGAGCTGACCAAGTGGGCGTTCTACGCCTACGTCACCCAATGGGACATGGAGGCGTGCAGCGATATTTCCTGCGCCACCTTCCAGCAGTCCGGCGACAGTTGGACCGTCCGGATCTCGCAGAGCTTGCTCACGGACTACAACGCGAGGTGTTTCGGCTACTGCGTGAATGGCAAGGGCCAGGACATCGGCTGGACCATGGACAACGGGTTCAACGCGCTCGACAACTCAATCGTGCGCATGGTCGATCCCCCGGGGACGGTCAGGACCCTGTCGGCTGGTTCGGATGCCGATCGCATCGCCCGCGTGCTTGAGGGGCTGTGCAATCAGAACTCCTCGGCGACGTGTGTGTTCAAGCCCGCGGAATTCGCCCAGATTCAGACCGACTGGAAGTTCGCTACGCCGGCCCTGCAGAACGCAAGCTCATCGGAGTCCACGCTGACCCTGACGCGTAATCAAACAGAGTCGACACAAACCAGCCTCAAGGTTGCCGAGAACGCGAAACTCAGCCTGTTCAAGATCGTCGAAGCGGGTGTCACCAAAGAGACAACACAGACTTGGACCACCTCACAGAGCTATCAGTACGCGGTCGGAATCAAGGTGCAGCCCGGCGAGTGGGGCGTCCTGAGAGTCAAAGATCCGATCAAGCGGGTCACCGGCGACTTCACCGCGACGATCGCCAACACCACCTGGATCCTCAAGGGCGTCAACTTCGACACTCCGGATCCCGACCCGAACCGAACGCTGGATCAGGGCCAATCCGTCTACCAAGCCTTCACCGCCCCGTTGAAGCCGACCACACCCTGACGGTTGTCGTGTAGTGGAAGCGGTCGCACCGGCTGCGACGGTAGCCCTAGGTCGCGTCGGGCCCCTCGGCGTCCTTCTCGATCTCGGCGATCAGCGCGTC
>JBMOKE010000097.1:0-8814 GCA_049315425.1 Mycobacterium sp. | reverse complement strand
GTCGCGGTCATCGAGGTGACCCTGCACGATTCGTGGATGGGCCATCGGGTGACCTCCCTGGAGGAGGTCACCAGGGCGCGGGTGGCGTTTCTGATCCGCTTCGGCACCGGGGTGCTGCCCGAACCCAAAACTGTGATTCAAGCCGGTGACCAGGTCTACCTCGCGGCGGTGTCCGGGCACGCCGCGGAGGCGCTGGCGATCGCCGCGCAGCCACCCGCGGAAGGGGTCGGGGAATGAAGGTCGCCATCGCAGGCGCGGGCGCCGTCGGACGTTCAATCGCCCGGGAACTGGTGGAGAACTCCCACGACGTGACGCTCATCGAGCGGAATGCCAATCACGTCGACATCGACGCGATCCCGGCCGTGCATTGGCGCCTCGGCGACGCCTGCGAGCTGACCCTGCTGGAAGAGGTACACCTCGAGGAGTTCGACGTGGTGATCGCCGCGACCGGCGATGACAAGGCGAATGTGGTGCTCTCGCTGCTGGCCAAAACCGAGTTTGCGGTAGCGCGGGTGGTGGCGCGCGTCAACGATCCGCGCAACGAGTGGCTTTTCGACGACGCGTGGGGCGTGGATGTCGCGGTGTCGACTCCCCGGATGCTCGCCTCACTTGTCGAAGAGGCGTTCGCCGTGGGTGATCTGGTGCGGTTGATGGAGTTCCGTCATGGCCACGCCAACCTGGTGGAGATCACACTGCCCGACGACACCCCGTGGGGTGGCCGCCCGGTCCGCAAGCTGGCCCTGCCTCGCGATGTGGCATTGGTGACGATCCTGCGCGGTCAGCGCGTCATCGTGCCGGAACCGGACGAGCCCCTCGAGGGTGGCGACGAGTTATTGTTCGTCGCGGCCCCCGAGGTCGAGGGCGATCTCCGCACTCTGCTGGCCAGCCTGGACGATTAGCCGCACGATGGCGGGCCCCCTCGGGGTTCAGTCCCGGGTCGGCTCGTGTTCGACGTCCGACGGCGCGCTGGTGGCCGCGTGGGTGGCGTGCAACGCTCGCTGGGCGGCACGGATCGCCAAGTAGGTGACCAGGGCGCCGACTGCGGCCAGAGGCAAGCCCATCGCGATGCGCGCGACCCCGAGCCACCCGGTCTGGTCGGCGTCGTAGAGGTGGTGTTGCACGACAAATCGAGCGCCGAACACCACGACCCACGTCATCGTGGCACCGTCAAAGGCCAGCACGGCCCGGCGCGACTGGCGCCAACTGCGGTCGTGGCCATTGACCCAACTCCAGACATAGCCCACGATCGGCCGGCGGATCACCACCGATAACGTGAACACCGCCGCCCAAAACAGCGAAGTCCAGATTCCCAGCAAAAAATAACCCTTGGACGCGCCGACCACCCAGGCGATCAGCGCACTCACCCCGACGCCCAGGAAACCGGCGAGCGCCGGCCGCACGGAGTCGCGCCGGACCAGACGCCAGAGCAGAATTGCGAGGGCGACGCCGAGGGCCGCGCAGATGGCGGGCAGCAAGCCGAAGGCGGTGGACACCGGAACCAGGACCACTACCGGCAACGCCGAGTAGATCAGACCGCTGACGCCGCCCATTTGAGCGAGAATGGCTTGACCGGGGGTACGGCGGGTGTCGGTCATAACGGCGATTCGGTCGGGCTCAACGCTGAATTTCCTCAACGCTGAATTTCGTAGTGCGGGTTGTAGATCGCCTTGCTGCCGTTCTCCAGCATGCCCAGCCGGCCGTGCACCCGGAGCATACGGCCGCTGTCGATCCCGGGAATGCGGCGCTGACCCATCCAGACCAACATCACGGTATCCGTGCCGTCGAACAACTCAGCCCGCACACCTCCCGAGCAGCCCTTGGCATTGGTCTCCACGCTGCGCAGCGTGCCGACCATGGTGACCTCCTGGCCGCGATGACAGTCGATGGCGCGCTGGGCGCCGATACTGGCGGCCTCCCCGCTGAGTTCCTCAGCGTCGCGCACTTCGGGGCTCTCCAGCAGCCGGCGAGTGAGACGGCGTACAAAACCTTCGGCCGCAGCCATGGTCGCTCCTGTTGTTGGATCACACTGCCCCAGCAACCGTAGTCCTCTTGGTTCGTCGGCGCCACGAGGCACACCCGGGAACGGCTCGGTAACCGGCCGCAGGCACGATCGTGGGGTGGCGATCAACCTGCGCGACGTGGTGACGGTCCTGCTCCCCGGGACGGGCTCGGATGACGATTACCTGCGCCGCGTCTTCACAGCGCCCCTGCGGCAAGCGGGTGCGGTCGTGGTGGCAGTGCCCCCCCGAGCCGACGACCTCATCCACAGCTACCGAAAGGCGCTGGATGAGGCATCGCTGGCAGGGCCGATCGCCGTTGGCGGAGTGTCGATCGGCGCGGCCATTGCAACCAGGTGGGCGCTGGAGAATCCGGCGCGCGTCGTCGCAATCCTTGCGGTGCTACCGCCATGGACCGGAGCGCCCGACGCCGCACCGGCGGCACTGTTCGCCCGGCACACGGCTGCCCTGCTGCGACGCGACGGACTGGACGCCACCACCGCGGCCATGAGGGCGTCGAGTCCACCCTGGCTGGCCGATGAGTTAGCCCGCTCCTGGCGTCGACAGTGGCCGTCGCTGCCCGAGGCGATGGACGAGGCCGCGGCCTACCTGGGGCCGACCGCGGCCGATCTGACCCGGCTGGTCACACCGATGGGCGTGGTGGCGGCATCCGATGACCCGATCCACCCGATCGAGGTGGCCCGGGAGTGGGCGTCCTGTGCGCCACACGCTGCGCTGCGCACAGTCACCCTGGAGCAGTTCGGACCGAACCCCGCGGCGCTCGGCGCCGCGGGCCTTGCGGCGCTACAGGCGACCGGCTGAGCGAGATTGCGCTGTCAGCCGCCGGTGCTCCGCAGCTGCTCCATGTCCGAATCGGTACCGCCCTGCGGTTCGGCCGATTGCTGCGGCTCCTGTGACGCCTGCTGCTGCTGGAGCTGCTGTTGGACAAGCATGGCCTGCTGCGCGGCGAACATCGCCTGCTGGGCCTGCTGAGCCTGCTGGGCTTGCTGGACGGCAGCGGCGTTGAGCTGGGCAGCCAGTTCTTCCGGCAGCTGCACCGGAAGCGGGGTGCGCACCGGCAGCGGGGTGTCATCGCGCCGAATAACGGTGTCCGCCAATGCTTCCCGCGCCTCGATCGCGAGGGCGTCAATCGACTCCGGGGATCCGTTGACTACGCAACGGATCATCCAGCGGTAACCGTCCACTCCGATGAAGCGGACCACACCGGCGCCGGTTCCGACCACCTCACGGCCCCAGGGCCCGTCTTGAATGGAGACCACTGCGTTGTCGTTGCGCAACGCGTCGGCCAACTCGCCGGCAACCTCGCGCCAGAGGCCGGGCGACTTCGGGGCTGCGTAGGCGGCGATGGTGAACCGACCGTTGGGGGTCACCACCCAGATCGCGCTCGGGACGCCCATCTGGTTGAGCTCGACCTGAACCTGCCCGCCGGGCGGCATCGGAACCAGGACCGATCCCAGATCCAGTCGTGCCAGCCCAGCATCCGCCGGGTTGTCGAAATCCTCGATATCGAAGGGGCCGACGTCATCACCGGCCGGCTCGAAGCTCGCCACCGCGTCAACCGAGACGTCATCGATGGAGGAATCGACGGCCCCCCCGTGTGCCTCTCCCCCGTCGCCCTCTCCCTCGTTGGTCCCCGCATCGGACCCCTCGTCGGCCTTCTCAACGGTCTCGTCGACCGCACCTTTATCCCGGTCCTGCTTACGTCTACCGAATGCCATCACAAACTCGCATGTCCGCCGGAGGAACCGTGGCCGCCCTGGCCACGGGTGGTATCAGCCAGTCCGGCCTCGTCGAACGAAGCCACTTCGACCAGCTCTGGTAACTCGACCCGCTGAACCAGCAGTTGGGCAATCCGGTCGCCGCGCCGAATCGCGATCGGCGCGGCCGGGTCGAGATTGATCAATGACACTTTGATCTCGCCGCGGTATCCCGCGTCGACGGTGCCCGGACTATTGACGATCGAAAGTCCCACGCGCGCAGCCAGACCGGAGCGCGGGTGGATCAGGCCCACCATGCCGTGCGGAATGGCCACCGCAATCCCGGTGGGCGCCAGTGCCCGCTGCCCGGGCGCGAGTTCGATGTCCTCGGCGCTGAACAGATCGATACCGGCGTCGCCGTCGTGGGCGCGTGCGGGCATCGGAAGATCGCGGTCGAGGCGAACCACCGCAAGACTGGTGGACACGATGGCAAAGACTACCCTTGGTCACGTGGCCGGTTCGCGTGTGACCTCGCAAACCGTGCGCTATCGCGAACGACTGTGGGTGCCCTGGTGGTGGTGGCCGGTCGGCTTGGGCGCATCGGCGGTGCTGGCCAAAGAGGTCAACATGGGCGTGCGCACCCTGCCTGACTGGCTGCCGTATGCGGTGTTGGCCGTCGCGGCCGCGGGTGTCCTGTTATGGCTGAGCCGCACCGAGGTGCGGGTCAGCTCTGACGGAGCCACCGCAGAACTGTGGGCCGGTCAGGCTCACCTACCGGCGTCGGTGGTGAGGCGCGCTGCGGCAATCCCCCGCAGCGCCAAGTCCGCCGCACTCGGACGCCAGCTGGATCCGGCGGCCTACGTCCTGCATCGGACCTGGGTGGGCCCGCTGGCCCTGGTCGTTCTTGACGACGCGGATGATCCGACGCCCTACTGGCTGGTGAGTTGCCGCCACCCGGATCGGCTGCTGGCGGCGCTGCGAAGCTGACTAGAGCGCGCAGTCGGTGCAGATCATGACGCCCTTCTTCTCGCTGGCCAGGCGGCTGCGGTGGTGCACGAGAAAACAGCTGGAGCAGGTGAACTCATCGGCCTGCTTGGGAATGACCCGGACCGACAGCTCCTCGCCGGAGAGATCCGCACCGGGCAGCTCAAAGGACTCGGCGGACTCGGTCTCGTCGACGTCGACGACCGCAGACTGCGCCTCATTGCGGCGCGCCGTGAGCTCCTCCAGCGAATCTTCGGACGCCTCGTCGGTCTCCGTACGCCGTGGAGCGTCGTAATCAGTAGCCATCGTCAATCCCCTCGTCGAACACCTGGCTTTGTACCAGCGTCGAACGCTTGCGCCAAACGATTCATCCCGCCAACCGGCAAGTCATGGTGTGATTTGCGTCACATTCATTGATTTTCGGCGACCGGTGCCCTCGGCGGACTCCAGGGTACCGGCACCGACGTGCTGGCTTTACAGTGCAACACGTGGTCGCTCAAATCACCGAGGGTTCCGCCTACGACAAGGACGGAAGGCCGTTCCGTCGGCGCAACTACCGTCCCTGGATCATTTCCGTGGTCACACTCTTCGCACTCACCGCCCTGGTGTGGGCCTTCGCCTTGACCCGCCCGGTCACCGTGGGTGAGGCCGCGTCCTGCAACGCCCCGCCGATCCCAACCGACCCGGCGGCACCCAAACTGGGCGACCGCATATCGGGTTCATCCATGGTCGACGTCGCACCGGCCAAATTGGCCGAGACGAATATTCGGGTCCTCAACGCCAGCGGTCAGGGCGGGCAGGCCGGTGATGTCGCCGGCTCGCTGCGGGACCTGGGTTTCGCGGCCCCGGCCGCCGCCAATGACCCGATCTATGCCGGCACCAGGTTGTCCTGTCAGGGCCAGATCCGCTTCGGCCCGGCCGGCAGGCCCGGTGCGGCGGCGGCGTGGCTGGTGGCCCCGTGCGTCGAGCTCCACCAGGACGACCGCAGGGACAACTCGGTGGATCTGGTCATCGGGGCCAACTTCACCTCACTGGCCAGCAGCGACGACATTGCCGCGGTGCTATCCGGTCTGCGGCCCGGTGCCAGCGAGCCGGCCGACTCGGCGTTACTGACAAAGATCCACAACGGCACCTGCTGAGCCGCTCACGGCAGCGGACGCAGCCCAGAGAAACCGTCGAGCGCCGCGATCAGTTGCGCTGCCACCCCGGGCGCAGCGACCAACACCAGGCAGCCCGCGGTGCCTGGTTCATCAGGCTCGGGCAGCACCAGTACCGCGCCGGCCTCAGCGGCGATGAGTGCCCCGGCCGCCCAGTCCCACACGCTGAGGCCATGCTCATACTGAGCGTCGAGCCGTCCGGCGGCCACCATGCACAGATCCAGTGCGGCTGAACCGATTCGCCGAACGTCACGGATGACCGGCAGCATCTGGGCCAGCAGCGCCGCCTGCGCGGCGCGCCGGTTCGGCTCGTAGCCAAATCCCGTTCCCAGCAACGCCATCGAAAGATCGTCGACCTCACTGCACCGGAGCGGGCCACGGACTCCGTCGGCAAGCACGTGCGCGCCGAGGCCGATCCCAGCGGAGTAGATATCGCCACTGACGACATCGGCGACCGCGCCGGCTAAAGACCGCCCGTCGAGTTGGGCGGCGATCGACACCGAGTAGGCGGGGATGCCGTAGATGAAGTTCACCGTGCCGTCGATGGGATCCACCACCCACTTCACGGTGCTGCTATCCGCCGCCTCACCACCGCCTTCCTCACCGAGAATCGGCTCACCGGGGCGCAGCTCAGCAAGCCGATGCCGGATCAGCTGCTCGGTTTCGGTATCGACAATGGTGACCGGGTCGGTGGGGCTGCTCTTGGTACGCACCTGTGCTGCGCCAGGGCCGGTCGGCAGGCCGAAGATCTCCGTGCGTCTGCGGCGGACGAACGCGGCGGCCTCAGCCGCCACCTGCTCGGCCACGGCGCGCAACTCCTCCGGCAAGGTATCGGGCACTCTGCTATCGCAACACAATCCCGCTTCGGAGGGCCGCGCAACCACTAGTGTTTGTGGCGGTCGATCCGCCCGCCGCGAAAAGGAGCAGCAATGAGCCCGACCGAACCGAGCGCAGCACACCATGCCCTCGGCGTGGATGTAGGCGGAAGCGGGGTCAAGGGCGCCGTCGTCGATCTGGACACCGGTCAGCTCGTTGGCGAGCGTTTCCGGCTGGACACCCCTCAACCGGCCACGCCGAAAGCGGTGACCAAAGCGGTCGCCGAGGTGGTGGACCACTTCGGCTGGACCGGTCCGGTGGGTGTGACCTACCCGGGCGTGGTCGTCGACGGCGTCGTGATGACCGCCGCCAACGTCGACAAATCCTGGATCGGCACCAACGTCGCCGAGCAGATGAGTTCGGCGCTGGGCGACCGAAAGGTGACGGTCCTCAACGATGCCGATGCCGCCGGACTGGCCGAGGCGCGCTACGGCGCCGGACGCGGCGTGAAGGGTCTTATCGTGCTGCTGACCTTCGGCACCGGCATCGGCTCTGCGGTGCTCTACAACGGAGTTCTGTTGCCTAACACAGAATTTGGCCACATCGAGGTGGGCGGTAAGGAAGCCGAGCACCGCGCAGCATCGTCGGTCAAGGAACGCAAGGAATGGAATTACCAACGCTGGACTGAAGAGGTGACCAGGGTGCTGGTTGCCATCGAGAACGCCATCTGGCCGGACCTCTTCATCGCCGGAGGTGGTATCAGCAAGAAGGCTGACCGGTGGATCCCGATGCTGCGGAACCGGACCAAGGTCGTGGGGGCCGAACTGCAGAATGAGGCCGGCATCGTGGGCGCCGCGATGGCCAGCCAAGCCGACCTGATCACCTAGTCTGCCCCTCGCCTGTACAGCGCACCCCCAGCTAGTAGTTACAATGGTTCTCGGCGGTCGCCTACCGGACAGCGGCGAGCATCCACTACGAGATCACGCCGATATTCCCCATAGACGACGCTTTCGGTGCGGTGCATCCGTGCCCGCCGAAGGCCACCAAGACTGAAAGGGTGCGAGTGGCAGCGACAAAAGCAGGCCCGGCAACCAAGAAGCCGGTGAAGCGCACCGCTACCAAGACCCCCGCAAAGAAGGCAGTGGCAAGCTCCAGACCAGCGAAGAAAGCCACCAAGCAGGCACCGGCCAAGACCTCCAGGGCCGCCAAAGCCGTGCCAGCGAGAGCCACCAAAGCCGTGGCCACCAAGGCTGCCAAGGCCGCACCGGTGAGGGCTACCAAAGCAGCACCGGCGAAGAAAGCCACCAAAGCAGCACCGGCCAAGAAGGCCGTCAAAGCCACACCCGTAAAGAAAGCGACCAAGGCCACACCGGCCAGGGCCACCAAAGCAACCAAGGCCACACCCGCGAGAGCTGCCAAGGCCCCAGCGACCAAGGCCAAGGCTGTCAGGGCCCTACCGACCAAGGCCAAGGCTGCGCCTGTCAAAGCCGCCAAAGCGGCCAAAGCCGTTCCCGCTAAGGCCACCGTCGCTAAAACCACCGCCGCTAAAACCACCGCCGCTAAAACCACCGCCGCCAGAGCCGCGGTGAAGGCAACTCCGGCCAAAGCGGTTGCCAAACCGGAGCCGGCGAAGCCCACTCGCGGCGGCACCAAGAAGACGGTCAAATCGGCCGAGGGCACACCGGAACTTCTTGTCGACGACCTCGACCTGACCGCCGAGCCCGATCTCGACGTCGCCGAGGAAATCGGACTCGCAGAACTCGAAGCAGTCACCGTTGAGGAGGATGGGGTCGACGGCGTCATTGTCGCCGTCGTTACGCCTGCCCCCGCGACGGACGGCGACGATGAGGACGTCCCTGAGCCGTCCGATAAGGACAAGGCTTCCGGTGACTTCGTCTGGGACGAAGAGGAGTCCGAGGCCCTGCGTCAGGCCCGCAAGGACGCCGAACTCACCGCGTCGGCGGACTCGGTACGTGCCTACCTCAAGCAGATCGGCAAGGTCGCTCTGCTCAATGCCGAGGAAGAGGTGGAACTGGCCAAGCGCATCGAGGCGGGCCTGTACGCCACCCAGAAGATGACCGAGGTCGCCGAGCGCGGCAAGAAGCTGCCGGTGCAGCAGCGTCGCGATATGACGTGGATCTG
>JBMOKE010000096.1:0-8856 GCA_049315425.1 Mycobacterium sp. | reverse complement strand
GCCAATGCCGAAGTTACTTTCAGTCCGGTCAACACCGAGATCGCAACCGTGAACACAATGACCGAACTCGTGGCGTAATCATGATCTGGCCCGTAGCCGGCGTTGCCGTTGACCGGGAATGCCACCACGCCGATGATCGTGGGAATCAACAGCGGCACATGCCAATCCCAACGCAGGGTGAGCCGCAAACTCAGCGCGGTCACCGCTGCGCAGATGGCGACCATCACCCATGCGCGAGCGTACGGCGAGGCGCCCAGCGCATTGCCGATAGAGCCGATTCGGTCGCCGCTGAACAACAGCGGCAGTGCGAGGCCGGCGTCGGCGGCAATCTGGACGACTACCATCGCCAATGCCGTCACCAACCACACCACGGATATCCGCTCGACCACCCGGTGCACACGGAATGCGGGGGCGTCGATGACACCACGATCGTCCGGTCGCGCGGTGATGAGGATCAGCACCACACCACCCAGGCAGACTGCACCTGCGAGGGAGGCGGTGAAACTCCCGAGCGCCTGCACGAAGGCTGTCGAAGGCGCAGCGGTTGCAAAAGTGAGCGCGTACCCCGCAACGGCGGCCGCCAGGACGGCGTATCCAGCCAGCAGTAGCCGGCTCGTCCACCTCAACCGGGAGACTGCGGATCGTGGCGGGGCCATGGGCGGTGAGTCTAAGCGCCTAAGCTGCGGGACGGCCCGGGCGGGAACTTTCCTCGCTTGGGACCCGACTAAATGACCGTGACACGACGTCTACAGGACACCGGAGTGGCGAGATGATTCAGGACGTGGCCCTGCGGTGGGTCGTCACGCTGCTGTTCGTCTTCAGCGCGGGGGTCTGTGTGCAGACGATCGTGGCCAACCGTCATTCGGGTGTGAATGTCATCGGCAACTCGCTGCACGCCGTTATGGCGATCGCGATGGCGGTGATGGCCTGGCCGCGCGGCGCGGAACTTCCTACTCGTGCACCGATGATCTTTTTCTTTGTGGCTGCGCTGTGGTTCGCCGTCATCACGGTGCGCTCCGCCGGCCACCGGGTGGCGAACGGCTACCACGCACTGATGATGCTGGCGATGTCGTGGATGTATGCGGCGATGGGCGGGTTGAAGCTGAGGTCGGGGGAGTCGGACTCGATGGCCGGGATGCCCGGGATGGATATGCCCGGGATGCCAGGCATGCCGGGGATGCCCGATATGCAGACTTCCTCGGGACATGCCGGGCATGCGGGGCACTCCGGTGCGGGCGGGCATGGTGGTTCGGATTCTCTGGACTGGGTCGGGACGCTGAACTGGGTATGCACCATCGGATTCGGCGTGGCGACCGCGTTCTGGCTGTATCGCTTGATCACCGCGCGTCTGCAGCCGTCCGAATCGGATCAGACTCTGGGCATCCTGTGCCAACTCGCGATGGCGGCCGGGATGGCCATCATGTTCGGCGTGATGCTCTAATGCTCAGGCCGCGGAACCATCGGTGGAGCGCAGATGCCCGCGCCGGCGGCCGCGAGAAGCGTTCTCCGGCAACACAATATCGGCCAAGACAGCGTCATCAGTGGTAGCCATCGCCGCGTGATCGGGCTGAGGATCACCACCTGGACGATCCCGGCGCCACACCAGCAGGGCAAGTAGCGCCCCGGCGATGAGGGGAAGGTGTGTCAGCGGGCGTTCGATGCTAACCCGGCCCGCGTTGGTATCGATGATTTCGTATAGCGCCAGGAAGGCGATGAAGCTTGCGAGTACCCACATCAACCCACCCGCCATCACCGGCCGGGCCGCTGCGGCCAGCATCGCCACCCCCAGGGCCGCCGACCATGCCGTCGACTCATTGAGCACATGGCCGGCTGTCTCAGCGTGCGGTACACCCAGATTCGCGCCGAGGCCCTGGGCGACCGCCAGTGCCACCTGGACGGCGCCGACCGCGCCCAGCGCCCACCGCTGCCAGGACACCGACGGCCGCTGGAACCGCTGCGCCGGGGTGTCTGAGGATGCCCGCACCGCGGCAACGTGGGAGCGCCCGGCCAGGCGCCGCATCAGTTGGGTCTGCTCGACCGCCGCCACCTGCCACTCGCTGCACGCCGCACAGTCGGCGAGGTGCTCGTCGACACGGGCGGCGGGGATGGGTTCGCGTTCCCCGTCGATCCGAGCCGACAGCGCCTCACGAGCGGTGGCGCAGTCCATGACCTAATAGTCGCGCAGAGCGGATGATTTGTTCCAGCGGTTGGCAGAACGGCTAGCCGGCGGCGCACCCGGGCAGAAACAGCGCAGCCGGGATCAGGGCATCGGCGGGAGCGGTGGTAGTGGTCGGGTTGGTGCCGCACACCTTGGCCTTGTCCTTCGGAATCCAGAACTGGCCTTCCTGTTCGAACACGAACGAGGTCGGGGCGCCCATGTCCGGGTTGGCCTTGCTGGCAAGCAGACCGCCGGTCACCGCCCAACCGTCGGCGCACTGCAGATCACTGATTGCGTAGACGTTGTCGGGTCCCATGGACTGGGCGGCGTTGGTTGCGGGTTGGGCGAGTGCGTCCTTCGTGCATTCGGTCATGCCGCCGACCATCGGGGTGGTTGTGGAACTCGAGGCGGCGACGGTACTGCTTGGCGCGGCCGGCTCGGTGCTGCTGGTGGCGCATGCGGTCAGGCCGACGGCGGCCAGGCATGCCAGTGCTGCGGTGCGGGGGGCGGCGGTGATCAAGATGCCTGACGCTCCCGCTTCTGCTCCTCGCGGGCCAGCATCCGGTCGCGCTGCTCTTCGAACTTGAGTACCTGGCCCTCGAGGTCGGTCATGTAGGCGGCGAGTTGTTCGCGGCGTTGCTCGCCGACGGCGCTGAAGTCGGTGCGGTCGAAGATGCGCCACTTACGCAAGACCGGTGTCAGGACATCTTCGAGATGCTGACGCGGATCGTAGATCCCGTGCTTGGCCATCAGCACGCCGTTGCGGCGGAAGTTCGGCATGCCCTGACCGGGCATCCGGAAGTTCTCCACCACACTGCCGATGGCTGCCAGCGCTTGGTCGGGCACGAGATCGAGCGCCGCGCCGCAGGTATCCCGGTAGAAGATCATGTGCAGGTTCTCGTCTGCCGCGATGCGGGCAAGCAACCGGTCCGCGATCGGGTCACCGCACGCCTTGCCGGTGTTGCGGTGGCTGACCCGGGTCGCGAGTTCCTGGAACGAGACGTAGGCGATCGACAGCAGGAAGTCGGTCTTGTGACGGTCTTCCTCTTCGGCGGTTGGCGCGAATCCATGGGTCATATGGGCGATGCGGGCCTGCTCGAGTGCGACCGGATCGACGCTGCGGGTGACGACCAGATAGTCGCGCAGGGCGATGCTGTGCCGGCCTTCTTCGGCCGTCCAGCGGCCAACCCATGTTCCCCACGCGCCATCAAGAGAGAAGTGCTCCGCGGCCTGCCGGTGGTAGGACGGCAGGTTGTCCTCGGTCAGCAGGTTGGTGATCATCGCCGCCTTGGCGACTTCGCTGAGTTGTGACTGCGCCGGATCCCAGTCTTTGCCGCCGAGTTCGGCGAAGTTTCGGCCGCGATCCCACGGCACGTAATCATGCGGATGCCAGTCGGTCGTTGCGGACAGATGGCGGTTGAGATTGTCCTCGGCGGTTTGTTCCAGTTCCTTGAGCAACTCAAGGTCTGTTAACTCTCGCGACATGACACCTCACCCTTGCTTTGAGCAGCAGGGGTAAGTCACCCGCACGGCATATTCAAGATCTAGGCCATCAGAATATCAGTCCGGACGCGCTGCGCGGGACCGCGACACGACCAGAAACCCCAGTTCAGACCGCCCGCGACAACAGTCGGTGCCGAATCGTGCCCGGAGAAGCGGCATCGACGACCGTCCCGGCAAGGGCGAGTGCGCCCTGGGTGAGTGCCGTCTCAGCCGCACCCGTGATGGTGGCGGCAGCGAATTCGGGTTGGTGATTGACCGCGGGCAGGGAGTCGATACCGATATAGGGATGTATCGCGGGGATGACCTGGGAGACGTTGCCCATATCGGTGGACGCCCGCGCCATCATGGTGTCCGGCCCGGTGCTGAAGTGCCGGCCGGCGGCGGTTGCGCGTCGTTGGTAGCACGCCAGCAGGTCGTCGTCATTGCGGAATTCCGCATAGGGCTTGGACTCGGCAGTGACCGTGAGAGCGGCACCGGAGGCCAGCGCGCCGGCCTCGAAGCAGCGCGTGACCCGCGGCTCGACCTCGGCCAGTTCTGCCAGAGTCTCCGCGCGGACGTACCAGCGTCCCTCGGTGTGCTGCGGAATGGAGTTCGGCGCCTCTCCACCGCGAGTCATCATGCCGTGTACCCGTACCGATGACGGCAACTGCTGGCGTAGCAGACCGATGGCGACCTGGGCGACGGTGAACGCGTCGGCCGCGTTGACACCCCGTTCCGGGTAGGCGGCGGCATGCGCCGCCCTGCCGGTGTACTCGATATGACTATGCGAGACCGCGAACGCGGCCGCCCGGGCGACGTCGACCGGTCCGGGATGGACCATCGCCGCGGCGTGCTGTCCCGAGAATCCGCCGCGTTCCAGCAGTTCGATCTTGCCGCCGCCACCTTCTTCGGCCGGGGTGCCGATCACCGTGAGCGTCAGGCCGAGATCGTCGACGACGGGTGCCAGGGCCAGTGCTGCGCCCACGGTGATGGCGGAGATCAGGTTATGGCCGCAGGCATGGCCGAGGCCGGGCAGTGCGTCATATTCGGCGCACAGTGCGATATGTAGGTCACCGCTGCCGATGTGCGCGGTGAAGGCGGTCTCGAGTCCGCAGAAGTCCTCGGTGATGGCGAATCCGTGATCGGACAATTCTCCCGCGACCCGCGCGGCAGAGCGGACTTCCTCCCAGCCGATTTCGGGGTGGTCGTAGAGGTCGCGCGACAGTGCGATCAGTCGTGGTTGTGCCGCGGTGACTCCCGAGGCGATGACATCGTCGATGGTGGTCACAGGTCTCCTGCCACTCCGTATGACGGCGCCCGGGTCGGATCGACGGCGCGCACCCGGTAGTCATTCTTCTGTGGCCGCCATAGCTTCCATAATGCGACGAGGTCACCGATGGGATTGTCGGAGTAGTCGATTCGCAGATCGGTCACCGGCCACGGCACGTCCTCGACCACCATCAGGCCCGCGGAATGGACCGGGCTTGCCTCGCCGCCGGCGGTCAGTGCCGCTGTGAGTCCGTCGAGTAGGCGTTCCTCGAAGGCGTCCGCGGCGCTGTCGGCGTATCCGGCCAGCAGTGCGCTGATGACGTCCTCATCGGCAAGTAGATTGCCGGCGGCAGCGGCCTGATCGCCGTGGGCGTGGGTGTGCACGCCGAGGCTGTGCGATCCGGAGTGAATGGCGGTGTTGCCGTGTGCGTCGACGACGAGCAGTTGGCGGTAATCCGGGAATTGTTCCGGTGCCAGAGCACCTTTGAGAGCGGTCTGCGCATCTGAACCGGCCGCGAGTAGGTCGAGAACCCGCGGGCCCAGTGCAGGGTTGGTGACGTTCTGGGATGCGACGACGCCGACTCCGGCCCGGGCGTGTGCGCACCGGGCCGCGACGGCGGGGCTTGACGAACTGATCGCGATACCGAACGCACCGGTGGCCGCGTCACGCGCGATGAGGGAGAACGTCACGGGGTCGGCTCGCTAATGACGGCGGTGGCGTCGATCTCTACCAGCCACTCGGGCCGGGCCAGTGCCTGCACCACCAGACCGGTCGAGACGGGGTAGACGCCGTTGAGCCACCGTCCCATCACCCGGTAGACCGTTTCGCGGTAGCGGATATCGGTCAGGTAGACGACCACCTTGACGATATCGCGTAGCGAGCTACCGGCTTCGGTGAGCAGCATGGCGATATTGGCCATCGCCTTCTCGGCTTGGGCCTCAACATCGCCGATGCCGACTGACTCGCGAGTGTCGAGATCCTGTCCGATCTGTCCGCGGAGGTACACCACGCCGCCGGCGACGACGGCCTGGCACAGGTCATTATCGATATTCTGTTCGGGATAGGTGTCCTTGGTGTTGAACGGCCGAATCCGCTTGTGTGTCGGGGGTTTCGGAGTCATCGGGCCACCTCGGATTTTGTGAAGCCGGACGGTTGATACGCCAGGTAGCCGCGTTGGATCATGATCTGGTCGGCGAGGTATTTGGCGTCGTGCCAGACACCCCAGATGAAGCTTGATCCGCGCCGCGACAGCCAGGGCAGTCCGAGAAAATACACGCCGGGCTCGGATGAAACACCGCGCTGGTGTTTGGGTTTACCTGTCTCATCGAAGGCGTCAACCTGCAGCCAACCGTAGTCCAGTGCGAAGCCAGTAGCCCAGATGATCGAGGTGACGCCGGCCGCGGCGAGGTCGAGTTCAAGCAGGGGATTGGTCACGCAGTCCGGGTCCGGGCCGAGGATATGCGCCTGCGGTTCTTCCGGCAGGTCCATTCCGGTTCGAGTGATGAAGGCGTCGGCCTCGTTGAGCATGGATAGGTAGCTGGCGTCACTGGCCTCGATGTTCTGCCGGAGGTCGGGTGCGAACCGCAGGACGCCGCTGTCGAACGATTCCGCCTTGCCCACCAACGTGATTCCCTCGGCGGCCAGCGCACGCAGATCGACGGTGCTGCCGCCGCCGACGCCGCTGACCGCGATGGAGACATGCTCGGCACCGACCGCGGGTGTGGCCGCGTCCCACTTGCCGAGCACGCCGAGCCACCAGACGAAGTCATAACCGCGATAGCGTCGCGGCGGTCGCTCGTGCGGACCGACAGCGAGATAGACGTCTCGGCCCGATCGCCGGAGTTCGTCGGCGATCTGCACGCCGGAGGATCCCGACCCGACGACGAGGGTGGCACCGGGGGGTAGCTGTTTCGAATTTCGGTAGGAGAGGGAGTGCAGTTGTGTGATTCCGGCGGTGTCGGGGACGATCGGGGGAATGACGGGCTTCTGGAACGGTCCGGTAGCGGCCACCACATAGCGCGCCTCGATCGGTCCATCGGAGGTTGCGATGTGGAATCCAGGGCGGCCGTTGAATTTTTGGACCGAGGTCACCTCAACACCGGTGCGGACGGGTGCGCCGAAGCGACGCGCGTAGTCGACGAAGTAATCGACGACCTCATCCTTGGTGGCGAACGCATCGGGGGCGATATCGAACTCGCGGCCGGGGAACCGGTCATGCCAGGCGGGTCCGTTGGCCACCAGGGAGTCCCACCGTCCGGTACGCCAGCGTTCCGCGATCCGGTCGCGTTCCAGAACCAGATGTGGCACGCCATGAGCGCTGAGATGTTCGCTCATCGCGATCCCGGCCTGGCCGGCACCGATGACGACGACCTCGGTCTGTTCGGTCGCGGTGTGTTTAGTCACAGCTGGATCCAGGTGGTCTTGAGGCCGGTGTACTTGTCGAGGGCGTGCAGCGACAGATCGCGGCCGAAGCCGGAACCTTTGAATCCGCCGAATGGGGTTTGCGAACTCAGCGCGTCGACGGTGTTGACCGAGACGGTGCCGGCGCGCAATGCGGCGGCCACGGTGTGCGCCCGGCGCAAATCGGTGGTCCACACCGACGCGGCCAGGCCGTAGACGGTGTCGTTGGCCATCCGGATCGCCTCGCTCTCGCTGTCGAAGGTCTGCACGGTCACCACGGGTCCGAACACCTCCTCGGTGATCAACTCGGCGGACGGACCCAGGCCGGTCACCACGGTCGGTTCGATGAAACAGCCACGGCCGTCAACGTTTCCGCGGCCGCCACCGATCCGGATCTCGCCGTGCTCCCGGGCCCGGTCGATGAACCCGAGCACATGATCGGTGTGGGCCTCGTCGACGATCGCGCCCAGGGTGGCGTCCGGATCGAGAGGATTGCCGGGACGTACGGCGGCCGCGCGCGCCACCAGGCCGGCGATGAACTCCTCGGCGATGGACTTCTCGATCAGCAACCGGGAGTTGGCCGAGCAGACGGCGCCCTGGTTGTAGAACGCTCCGAAGACCGCCTTGTCGAGAGCCTGGTCCAGGTCGGCGTCGGCGAACACGACGTTGGGGCTTTTGCCACCGCACTCGAGCCAGACCTGCTTCATATTGGACTCGCCCGCATACTTCAGGAAACGCTTCCCGGTGGCGGTGGATCCGGTGAACGCCACCACATCGATGTCCGGATGCAATCCGATTGCGGCACCCGCGGTGTCGCCGAGTCCGGGGACGACATTGAGTACACCGGCAGGCAGACCCGCTTCGGTGGCCAGTTCGGCCAGACGCAGCGAGGACAGCGGAGCGCGCTCGGAGGGTTTGAGGACGACGCTGTTGCCGGCGGCCAGTGCGGGTGCGACCTTCCACACCGCGAGGTCGAGCGGGAAGTTCCACGGCGTGACCGCGCCGACGACGCCCAGTGGTTCCCGGGTGACCAGCGCGAGGCTGCCCGGATCGGTGGGTGCGATCTCGCCGTTGATCTTGTCCAGTGCCTCGCCGTAGTAGGTGAAGAGTCCGGCGGCCGAGGGAACGTCGACGGTGAAGGCCTCGTTGACCAGCTTGCCCATATCCAGGGAGTCCAGCAGGGCCAACTCGACACGGTGGGTGTTGATCAACTCCGCCAGTCGCAGCAGGACAACGCGGCGGTGACCCACCGAACTGCGCGACCACTCACCGGCCTCGAAGGCCCGCCGCGCCGAGCGCACCGCGTCATCGACATCGCCCGCCTGCGCCGAGGCGACCCAGGCGAGCAGAGCGCCGGTGGCCGGGTTGACGCAGTCGAAGGTGGATCCGGATCGGGCCGACCGGAACTCGCCGTCGATGTAGATACCCTCGCGTGGGCGCACATCCCCGGTGTGGCGGATCCAGTCGGCGAGTGTTGCGGGTTCACTTGCGGTGGATGTCACGGGGCCTCCTGAGCTAACTGGGCAACCTCGCGCCGCGCGGGCGA
>JBMOKE010000332.1:0-2006 GCA_049315425.1 Mycobacterium sp. | reverse complement strand
CCACCACCTCGGCGCCGGCGGCGCGAAGGAGTTCGTCGTACTCGGTGTAGCCGAAGGTGAATGCCTTTCCGGCCGCCACCGCCACCACCGGCCGGCCGACGACCGGCTCCCCCGCAGACTGCTCGGGTGACCACGGCGCGCCGGGTGCCGCGGCGCCCGCCAGTGCGACGACTGCAGCGAGATCGACGTGCCGGGCCACCAGATCGGTCATCGCCGCCACTGCGGCATGCGCCTCGGCCCCGTGTTCGGTGGCGGTCACCAATCCGAGGTGCCGCGACGGCACCGCAAGTTCGTCGTGGCGCGGCACCGCCCCGAGCACCTGTACGCCAACCGCCTCGCAGGCCTGCCGCAGCACCTGCTCATGGCGCGCCGAACCCACCCGGTTGAGGATCACCCCGCCGATGCGCACCCCTCGCAAAAACGTCGAAAAACCATGCAGCACAGCGGCGATGGTCTGACTCTGCCCGCGCACATCGACAACCAGCACCACCGGAGCGCCCAACATTTGGGCCACCTGCCCGGTGGAGCCGCGGGCCGGGGAACTGAAATGATCGTCGATGCGGCCGTCGAACAGACCCATCACGCCTTCGACCACGGCGATATCAGCGTCGGCCGATCCGTGCAGATACAGCGGGCCGATCAGGTCATCGCCGACCATGACAGAGTCGAGATTGCGGCCCGGCCGACCGGCCGCCAGGGCGTGATAACCCGGGTCGATGAAGTCGGGTCCGACCTTGAACGGCGCGACCCGCCGACCTGCGCGCCGCAGCGCCCCGATCAAACCCGTTGCGATGGTGGTCTTTCCGCTTCCGGACGACGGGGCACCGATGACGACGGCCGGAGTGCTGGCCATTCTCACCACTCCAGACCGCGCTGGCCCTTGCGGCCGGCATCCATCGGGTGGGCGATCTTGGTCATCTCGGTCACCAGGTCGGCAGCATCGAGTAGCCGCGGTGGGGCGTCGCGTCCGGTGATCACGACGTGCTGGCGACCGGGCCGGGCCAGCAGCGTGTCTACCACGTCGTCGACGTCAACCCAGCCCCACTTGAGTGGGTAGGTGAACTCGTCGAGGACGTAGAAGTCATGGCGTTGCTCGGCAAGTCTGCGGGCGATCTCGGCCCAGCCGTCGGCGGCGGCGGCGGCGTGGTCCGCATCCGAACCTGACTTCTTGACCCAGGACCAGCCCGCTCCCATTTTGTGCCATTCCACAGCCCCGCCGATTCCCTCCTCGGTGTGCAATCGTCCGAGTCGGTCGAAGACGGTCTCCTCGCCGACCTTCCACTTGGCGCTCTTGACGAACTGGAAGACCCCGATGTCCATACCGGCGTTCCACGCCCGCAGCGCCATACCGAAGGCCGCCGTCGACTTCCCTTTGCCGACACCGGTGTGCACCGCGAGCACCGCGGCGTTGCGTCGCTGCCGGGTGGTCAGTCCGTCGTCGGGGACGGTAAGAGGTTGGCCCTGTGGCATCGTCCTCCCCTTCCCGGTCCCGGTCTCAGGCAGCCCGGCGCACGGCCTGCGCCAGATAGTCTGCGCGCAGCTGCTCGAGCCGTAACACCGGTGCACCGAGCTGGTTGGCGAGTTCGGTCGCCAGACCCAACCGGATATAGGACGTTTCACAGTCCACCACCACCGCGGCGGCACCCTCGGCGGCGAGGCGGCCGGCGGCAATGCGGCTGCGCCCCAACGGGTCCGGACCTCCGGTGGCCCGGCCATCGGTGAGCACCACCACCAACGCCCGGCGGGCGGCGTCGCGGGATCGTTCACGCATCACCACATCGCGCGCCGCCAACAGACCTTCGGCAAGTGGCGTGGTGCCGCCGGTTTCGAGTCGGGTCAGCCGCCGGGACGCGGTGTGGGCCGACGTCGTCGGCGGCAACACCACACGGGCGCCTTCGGCACGGAATGTGATCACGGCAACCTTGTCGCGACGCTGATACGCGTCACGCAGCAGCGACAGCGCCGCCCCGGTGACCGCAGCCATCCGGTCGCGGGCGGCCATCGAC
>JBMOKE010000331.1:0-2006 GCA_049315425.1 Mycobacterium sp. | reverse complement strand
GGCATTTCGACGGTCCGGGCGCGGGTGTGGAGCGCGCGATTCTGGACGTACCGGTGAACTGAGTGCCGACCACGCCGCCATCAACCGCGACAGCGCGTTGCCGCTATTCCCGCGGCTGAATCACTACGCATCGCACGCTGGTCCAGTCAGAGATGCCTGTCGATGTCCACGCGCCGGTGCGGGACGCGCACAACGTCGATGACATCGTCGGGCAGCAGCCGGTAAAAAAGTATGTGTGATCCAGCAGCGAGCTTCCGATAGCCGGGGCGGATCTCATCACATGGCCGGCCTATGAGTGGGTTCACCGCGGCGGGTGAGAGGAGATAATTGCTCACTGATCGTGCGAGGCATCGGCCCGCTTGCGAGCAAGGAAGGTATCGAAGTCGAACGGTGTCGAGGCACCACTTTGCTCGCCCGCGTCGAGGGCTTCCCGCAGTGCCCGCAACTGAGTCTCCCGGTCCTCGAGGAGTCGCAATGCGGAGCGGACGACGTCGCTCGCCGATCGGTAGCGGCCTGCGGCTACCTCGCCTTCGATGAAAGCGGAGTAATGGTCATCAAGACTGAAGGACGTGGTCTTGCCCGCGGACCGATACTACCAACTATTGGTACACCCGTGTATCAGGCTCTCGGGTCCTTCACATAGGTCCGGAACACATCCGCCGAGATCGCGTTACCGGCGAAGATGTCGTGAATGAGGCTCACACTCGGTCGCGGCGTGCGTTCCAGGGTGACCGGGTCATAGGAGTACAGGCCGTACTTCGGGTCGTATCCGAGTACCCACTCGAGGTTGTCGGTCAGTGACCACGCGGTGTAGCCGCGGATGTCCATGCCATCGGCGATCGCCTTGTTGATCACCGCGAGGTGGCGCACGGTGTACGAGGCGCGCTTGGTGTCGGCGGCATCCGCGAGTCCACTCTCGGTGACCCACAACGGGATCCCGTACGAGTCGGCGATATCGAGGACGTCCCGCATACCGGCCGGGTTGATGATCTGCGCCGTGTCGCTACATTCAGTAGCCGGGCATCCGCCGAGCACCACGTTGATCAGCGGGGAGAACTCGGGGTATCCCTTGACGACCGGTAGGCCGGGCACCGAAAGCCCGCCGTAGCCGATCACGATGCCCTGGCTGTAGTAGTTGACGCCGAAGTAATCGGCCTTGCCGGCCAATTCGGGATGGATTTCGTCAGGAGTGATCACGCCGTCGAAGTTGGCGTCGACCTCACCGCGCAGGACCGCGTCGGGGAACCAGCGGTTGTAGAAGTCACTGAATTCCGCGGCCGCCTGCTGATCGCTGAGATTGGCCGGATCTCCTCCGCGCCACGAATACATGTTGAGCGCGAAGCCAACCTGGGCGTCCGGGTCGAGTTGATGGATCAGGTCATAGGACGCCGAATACGCGGCCGCCTCATTGCGCAGCCCGACCGCCACCAGGTCGGTCCTGACGATCGCCGGCGGGAAGTTCGTGGCGAAAGGGATGGCGTAGTACGACGTCAGCATCGAGTTGACCGGTTCGTTGAGCACCACCCAGTTGGTGACCTGGTCGCCGTACTTCCATGCCAGGTAGGCCGAGTACTTCTCGAACTCGGTCACCGTCGACGACGAGACCCAACCACCGGCGGTTTGTGGCGTCAGTCCGAAGAGTTCCTGGACGCGAGCCTGGGCGGGATTGTGGACCCACAGCGGCAGGGTGAAGTGGTTGATGGTGACCATCGGATCAAGTCCGGCTGCGTGCATGGCGGCCAGTTGGTCGGCGTAGTGCGCGACCTCGTCCTGATTGGCCAGTGCATCGAGCTGTTGCAGCACCTCGGGGGTGACGCCGCTCGAAATATCCACCGATTCAGTCGAATTGGGGAAGATCCGGCTCCACTCGATACTCATCCGGAAGGTGTCGGCGCCGACACCCTCGCGGGCCAGCCGGGCGTCGGTGACGTACTGGGTGTACGCGCCGGGGCCGTTCTCCGGCACCCCGCCCTTCCAGCCGAGTAGCAGCTTGTTGATCGGGTCGT
>JBMOKE010000330.1:0-2026 GCA_049315425.1 Mycobacterium sp. | reverse complement strand
GCGCTGCAGGCATCACTACTGGTGCGCCACGGCCACCCGGCGGTCACCGAGGCGTTCCTGGCCACCCGGATGGCGCGCGACTGGGGTGGGGCATTCGGCACCCTACCCATCGGATTGGACCTGACGACCATCATCGAGCGAGCGCTGGTGAAAGGTTGAGCCAGGCGGCGCCGTCGACGTTGACCGCGCGTTCGGTGGTGCTGTCGGTTCTGCTCGGCGCCCACCCGGCCTGGGCGACTGCAGCGGAGTTGCTCAGGCTCACATCCGATTTCGGCATCAGGGAACCCACGCTGCGGGTTGCGCTGACTCGGATGGTCAGCGGCGGGGACCTGGTGCGCTCCGACGACGGCTACCGGCTCTCCGGGCGACTACTCGAACGCCAGCGTCGTCAGGACGACGCGCTCAATCCGGCCACCCGCGACTGGGACGGCGGATGGATCACCGCGGTCGTCACCACCGTCGGCACTGACGCCAGAACCCGAGCGGCCTTGCGAACCGCTCTGCAGGACAACCGGTTCGGGGAACTACGCGAGGGCGTGTGGCTGCGCCCGGACAATCTCGACGCCGAGTTGCCCGCAATCGCTCGCGGCCGGGTGCGGGTCCTGCGCGCCTACGACGACAACCCAGCGGAGTTGACCCGCCAACTGTGGGATCTGCCCGACTGGTCGAAGACCGGCGATCGGTTGCTGGGTGAGATAAGCGCAGCCAACGATGTTCCGGGTCAGTTCGTGGTCGCCGCCGCGATGGTGCGGCACCTGCTCACCGACCCGGTCCTGCCCGCGGGGCTGGTGGCTTCTGATTGGCCCGCCGATAGGTTGCGGGCCGCCTACGCCGAATTCGCCGATCTCCTTACGTCGCGCCGCGAAGACGAGTTACTGGAGGCCAGATGAGTGTGAAGGTGGTTCGCAGTGGACCGGTGACAACGGTGATCATCGACCGTCCGCACGCCCGCAATGCCGTCAACGGTCCGACCGCGATCGCGCTGTTCGAGGCATTTGAGGAGTTCGACCGCGACGACTCGGCCTCGGTCGCCGTGCTCTGGGGTGATCACGGAACATTCTGTGCCGGAGCCGATCTCAAAGCCATCGGAACTCCTGCATCCAATCCGACGCAACCAACCGGGACGGCTCCGATGGGACCCACCAGGATGGTGTTGTCCAAACCGGTCATCGCCGCGGTCAGTGGTTACGCCGTCGCGGGTGGACTTGAACTCGCGCTGTGGTGCGACCTGCGGGTGGTCGAATCCGACGCGGTGTTCGGGGTGTTCTGTCGACGCTGGGGCGTGCCGTTGATCGACGGCGGCACCGTCCGGCTGCCGCGGCTGATCGGGCACAGCCGGGCGATGGACATGATCCTGACCGGCCGCGCGGTCGGCGCCGAGGAGGCCCTTGCGATCGGCCTGGCCAACCGCGTGGTGCCGACGGGCCAGTCCCGGCAGGCCGCCGAGGAATTGGCCGCCGAACTGGCCCGCTCCCCACAGGGCTGCATGCGCGCTGACCGGCTCTCGGCGTTGCATCAGTGGGGGCTCCCCGAGGCCGACGCGATGGACGTCGAGTTCGGCAGTCTGTCGGAGGTCGCGGCCGAGTCCATCGCCGGGGCACAGCGGTTCGCCGGCGGCGCCGGGCGGCACGGACGCCCTGTGTGAGCGTCGAGTCTGCGCACAGATCGCCACCGCGGTCCAAAACCCGATCTGGACGCAGTCTCGATGCTGCGTGGGCGGCTGGCATTAGAGTTCATCGCTGATCGAACACGCGAAGGACCCCCATGACATCTCGGCCGGCGGCCAAGTCGCCGAAGCTCAGTCGCGAGGCCATTGTCAACGCCGCGCTGACCTTTCTCGACCGCGAAGGTTGGGACGCCCTGACGATCAACGCCCTGGCGACTCAACTGGGCACCAAGGGCCCGTCGCTGTACAACCATGTCGACAGTCTCGAAGACCTGCGGCGCACGGTGCGCATGCGGGTCATCGATGACATCCTGCAGATGCTCAGCACGGTCGGCGCCGGTCGCACCCGGGACGATGCGG
>JBMOKE010000095.1:0-8971 GCA_049315425.1 Mycobacterium sp. | reverse complement strand
GGGTACTCGGTGAGGTGAACCAGGGCTGGGAGGTCAGCCGCAATACCCTTACCGCGGAGCGAGTTTCGATCGGCAGTAGTGAGCCCGGGTTCCTACCAAACCTGGATCGCTTCGTGGAGTTCGTCAGCGAGAGCCACTTCGATCAGGTCGGCCACCACCGGGCCGGCGAGCTGATCGCCGAGGGCCACGCCGCCAAGCTGATGAACATGCGATCGACACAGCTGACCCTGGCCGGCGGTGATGCGATGCCGTCGGCGGCCATCTCCAAGCTGCTGTCCATGCGAACCGGGCAGGGGTACGCCGAGTTCGTGGTTTCATCGTTCGGCATCGACGGCGCGATCGGCGACGGGGCGACCGCCCAGGGTCGGTGGGCTGACTTCCTGCTCGCAAGCCGGGCCACGACAATCTACGGCGGCACCTCAGAGGTGCAGCTGAACATCGTTGCCGAGCGTCTGCTGGGGTTGCCGCGCGATCCGTAACCGGGTCAGTGGATCTCGATCTGGCGCAGTTCGCGTTTGAGGATCTTGCCGGTCGGGTTGCGCGGCAATTCGGCGAGGAACACGACTTCGCGTGGCACCTTGTAGCGCGCGAGGTGTTCGCGCACATACTCCTTGATCGTGTCCTCGGTGAGTTCAATACCCTCGCGCGCGACGACGAAGGCCCGCAGCCGAGCACCGAAGTCCTTATCATCCACACCGATCGCGGTGGCCTCGACGACATCGGGGTGCCCGCTGATGAGGTCCTCGACTTCGGCGGGGAACACGTTCTCCCCACCCGAGACGATCATCTCGTCGTCACGACCGCTGACGTAGAGCAGACCATCGGCGTCGAAATAGCCCACATCACCGGATGACAACAGTCCGTCGATGACTTGCTTGTTGCCGCCGCCGGTGTAACCCTCGAACGGCATCGGGGTGCCGACGAAGATCCGGCCGATCTGACCCTGCGGCAGTTCACCGCCATGATCGTCAAGGATCTTGACCTTGGCGCCCCTGACCACCGGGCCCACCGTCGCGGGATTGCGCTTGAGATCCTGTGGCCGGGCGATGGTGGCGAACGCGACTTCGGTTGAGCCGTAAAGGTTGTAGATCACCGGGCCAAGATCTTTCATCGCCCGGGTCGCCAGTTCAGCACCGAGTTGCGAACCGGAGACGAACACGATCCGCAGCGATGATAGATCCGGTTTGGGATCCATCGTCTCCAAGGCGTCGAGCATCCGCGACAGCATCACCGGGACGACAACGACGGCGGTGGCCTTGTGGATGGCGATGTCCTCGAGGACGGTGGTCGCCTTGAACCGGCGGTGCAACACCAGGGTGGAACCCAGCGTCGCGGCGATCGCGGCGTGCAGATAGCCGATGGCGTGGAACATCGGCGAGGGCAGTGCCGTGATCTCGCCGGCCTTGAACGGAACACTCGACAGGATGCCGCCGACCGGAGCCAACGTCGGCGGGGTGTGCCGAGTGGCGCCCTTGGGCGTCCCGGTGGTGCCACTGGTGAGGATGATGATCGCCGAACGTTTGGTGGCCTTGGGCGCGGGATCGGTGCTACTGCGCGCGATCAACTCGGCAAGAGTCTCGTCGGTGCTACCCGACGGTTCGTCACCCGGGACGAACGCCCGCAACTTACCCAGCACAGTTTCGGCCAACGTGACAGCCTCGGCGTACTCGTCGTCGTAGATGATCAGCTTGGCGCCCTCGCGTTCCGAGACGTCGCGGATCTGCGGTCCGGAGAACTCGGTGTTGAGCATGATCGTGCGCGCCCCCACCCGCGCGCAGGCGTAGTTGGCGATCGAGAACCAGCGATGGTTGCGGGCCAGGACGCCAACCCCGTCACCGCCCCGGACACCCATGGCAAGCAGTCCATTGGCCACCGCGTTGACCGCGTCATTGAGTTCGGAGTTGGTGATCGACCCCTCGTCGTCGATGATCGCCAATCGGTCCGGGGCCCGTCGGGCGTTGAGCGCCGGGATCATTCCGACCTCGCCCCAGCGCCGGATATCGACGACCATGGCGGCAAGGTTCTGAGGTGGCTCAATCCCGAAGGCGCCGGCGGTGATCATCTTCTGCAGGTAGTGCAACTCCGCCGACCCGCGTTCGGCGTACTGGCGCGCCTTGTTCAGCGCGTCGGCGGCGAGATCGGTGATCATCGGCATTTGCCCACACTAGGTGAGCGGGAGTCGCAAGAAGGGCTGATCGCGCTGCCCCTATTCTGATGCGGTGGCAAGTGCGCGTCGTACCCGAACCGTGGCGGCCGTGCCGCAGGCCGTGTGGGACCTCCTCGCCGACTTCGGCTCCCTGAGTTCATGGGCACGCAACGTCGACCACTCGTGCCTGCTGGAGCACCGTGCCGACGGGGTGGGTGTAGGAACGTCGCGCCGGGTTCAGGTCGGGCGCAACACCCTCGTCGAGCGGATCACCGAATTCACGCCGGGGACAACCATCGGCTACAGCATCGAGGGCCTGCCAAGCAGGTTGCACAGGGTGACCAACTGTTGGACGCTGGAACCCACCGCACAGGGACTCACCACCGTCACCCTGACCACGACGGTAGAGGTCGGAACCAACCCGGTGGCCCGGGTCGCCGAGCGGGCGATGTGTCGGCTATTGACCAAGCAGTCCAATGTGATGCTGGCCGGACTGGCGCAACGAGCGGAGGGTAGGGGATGACACAACATCCAACAGCAGCAGCACGCCCCGACGTCATCATCGTGATGACCGACGAGGAACGCGCAATACCGCCCTATGAGACCGATGACGTCCACACCTGGCGTCAGCGGACGTTGTTGGGCCGCCGCTGGTTCGACGAGAACGGGGTGAACTTCACCCGGCACTACACCGGCTCACTAGCCTGCGTACCGAGCCGCCCGACGATCTTCACCGGGCAGTATCCAGACCTGCACGGGGTGACCCAAACCGACGGTATCGGCAAAATTTTCAACGACTCCCGGATGCGTTGGCTGCGCCGGAGCGAGGTCCCGACCCTGGGCAACTGGTTCCGCGCGGCCGGCTACGACACCCACTACGACGGCAAGTGGCATATCTCGCACGCCGATCTGGATGATCCGGCCACGGGTGGCCCCCTGGCTACCAATGACAACGACGGCGTGGTCGATCAGGCCGCCGTGCAGCGTTACCTCGACGCCGACCCACTGGCGCCGTTCGGCTTCTCCGGATGGGTGGGCCCGGAACCGCACGGGGCCGGGCTGGCCAACAGCGGCGTGCGCCGCGACCCGTTGATCGCCGATCGCGTGGTGGCCTGGCTGAAGGATCGCTATGCCCGCCGCCGGGCCGGCGACACCGACGCACTGCGCCCCTTCCTGCTGGTGGCCAGCTTCGTCAACCCGCACGACATTGTTCTGTTCCCGACCTGGGTGGTGCGCGGCCCGCTGAAGTCCTCGCACCTGGATCCGCCACCGGTGCCGCCGGCGCCCACGGCCGACGAGGACCTGCGCACCAAACCCGCCGCCCAGATCGCCTTCCGCGAGGCCTACTACTCCGGATACGGCCCAGGCCCGGCGATCCAGGCCGTCTACGACCTCAACGGCCAGCGCTACCGCGACCTCTACTACCGCCTGCACGCCGAGGTTGACAGCCCGATCGACCGGGTCCGCAAGGCTGTGACCGACGGTTCAGACAACGCGGTGCTGGTTCGCACCTCCGACCACGGTGACCTACTCGGCGCTCACGGCGGGCTGCACCAGAAGTGGTTCAACCTCTATGACGAGGCCACTCGGGTGCCGTTCGTGATCGCCCGGGTCGGCGATGGCGCCACCGGGCCCCGGACCGTGACCGCGCCCACCTCGCACGTCGATATCGTGCCGACCCTGCTCGGCGCGGCAGGGGTCGACGTCGACGCCGTCGCGGCCACGCTGCGCGAGGAGTTCTCGGAAGTGCACCCGCTTCCGGGCCGCAACCTCATGCCGGTCGTCGACGGCGCCTCGGCCGATGAGGACCGCGGCGTCTACCTGATGACCCGCGACAATATGCTCGAGGGAGACAGCGGTGCGTCTGGCATGGGCCGGATACTGAAGCAGACCGTCAATCCGCCTGCACCGCTTCGTATTCGGATCCCGGCCCACACCGCCGCGAATTTCGAGGGCCTGGTGATCAGAGTCGACGACGATAACGCACCAGGGGGTGCGGGACATCTGTGGAAGCTGGTCCGTAGCTTCGACGACCCGTCGACCTGGACCGAGCCCGGGGTTCGCCAGCTGGCGGCCAATGGTCTGGGCGGTGAGGTGTACCGCACCAGCCCCTTGGATGACCAGTGGGAGCTCTATGACCTGACCGCCGACCCGATCGAGGCCGTCAACCGCTGGTCAGAGGAGGATCTGCACGAACTTCGGGGCTATCTGCGGATGAAACTCAAGTCGGCGCGCGCCAGTTCGGTTCCGGAGCGCAACAATCCGTGGCCTTACGCATCCCGGCGGTCGTAGGCTCGTTCGCCCGGTATTGACTGACCTCGCGGTCGTATGTGACGATTTCGTCAGTAATACGAGAGGACGCGTTCAGTGAACCCGTTGATCGGCGCCCATAACGAGCTGCACAGCGAGCGGGGCGCGCTGAACGGCGAGCACCCCGGCCGTTCACGCAACCCCGTGATCAAGGTCTGGGATCTTGCCTGGCTGGAGTTCGAGAAGCCTGATCTGGTGCGCGCCGGGGCGTTCGCGCGGGCCTTCGGGTTCCACGTTGCGCAGCACAGCGCGGACGAGTTGCACCTGCGCGGCACCGATCCGGGCGCACCCGCGGTGATCCTGCGCCGTGGGCCGCGCACTCGGTTCTGCGGCATCGCCTTCACAGCAGCTGACGAGGTCGACGTGCTGCGACTGGCCGATAAGACCGGTGCCACCACAGTGTCGTTACCGGAGGCTCTGGGCGGTATGGCCGTGCAACTGACCGATCCCTCCGGCGTCCCGGTCCGGGTGGTGGCGGGCCTGCACCAACTGCCCGGACTGCCCGCCCAAGAGCCGCAGCTCCACAACTTCGGCCACGAGCTGGTGCGGACCAACGCCGCCCAACGCCCCGCGCGGGCACCGGCGCGGGTCCAGCGGCTCGGCCATCTCGTCATGCAGTCGACCAAATACTTGGAATCCGTCGACTGGTACCTGGACAACCTCGGGCTGATCGTCAGTGACTTCCTCTACTTCGCCGGCAGGCGTGCGCGCGGCCCGGCCATGAGCTTCATCCGATGCGATCGAGGTTCCGAGCCCGCCGATCACCACACCTTGGCCATTGCACTGGGGCCGGCCAACCGCTACGTGCACTCGGCGTATCAGGTCAGCGATCTCGATGCGCTCGCGGCCGGTGGCGAGTACCTCCGGGAGCAGGGATACTTCCGGTCCTGGGGAATCGGCCGGCATATCTTGGGCAGCCAGCTGTTCGATTACTGGCGCGATCCCGACGGCTTCATGGTCGAGCACTTCACCGATGGTGACATGTTCGACAGCACCCTCGAGCCGGGGTGGGCGCCGTTCACCGCATCGGGACTGGCTCAGTGGGGACCGCCGGCGAGTAGAGACTTCCTCGGGACCGATCCCAAAAGTGCCGGGCGCGAAGTGATGACGATGCTGGCCGCCCTTCGAGACAACAACGAGTTCGACATCGGCAGTCTCCTCGGTCTGCTGAAGGCAGCGGCCTCATGACCGTCACGATCCTTCGCACCGCTGCCGGTTGGTGGGTGCAAACCCCGGCGGGTGCCGCACAGATTGCGACCTCGGCGCAGACCACCGGGCAGCTTCTGGCTGACCGCACCGCTATCGACGCGGCAAGCCATAGTGCTGACACCGTTGCGCCAGAAGGCCTTACGCTGGTATCACCGGTGACCGTGCCGTGCCGAGTGGTGGCGCAGATGACGAACTTCATCTCCCACATCACTGATGCCGGAATGAATCCCAACACTGTTCCAATGACCTTCTTCCGAAAGTCCTCGGCGTCGATCAGCGGCCCGTTCGATGAGATTGTGAAACCCGCCCATGTTCGACTGCTCGACTACGAGGTGGAGATCGGGCTCGTCATCGGCCGCGATATCGGCGTCGGGACAAGCATTTCCGATGCAAACCTCAGTGACTGCATCGCCGGTTTGGTCATCGCCAATGACATCTCGGCCCGCGACATCCAGTTGCTCCAGACCCAGTTCTACGAAGCGAAGTCATATCCGAGTTTCACTCCGATCGGACCCGCGCTGGTGCTCATCGATGCCGACGAATTGCGGCGCTTCGGCGATTTACGGCTTCGACTCAGCGTCAACGGCCAGGAACGGCAGAACGCACTCGTCGACGGTGACATGCTCTACCGCCCACTGGAAGCACTGCAGTCACTGACCCGATTCCAGGACCTCAGCGCCGGCGATGTGATCCTGACCGGCACGCCGGTCGGCACCGCACTGAGCGCACCGCCGAAGCCCATCCAGATGATCGCCGCGCTGCTACCACCCGCGGTCAAGTGGAAGGCGTTCTTCAAAAGTCAGGCCTCCAACCCGAAGTACCTGAGCCACGGGGATGTCATCGACGCATCGGTGCGCACCGACGACGGCGCTATCGATCTCGGCGCTCAGCGAACGACGGTGGTCTGGGGCTGAAGGGTCTAGGCCTGAGGCGCGATATCGGGAAGTGGCCGCGTGCAGATCTCATGTGCGTCGCGGGCATCCATCCCGAACAGCCGCAGCAGATCCTCGGTCATCGCATCGGTGGCGAGTGCGTCGTCTCGTTCGGGGTCCTGCAGGAGACTGGCCAGGCCGAGGAGGATTCCGGCCGCCACGGCCACTGCACGCTGGGGGTCGTCGACATCGAAGCGGCCGGCAACGACCGCGGCCTTGATATCGCGCAACGCCCTGGGCGCCAGGCCACGATCCGAGGTCATCAGTGCGGTCCAATTCGCAAGCAGGATCCGGCTCTCCTGGGGGTGGCTGCGAAAGAACCGGCCGGTCAGCCGAAAGCTGGCGGCGAAGGTTTCGGCCGGGTCGTTGGTGTGACCGCCAATCTGATCCAGCAGCGCACCGTGGGAGTCCAGCACGTCGGCCACGGCAGCCTCGAAGAGTTGCTCTTTGCTGTCGAAGTGGTTGTAGAACGAGCCCATCCCGACATCGGCGGCCTGGGTGATCTCCAAGACCGGCACGTTGAGCCGGCCGGCTCCGACGAACGCCTGCGCCGACTTGATCAACGCCGCGCGGGTGCGCTCCTTGCGTCGCACCAGCCGATTGGCGTCGTCGGGTTGATGACTCACAGGGTGGTCTCCAGCTCGGTTTTAGGCACCCTGATCCTAGCAGTCATCAGTACTGACGATTTCATCAAATGTGCTTGACCGGCACCCAACCGGCGTGTGACGATTCCGTCAGTACCATCAAGGAGGTCCGATGGGCGACCACACCGGCCACCCCGTGGTGATCGTCGGCGCAGGACCGACCGGGGTTTCCGCGGCGACCCTGCTGGCCCGCTACGACGTGCCAAGCCTGGTCCTGGACCGCTGGTCGACGGTGTACCCGCAACCACGCGCCGTTCACCTCGACGACGAGGTCTACCGGATCGTGGACCGGATGGGGATCGCCGCGGAATTCGCTGAGATCTCCCGGCCCGCACTAGGTCTGCGGCTACTGGATCCGAAACTGAACGTACTGGCGGAATTCCGTCGCGACCCAGCCGACACCCCGCATGGCCACCCACAGGCCAACATGTTCGACCAACCGGAATTCGAGGCGCTGCTACGCGCCAACCTCAGGCACTACCCGCAGGTGACGCTACGTGGCAACGTCGAGGTGACCGACGTCGCCGAGATCGGCGCGGGCCGCAGTCGGGTCACTTTCACCGACCGTGGCGACGGCAGGGAACACACTGTGGAGGCCGACTATCTGCTCGGTTGCGACGGCGCCAACAGTCTGGTCCGATCCCGGATCGGCGCCACGATGCGCGATCTGCGGTTCGATCAACGCTGGCTGGTCATCGACGTCGCGACGACGGTAGATCTGGGCCAGTGGGAGGGCGTCCACCAGGTCTGTAATCCGAACCGGGCGGGCACCTTCATGCAGATTGGCGATATCCGCTACCGCTGGGAGTTCCGGCTGCTGCCCGGCGAGACCGCCGACCACTTTGCCACTCTGAGCGCGCTGCGCCCGTTGATCGCGCCCTGGATCGGCCGGGTCGGCGACGACCACCTCGAACTCATCCGGGTCGCGGAGTACACCTTCCGCGCCCGGATCGCCGAAACCTGGCGGCGCGGCAACACCTTTCTGCTCGGTGATGCGGCCCACCTCACGCCCCCGTTCATCGGCCAGGGCATGGGCGCCGGTCTGCGCGACGCGATGAACCTGTCCTGGAAGTTGGCCGGGGTGCTCGACGGCAGCCTGCCGCCGGAAGCGCTGGGCACCTACGAACAGGAGCGAAAGCCACACGCCCGCAAGATGATCGGGCTGGCACTGACGGTGGGGCGTGCCATGACGGCCGGTGGCCGGGCCGGTGATCTGCTGCGTCGCGCAGTGGTACCGAGGCTGCACGCCATGCCCGGCATGCGGGGGAAAGTCGTGGACTCGACCACACCCCCGCTGGGTCGCTCGCGCCTGGTACACAAGACCCCGGCCGGAAGCCGGCTCGCCGGAACGCTCTGTCCCAACGTGATGACCGCCGACGGCCGGCGCCTCGATACCGTCCTGGGGGACGGCTTCGCACTCGTCACCGCGCAGACACCGGAGGTAGCCGATCGTCTGCTCGCCGAGCGACTCGGCGCACGGGTGTGCGTCGCTGAACCCGGCGGTGAACTCGTGACGTGGCTGCACGGTGGCCGGGCTGAGGCCGCGATCATCAGGCCAGACCGCGTCGTGCTGCGGGCCGGCCGGGACGTCTCAGCGCTGTGTCAGGCACTCCGTAGTCCAGCGCAGTGAACTGTGGCTACCATCGATACATCAACCGCACGTAAGACCCTGACATCGAGGACGTAACTATGAGTGTTTACGCAGTGGTCAACCCGGCGACCGGCGATGT
>JBMOKE010000329.1:0-2033 GCA_049315425.1 Mycobacterium sp. | reverse complement strand
CTTGATCTCCGGCTGGCCGAACTTGGCGGTGTCGGCGGCGATCAGCACATCGCACATCATGGCCAGTTCGCAACCACCGCCGAGTGCGTAGCCGCCGACCGCGGCGATAAGCGGTGTGCGTACTGCGGCGAGCTTGCCCCAGTCCGCAAAGAAGTCCAATCCGAACACCTCGGAGAACGACAGGGTGGCCATCTCCTTGATATCGGCGCCCGCGGCGAAGGCCTTGGCTGAGCCGGTGATGATGATGGCCCCGATGTCGGGGTCGGCATCGAATTCAGCCGCCGCAGTGGTGACTTCGGCCATCACCTGACTGTTGAGGGCGTTGAGTGCTTCCGGGCGATTCAGGGTGATGGTGCCGACCCGCTCCGACCGGCTCACCAGAATGGTCTTGTAACTCACGTGTTCTCCGCTCTCGTTAAAAGGTCAGGTCCGGCTCGGCCGGCACGAAATAGCTCTGCACATCCTCGTCGGTCACCGCGGCAAGCGACACCGGGGACCACGTCGGGTCGCGGTCCTTGTCCACGACCTGGGCCCGAATACCCTCCACGAGGTCATGGGAGCGCACTGCCGCACAGGACACCCGATACTCCTGCACCAGGGTTTCTTCGAGGGTTGTGTAGTCGGCGGCGCGGCGAATCGACGCCAATGTGACCGCCAGCGCGATGGGGGAGCGGGTGGCGATCAGGTTGGCCGCGTCGTTGGCCGGGACCGCATCGTGGCCGCGCAAAGCGGCGACGATGTCCACGATGGTCTCGCCCGCGTAGCAGTGGTCGATCCAATCCCGTTGTGCGGCAAGCTGACTTCCTGGGGGCTGCCGGGTGAAGTTACGGAGCGCAACCTGTTCCCCGTCGGCAACGATGGCGGTGGTGAATGCCTCCAGATCGGCGTGGGGAACATAGTGGTCGGCGAAACCCAGCACGATCGCATCAGCGGCGGAAAATGGGGCACCGGTGAGTGCGGCATGCAGGCCGAGGAGTCCAGGCGCCCGCGACAGCAGCATCGTGCCGCCGACGTCAGGGATCAAGCCGATGCCGACCTCTGGCATCGCGATCTTCGAGGTATCGGTCACCACGCGGGCGCTGCCGTGCATACCGATCCCGAGGCCGCCGCCCATGACGATGCCGTCCATCAGCGCGATATACGGTTTGGGAAATCGGGCGATCCGGGCGTTAAGGCGGTATTCGTCGAACCAGAACCGTCGGGCTTCGGCGCCGCCGGCCTGCGCGCTGTGGTAAATCGCCACCACGTCACCACCGGCGCACAGCCCCCTGTCGCCAGCTCCGGAGACAACCACGGTCTTCACGGCGTCGTCGGTGGCCCAGGCCGTCAGTGCGGCATCCATGGCGGTAACCATGGTCTGGGTCAGGGAGTTGATGGCCTTGGGGCGATTAAGCGTCAGGAACCCGACTCCGCCGTCGACGCGGGTCAGGATCTCATCGGTATCGGGGCCCACCAGGCAATCTCCCTCCGCGAAAGGTTGGATATCCTAGTTTTACCAGGAAGATCGCACGACGCATCCACCGGGATGACGGGTAAGCTTGGGGCGCGAGCGACAAATCCGCTGTGAAGTTCCTGGGAACTAATCGGGGACCGTCGTTCGTTGGCTGGTTGTTCGTTGGTTCATTGTTTCGTTAGCTCATTGTTTCGTCGGCTCACTTGAGAGGAATCACGGTGCGGGAGAGCAGCAACCCGATTTTCCGTTCGTTGCCTAAGCAACAGGGCGGTTATGCACAGTTCGGTACCGGCGTCGCCGGTGCAGCCCAGCAGGTCGGATATCAGACCCAGCCCTACACCACCCGGGCACCTCAGACCGGTGTCTCGCGGCCGCTGACCATCGACGACGTCGTCACCAAGACCGGCATCACCCTCGGTGTGCTGTCCGTGGTGGCAGTGATCTCCTACTACCTGGTCTCGGCGAACGTTGCGCTGGCCATGCCGTTCACCCTGGTCGGCGCACTGGGCGGACTCGCCCTGGTGCTGATCGCGACGTTCGGCCGCAAGCAGGACAATCCGGCCATCGTGCTCAGCTACGC
>JBMOKE010000328.1:0-2039 GCA_049315425.1 Mycobacterium sp. | reverse complement strand
TCGAGCAGAAGTTGACGGTCCTCGGAGCGGACGTCGCGCTCGCCGGTCATCGGATGACGGGCCAGCGCGTCGTCGCCGTCGACCGCCCCGATCCGGGGGAACACGGTGTCATCGAGGCCGACCAGGCACACCACCCGGTGCGGCACCGAACGCATCGGCACCATGGTGCAGACGGTGAGCGTGCCGGTGCGGAAGTTGGCGCGGGTGGGGCGCCCGGCCAGGTGCTGATGCAGCAGGGCTTGCAGATCCGGCAGCCGCAGTGCGGTTGCCGCGCGGGCGCCGGCATGCGCGCACACATCGTTGAACTCGCGTTCCATCTGGCTGAGCTGCCAGGCGTCGGCATCGTCGACGCGGGTGATCGACCTGATGCCGTCGGCCAGGGCGGTGAGCCAATCCTGCAGCGAGCGCGTTCCGCTCAGCGAGTCCACGACGCGCTGTAACCGGCCGACGAATTCAGTGAGCCGCCCGGCCAGTTCGACACTGTTGGAGCCGACGTCGTCCAGCGGCAGGGTGTTCTCGATCCAACTCTGGGAGTCGTCCGACAGCGCCACACCGGCCAGGATCCGGTCGAGGCCGAAACGCCAGGTGTTGTGGACGAAGTCGACGCCGTACGGCGTGCGGTGTTCCTGATCGAAACCCCACCGGATATTGGCCTCACGCACCCAGTCGGTGATGGTCTCCAGATCGTCGTCGGTGAAACCGAACCGGGCGCGCACCGGGGCGCTGTCGGCCAGGTTGAGCACCTCGGTGGCGGTGACGCGGCTGCCGGCCAGGGTGATGAGTTGGGAGGCCACCGCCAGCAGAGGGTTGGTCTGCACCAGTGAGCGATCGGCCAATTTGACCCGCAGCCGGTGCGCCGGATGCCCACCGGAGACGACTTCACCGAGTCCGAAGTTCGCGGCAATCAGCGGCGCATAGGTCTCGATGTCCGGGCACATCACCAGAATGTCGCGCGGTTCGAGGGTCTCGTCGTCGGAGAGCAGTCCGAGCAGCACCTCGCGCAGCACGTCGACCTGCCGGGCCGGACCGTGACAGCTGTGCACCTGGACTGAACGGTCATCTGCGCGTAGCGAACGGCCCTGTGCGCGAACGGAATTAGCGGCGATATCGGATTGCAGCCAGCCCAGCAGAGTGTCCGGGTGACGTGCGCCGGGCAGGAACTCGTCGGTGGCCGCGGTGTCGGGCAGGCTGCGCTGCAACTCGCGCACGTCGCGGCCGAGGGTGGCCAGCAGCGGGTGCTGGATGCGGCGGTGACTGTCGTCGTCGCGGCGCGCAACGACCCCGCGCAGATCGGCCAGTGCCGTCCACGCCTGCGCGCTCGGGTGTGGCAACCACAGGTGCAGTTCGTGGTGGGTGGCCAGGGCGTCGAGCAGTTCGATATCGGTTTCCGGCAGTCTGGTGTGGCCGAACAGTGACAGCCGGGCGGGCAGTGCGGATGCTGAATCCCGAAGGCGAGCAATGGTTGTGGCGTGCCGGACGTCGGGTGGGTCGATTCCCATTACCGCGACGAGCCGGCGCAGGAGTTCCGGCTGCCACGCCAGGTCGGCAGCGAGGTCACCGGTGTCACCGGCCAGCCAATCCGCAATGAGTTGTGGACGCTGGCGCGCGTAGGAGGCGAACAGTCCGGCCAGCCTGCGCGTCACCGCATACCGGCGGCCCTGTCGCAGTTCCTGCTCGTCGTCAGTGGCGAAGTGGCCGAGGTGGGTGGCCAGGGTGCGGCACCAGGGCTCGTCCAGGCTCGCGTCGATGACCTCCAACAGCGGCCAGGTCATGACATCCGGCGACCACGGATCCTCATCGCGGGTACCGGCGATCTCGGAGATCAGCGAGGCCGGCGACCGGAAGGACACCCCGGCGCACACGCCGTCCTCGCCTGAACTTCGGCCCAGAACGTGCGAGAGGCGCTGGCTGAGCCAGCGTTCCACTCCGCGGGCCGGCACCATGACGAGGTCTTGCGCGAACGGGTCCGCCGGTGGGGTGGCCAGCAGAGCGCCGAGGCCGTCGGCAAGGACGTCGGTGCGCTCGGCGCGGTGAATATG
>JBMOKE010000327.1:0-2041 GCA_049315425.1 Mycobacterium sp. | reverse complement strand
GCCTTTCGGTGTTGTTGAGCTGATCTGGTCCGGTGTCGCCCTCAACCGCTTCGCCGAGCTGCGCCGCGGCGCCATCGAGTAGTAGAGCCAGATTGCCCCGAATCACCTGTGCATCGGCGCCGTAGCGCATAGATTCGGCGTACGCGACGACAGGAAGAGGGAGGCCGCGGGTGCGTAGACTACTGGCGGGCGTGCTCAGCGCCGCACTCGTGCCGGCCGCGATGGCCCTGGCGCCGGTGGCCAACGCCGCGATGACGATCGGCCACTACAACCTCATCATCGAGGGCCGCTACGACTTCCACACCTGGATCTGGACGATCGCGTCGTGCAATCCCCCCGACGGTGTCACCCAGTGCGCGGTGGTGTCGGCCATCCCGCAGCCGATCGCCAAGGCGTACGAGTGGTACGGCCAGGCACAGCGGGTGAATGGCAGCTACACCATGACCGTGGACATTCCGGACGGTCTGCGGTGCGGCGACGTCTACTACGGGCCGATCATCCCGACCCGCGACGTGTACACCTGGGATGCCGTGACCCTGAGCGGAACGTTGGCATCGTCCTTCGCGGTCGGCTGCGATAACGCACCCGGCGGAACCTTCACCTATCCGTTCAGCCTGGTGCGTCTGTAGTTCGATCGGCTCACCGGTGGGTGAGCATCGGCCCGTACTGGGCAACCAGACTCGTTGTGCGCCACGCGATCAGCGCTACGAACACCGCCAGCAAGCCGACGGTCGCCCCGGCGTGGATCAGGTTGCGCTGCGCTCGAGGGGCATACATGTACACCGCCGCGATCAGCCCACCGGTGACAAGTCCGCCGATGTGGCCCTGCCAGCTGATGCCCGGGATGGCAAAGGTCATCGCCAGGTTGATCACGATCAAGGTCACGACCCCGCGAACATCGAGGTTGAGCCGCTTGGCCAGCACGAAAGTGGCACCGAAGAGACCGAAGACGGCACCGGAGGCCCCGCCGGTAGCGGCGCTCAGCGGTGAGAAGAGGTAGACGAGTACCGATCCACCGAGTGCACTCAACGCGTACAGGGCGCCGAAGCGCAGCCTGCCCAGATGGCGTTCCAGCGGGGGTCCGACCACATACAGCGCGCCCATGTTGAACAGCAGATGCAGGAGTCCGTAGTGGATGAAGGCTGATGTCACCAATCGGTACATGTCGCCACCGGCGACCGCGGGCGGCCACAGTGCCAGCTTGGCCTGCAGCCCCGGCGAGACCGCCTGCAGGACGAACACCACCACGTTCACTGCGATGAGGAAATAGGTCAGCACCGGTGTTGCGCCGCGTTGCACGCCGCCGAATGCGGTGCTCGGCGCTCGAACGGCTTGCGCTGCCGCCTGGACGCAGTCCACACACTGGTGTCCGACGGAGGCGCTGCGCATACATTCCGGGCACACGGGCCGACCGCAGCGTGTGCAACTGACTAAGGTCTGCCGATCCGGATGGCGGTAGCAGCCGGGCGCACCGGTCGGCGGGTACGGCGAGTAGGGGTTGGTCATGATGCTGCCGAGAATACTGTGCCTGCTGTTAGCGCACGCCGCGCAGCAACTTTCCTGGTCGGGCACCGGTGTCGGCACCACGACGGCGGGTCACCACACCGCTGACTACCGTTGCGTCATATCCGCTAGCGCCCTGCAGGAGTCGGCGTCCACCGGCAGGTAGGTCGTAGGCCATCCGTGGGACCCCCAGGGTCAGGGAATCGAGATCGATTACGTTGATATCGGCCTTCTTGCCGACCGCGAGAACGCCTCGGTCACTGAGCCCGAAAAGGGTTGCGGTGTCGAGGGTTTGCTTCCGCACCACCGATTCCAGCGAGAACCTCGGGCCGCGGCGCCGGTCCCGCACCCAGTGCGTCAGCATGAAGGTAGGCAAAGACGCATCGCAGATCAGTCCGCAGTGCGCCCCGCCGTCGGAAAGTCCCGAGATTGCCGCGCGGTGCGACATCATCTCGTGGATAGCGTCGTGATTGCCCTCGACGTAGTTGAAGAAGGGCAACATCAGCATCCCGGCGCCGCCTGACTCCAACATCAGGTC
>JBMOKE010000326.1:0-2044 GCA_049315425.1 Mycobacterium sp. | reverse complement strand
ACGATGAGCGGCACCCGCGCATAGTTGGCCTCGATGACGGCCGGTCCCAGGTTGGCAACCGCTGTGCCGGATGTCATGGCGATCGGAACCGGCCGGCCACTCCCGGACGCCAACCCGACAGCGAGAAAGCCGGCGGTGCGCTCGTCGATACGGACGTGCAATCGCACCCGGCCCGCGCGGTCGGCGTCGGCCAAAGCGAACGCCAACGGTGCGTTGCGCGATCCGGGGCACAGCACGACATCACGGACGCCGCCGCGAATGAGTTCGTCGACGACGACCCGGGCCTGAGCCGTCGAGGGATTCACGCCTAACAGCGTGTCACAAAAGCGCTCCCGCGAAAAACTGCAGCATCGCGTTGTTGACCGGGTCGGGCCGTTCCAGGAAGCCTAGGTGACCGGCGTTGGCGATCTGGATGTAGCGGCCATTCGGTAGCGCATCGGCGACCTCACGGCCGAGCGCCGGCGGGGTGATGACGTCGTCGGCGAACCCGATCACCAGAACTTCGGTGGCGATCGCGCGGTAGGCGGGCAGCCGATTGTGCACGGGCGCAACTCCCGCCTGAGCACGCCAGCCGGCGCTGCGTTTGACCGGGAACGCGGTGAACATCTCCATCCACTCGATGACGGCTACCTCGTCATTGATGGTCTTAGGCGAGAAGTTCTCAAGGATCCGGACTTTCGCCTCGTAGGCCGCCGGCAGTTCGATACCGGCGTTGATGAGCTGGATCTCTGCATCGCGAAACCGCTTGGCGGCATTGCTGATCCGGCCGCGGGTACCCATCAATACGGTCTGCCGGACCAGTTCCGGGTAGGCAAGCATCAACTCCTGAGCGATGAATGCGCCCATCGACATCGCGACCACCCGCGTTGGACCGCCGATTACGGTTTCAATAAGTTCGGCGGTATCGGCGACCATCTGATCGGTGGTGAACCCACCGGTGTCCTCGGTGGCGCCGATGCCGCGATTATCGAAGGTTAAGCAGCGGTAGCCGGCGGCCAAAAACGCTGGGACCTGGTGGATATGCCAGGTTCGGCCCGCACCGGCGGTACCGGCGATGAACAGCACCGGTTCGCCGGAACCGGTGTCGTCGTAGGCAAGACTGGTCACTCGCGCGAGGCTAGCAGTGCGTAGCAGGTGCGTGTGCGAGCGATCCACCAGTCGCGACGCTCGGCCGGCGCCGCCAGGGCCGACAGTCGCGCCAGGTCGGGGACGACGTCGCCCACCGGTAGGCAGCCGTCGACCGCAGTGATCTCGGCCACATCCTCGACGAACAGACTGCCGGTGCCCAGCCCGCAGGCGTGGTCCAGCCGGGGCAGCGCGGCTGCGGCGGCCAACCCGGCGGCGATGCCCACCGCAGAGTCCAGGGCGCTGGAGATCACCACCGGGATGTCGATTGCCGCGGCGATATCGAGCAGCGCGGCGACCCCACCGAGTGGGGCGACCTTGAGCACCGCAATATCGGCAGCACCGGCACGCACCACGGCCAGCGGATCGGCGGCCTTGCGGATGCTCTCGTCGGCGGCCACCGGTATATCGACCCGTCGTCGCACCTGTGCGAGTTCGCCGACGGTGGCGCAGGGCTGTTCGAGGTATTCCAGCGGGCCGTCGGCGGTCAGGGCGGCGGCCGCCGCGACGGCCTGCTCGACGCTCCAGCCGCCGTTGGCGTCGACGCGAACGGTCGGGATCAGTGCTCGCACGGCATTGACTCGGGCTACATCGTCGGCCAGCGTCTGCCCTGGCTCGGCAACCTTCACCTTGGCCGCTGTCGAGCCCGGAAACCGGGCCAGCAACTCGGGCACCTGGCTGGCCGGCACGGCTGGCACGGTCGCGTTGATCCGGATCCGATCCCGCAACGCCGGAGGCCTTGTCCCATAGGCGGATTCGATTGCCGACGCCAGCCACTGCGCGGCCTCCGGTGGTTCATACTCGAGGAACGCACCGAACTCACCCCAGCCCGACGGGCCCTCGATGAGGACCATCTCACGCACGGTGATACCGCGGAATCGGACCCGCATCGGCAGTGCGACGACATGGAGACGGTCGA
>JBMOKE010000325.1:0-2051 GCA_049315425.1 Mycobacterium sp. | reverse complement strand
GCGCCCCCGGCAGGAATCGAACCTGCGACCTAGGGATTAGAAGGCCCTCGCTCTATCCGACTGAGCTACGGAGGCATGCGGAGCGTCAGTCTATCCGGCGGCCAGGCCGACAATAGTGGCCTATCCGGGGCTCACCCGTCGTGTCGCGATCGTCGATTTTCAGCCCTCGGCCTGCGGGAACAGCTCATTCCCGTCGTCTGGACCCGAGGAAATCCCCTACGCACCGGGTCTCGCTCGCTAATGTGGCCTCCGCGCCGCACACCACCTGGTGTCGGGGCCGCAGTGGGCAGGACCAGACAACGATGTCGAGGGAGCCGACAGCCATGAGCAGCGTGGTCGACGAGGTCACCGCACTGTGTTCCAGGGGTGTTCAGGCAGGCTCCCGGGCATACCAGACCGGATCATTGTTACTGCACGGGTCACCGGCAGCCGCCGGCTGGCTGCTCGGGTGGTTGTCGGCTGAGTTCGCCCCGCACGTCCTCACCGGGCATGCGCTGTCGGCTGTTCCGTCGCCGTTGCGACGCAGGGCGCGTGGACTCGCGATTCAGCGGGCCGACACCGTCCTTGACGACAGCCTGCGCGAGACGTTCGGTGCGGACTACCAATCAACAGTCCACCATCCGCTGGAGCCCTACACCGCGCGCCATCCGAACCTGGCCGCTCTGGTGGCAGCTATGCGGGACCGGCGCCGTTATTCGGCGACGACGTCGAACATCTCCTACGGGCCGGGCGCTCGCAACCGGCTCGATATCTGGCGTCGCCCGGATTTGCCCGACGGGCAGCGCGCGCCCGTGCTGATCCAGGTTCCGGGCGGGGGATGGTCGATCAATGACAAACGGGGACAGGCGTATCCGCTGATGAGCCGGATGGTTGAGCTCGGCTGGATCTGCGTCCCGATCAACTACAGTCGCAGCCCGGGTGCGGCGTGGCCGGCTCACATCACCGACGTCAAGCGGGCGATTGCCTGGGTGCGTGACAATATCGCCGACTACGGTGGCGATCCGGATTTCATCGCGATCACCGGCGGCTCTGCCGGCGGACATCTGAGTTCATTGGCAGCCCTGACCGCCGCCGACGATCGTCTGCAACCGGGCTTCGAGGGTGCCGATACCAGCGTGCAGGCAGCCGTGCCGCACTACGGGGTGTACGACCTCACTATCCACGGCGCCGCGCATGCGTTGATGATGCCGCTGCTTGAGCATCTGGTTATGCAGAGTCGTTTTGAGACCAACCCGCAGATGTTCCGGGACGCCTCACCGACCTTGCGGGTGCACCGCAATGCTCCACCGTTCTTCATCCTGCACGGCGAGAATGACGACGTCGTTCCGCATGAGCAGGCCCGTGCCTTCGCCGACGCGCTGCGTGGGGCCGGGGCCCGCACGGTGTCCTACGCCGAGATCCCCCATGCCCACCATGCTTTCGACACCATCGCCACCCTCCGGTGTCAGATGGCGGCCGAGGCCGTTGCCGCGTTCCTGGGCATCATTTACGGCCGTCACGTGGCGGCGCGGGGTAGAAGCCGCAGGGGCGCCGTCCGCTCGGCTGGCTGAGGTCCACCGGGAGCCGATATTCGACTCCGCGAGCGTCGTGCTCGGACTACCGTGATGAGGCAGTCAGGCGAGCGATGCGCAGGAGGGCCGGTTCGGTGGGGAGGTATCGATGAGCGGCCCCGCGGGCGTATCGGGGCCGTCGACCGAACTCGGAGCCTTCGACCTGCTGATGCACCGCGGTGAGGCCAACCCGCGGACGCGGTCGGGGATCATGGCCCTGGAAATCCTGGACAGCACGCCGGATTGGGAGCGGCTCCGCACCCGATTCGAGAATGCCTCCCGCAAAGTGCTGCGGCTGCGGCAGAAGGTCGTCATGCCGACGCTGCCCACCGGCCCGGCGAGGTGGGTGGTCGATCCGGACTTCAATCTCGACTTTCACGTGCGCCGAGTGCGGGTGCCCGAGCCGGGCACACTGCGCGACGTGTTGGATCTCGCCGAGGTGATGCTGCAGTCGCCGATGGACATCTCCCGGCCGCTGTGGACGGCCACCCTGGTCGAAGG
>JBMOKE010000324.1:0-2068 GCA_049315425.1 Mycobacterium sp. | reverse complement strand
CGCCGTCGGAGGCCATCATGGCGATGGACCGTGGCGTGCTGAGCCCGCGGGCCAGGATCAAGGTCCGGTTGACCCGACTGCGTCCGCCGCACGAGGTCGAGACCGAAATGTTCGGCGAGAACGGCTGGCGTCCGGGCAATGCCTGGATCTGCGAGACCACGCTGGGCCGCGTCCTGTTCAACGAGCTTCTGCCGCTGGGCTATGCCTTCGTCAACAAGCAGATGCACAAGAAGGAGCAGGCCAAGATCATCAATGATCTGGCCGAGCGCTACCCGATGATCGTGGTCGCGCAGACCGTCGACAAGCTCAAGGACACCGGCTTTTACTGGGCCACCCGTTCGGGCGTCACCGTGTCGATGGCCGACGTGCTGGTTCCGCCGGAGAAGGCCGAGATCCTCGAGCGCCATGAGGTCGAGGCCGAAGGCATCGAGAAGAAGTACCAGCGTGGCGCCCTGAACCGTCAGGAGCGCAACGACGCCCTGGTGGAGCTGTGGAAGAAGGCCACCGAAGAGGTCGGTGACGCGCTGCGTTCGCACTACCCCAAGGACAACCCGATCATCACGATCGTGGAGTCCGGTGCGACCGGCAACTTCACCCAGACCCGAACGCTGGCCGGCATGAAGGGCCTGGTGACCAACCCGAAGGGTGAGTTCATCCCGCGTCCGATCAAGTCCTCGTTCCGCGAGGGCCTGACGGTGCTGGAGTACTTCATCAACACCCACGGCGCCCGAAAGGGTTTGGCGGACACCGCGCTTCGCACCGCCGACTCGGGTTACCTGACCCGTCGCCTGGTGGACGTCTCTCAGGACGTGATCGTGCGTGAGCACGACTGCGGTACCGAGCGGGGCATCGTCGTCGACCTGGCCGAGCGCGCCGCTGACGGCACTCTGATTCGGGACCCGCACGTCGAGACATCGGCGTACGCCCGCACGCTGGCTGCAGACGCGGTCGACGCCAAGGGCAAGGTCATCGTCGAGCGTGGGCATGACCTCGGCGACCCGGCGATCGATGCGGCACTGGAAGCCGGCATCACGAGCGTCAAGGTCCGCTCGGTGCTCACCTGCGCCAGCGCCGACGGCGTCTGCGCGATGTGTTACGGCCGCTCAATGGCCACCGGCAAGCTGGTCGATATCGGTGAGGCCGTCGGCATCGTTGCCGCGCAGTCCATCGGTGAGCCCGGCACGCAGTTGACCATGCGTACCTTCCACCAGGGTGGCGTCGGCGAGGACATCACCGGCGGTCTGCCCCGCGTCCAGGAGCTGTTCGAGGCCCGCGTCCCGCGCGGCAAGGCCCCGATCGCCGAAGTCGCCGGGCGGGTTCGCCTGGAGGAGAGCGACAAGTTCTACAAGATCACCGTCGTTCCCGATGACGGGAGCGAGGAGGTCGTGTACGAGAAGCTCTCCAAGAGGCAGCGTCTGCGCGTGTTCAAACACGACGACGGGACCGAGCGGCTACTTGCCGACGGTGACCACGTCGAGGTGGGCCAGCAGCTCATGGAGGGCTCCGCTGACCCGCACGATGTGCTGCGTGTCGAGGGCCCGCGCAAGGTGCAGATCCACCTCGTCAAGGAGGTGCAGGAGGTCTACCGGGCCCAGGGTGTGTCGATCCACGACAAGCACATCGAGGTCATCATCCGGCAGATGCTGCGCCGCGTCACGATCATCGATTCGGGTGCCACGGAGTTCCTGCCCGGCTCGCTGACCGAGCGTGCCGAGTTCGAGTCGGCGAACCGTCGGGTGGTCGCCGAGGGCGGCGAGCCGGCGGCCGGCCGTCCGGTGCTGATGGGTATCACCAAAGCATCGTTGGCCACCGACTCGTGGCTGAGTGCGGCGTCGTTCCAGGAGACCACCCGGGTGCTCACCGATGCGGCGATCAATTGCCGCAGCGACAAGCTCCGCGGTCTGAAGGAGAACGTGATCATCGGCAAGCTGATCCCGGCCGGTACCGGTATTAACCGGTACCGCAATATCCAGGTTCAGCCCACCGAAGAGGCTCGCGCCGCCGCGTACACGATCCCGTCGTATGAGGATCAGTACTACAGCCCCGACTTCGGTCAGGCCACCGGTCC
>JBMOKE010000323.1:0-2070 GCA_049315425.1 Mycobacterium sp. | reverse complement strand
TCGCTGGGGCCGTACATGATTCCGCGCTGGGTGGCCGGCGACGGGTGGTAGCGACGCCAGACGAACAAGCCGGGAAGGTCCAGGCAATGATCAGCATGCAGGTGCGACAGCAGGATGTGCACATCGTTGGGATCGGCGTGACGCTGCAACGCGCCGAGGACACCGCCACCGAAATCCATCACCAGTGGCGGGGTGTCCGGCGCCGTCAGCAGGTAGCCGGATGCCGGCGATTCGGGTCCGACGACACTGCCGGAGCAGCCCAAAACCGTCATCCGCACGGTGCCAGCTTGCCACGTCGGGCAGGCGCGCGGCTCAATTCTGGACGCCGACGTGGCGATGCACCTCGGTGACCACCGGACCGAGGAACCGGGTCGCCAATGTGGTGAACGCCTCCGGATCACCGGTGGCCTCGAAAACCCGCGACGCGGGCGCAGACTCGTGCGGGCGCAGCTCGTCGCGCTCGGTAAGTACCCGCAGCAGATCCTTGGCCGTCTCCTCCGCGCTGGAGACCAACGTCACGGCATCGCCCATCGTCAGCTTTATCACCCCGGATAACAGTGGGTAGTGGGTGCAGCCCAATACCAGGGTGTCGACCTCTGCAAGCCGAAGCGGCTCCAGATAGCCCTCGGCCAGACCCATCACCTGCCGTCCGCTGGTGATACCGCGCTCGACGAAGTCGACGAATTGCGGGCAGGCCACCGCGGTCACCTCGACGTCGCGGGCCGCGGTGAAGGCATCCTGGTAGGCGCCCGAGGCGATGGTGGCCTCGGTCCCGATGACCCCGATACGGCCGGTGCGGGTGGTTGCCACCGCGTGGCGCACCGCAGGCAGGATCACCTCGATGACCGGTACGCCGTAGCGTTCCCGGGCGTCGCGCAGAAAGGCCGCCGATGCGGTGTTGCAGGCGATGACAAGCGCCTTGACCCCGCGGTCCACCAGGTCGTCACCGATGGCCAGCGCGTACGCGCGCACCTCGGGCATGGTCAGCGGCCCGTAGGGTCCGTGAGCGGAGTCGCCGACGTAAATGATGTTCTCATCGGGCAGCTGATCGATGATCGAGCGGGTCACCGTCAGCCCGCCGACGCCGGAGTCGAAGATTCCGATCGGCGAGAAGTTATCCGTCATCACGAAACCTCGGGAAACGCGCTGTCGTGCAGGCGTTTTCGGGTTCGCGCCGTACGCTCGGGGCCGGAAAGCCAGTAGGCGGCCAGCACTCCGGCGATAGCACCGCACAGGTGGCCCTGCCAGGAGACGCCACCGCAGCGGTCGAGCACCGGCACCGCGCCCAAGAGGACTCCGCCGTAGACGAAGAGCACCACCAGGCTGGTGACGATCTGCCAGATGTGCCGGGTGAGCCAACCGAATACCAGCAGGAACGTCAGCCAGCCGAAGATCAGCCCGGAGGCGCCGATGTGGTTGGTCGGCAGCCGGCAGCTGCCCAACCCACCGATGAGCCAGGTGCCGAATCCGCCGACGATCCAGATGATCACCGTCGCCCACACGAACCGGCCCATGCCCGCCAGCGTCACCAGGAATCCGAGCACCAGCGCGGGCACCGTATTGGCGATCAGGTGGGCCCAGTTGGCATGCAACAGCGGCGCGAAGACGATGCCCCACAGCCCGTCGGTCTGGAGCGGACGGATGCCGTTGTCGTCCAGTTTATGGCCGCTCAGCTGATCGGCGAGCTCAATGATGTAGAGCAGCGCCACGAACGACACGATCGTCGCGCCACCGACCTTGGCGCCCGCCCACCTGGTGGGTGGCGGCGTCTGAGTCATGCCCACCAAACTACCGGTGCTATCCGAACGCCCCGGGCAGCATGTCGCGGTAGGTGGGTATCGCGGCCACCGACTCGGCCGCCAGCACCCCGACGAGGACAGCCCGGGCCAGGCAGTCCGCTGCCGCTGCCCCGATGGCGGTGGTGAGCGCTGTTTCCGGGCTCATTGCGGCCGGGGTATCGGCCGAGGGTTCCACCTCGACCGCACCGGTGGCCAGTGCGAAGACGGTGTCGCCGTCGAGGGGGGTGTGCACCGGCCGGATTGCCCGGGCTAAGCCGTCGTGAGCGGCGAC
>JBMOKE010000094.1:0-9185 GCA_049315425.1 Mycobacterium sp. | reverse complement strand
TCGACCTTGAGCGCCACCCCGGACCGCTCGGCCGCGATGCGGTGGGCGGTCAACACATCATCGACGACCTCGTCGAGTGCGACCCGATCGTAGGGTGCATTGACCGCACCTGCGTTGATCTTCGCCATCTCGAACAGGTCATCAACCATCTCGGAGAGACGAATGGTTTCCTGCTCAATGGTTTTCGCCTGCGTCCGAACCTCGTCATCGCTGAACACGCCGTCAGCGATCGCCTCCGACAACGCTCGGATTCCAGCCAGCGGTGTGCGCAGATCGTGACTCACGAATGCCACGAGCTGCCGACGAGACTGCTCGGCTACCCGTTCGGCATCCTGAATCTCCCTCTCCCACACCGTCCGTCGCGCCTGATACCGAGCCAGCATCACCGCGGCCGGCAGCGTCACCACCGCCACGATGATCAGCACCACGGCGATCGTCTGAAAGGTGCTGGCGGTCATGAATCGGCTAGCTGCGAAAACCCCGGCGAAGGTGGCCAGGGTGGGGATCAGCACCAGTGCCACCATGCTGACGGTCAGCGACCACGATCGTGCCAGCCGGATGATCAATCCGCCGATGAGCACCACCGGTAGCGAGAAGCCCAGTGCCAGTAAGGCGATCTGGGTCAGGTCATGCGGAGGCACGGTCACCGCCGTCGGCTTCACCCCGCCACAGGTAGCCACGACCCCACACCGTCTGTACGCGATGGTGCTCACCGAGCTTGGACCGCAACCGCTTCACATGCACCGTCACCGTGGAAAGGTCACCGAAGTCCCAGTTCCACACCTTCTTCAGCAGTTCCTCCCGGGAGAAAACGACGTCGGTATGGGTGATGAAGAACAACAGCAGGTCGAACTCGCGGTTGGTCAGTCCAACCGGCTGCTCGCCTACGGTGACCGCCCGTGCCGCTGTGGAGACCTTCAGATCCCCCATGGTGATCTCCAGCGGCACCGTCGACGCCGGGGCCGGAGCGCGGCGGAGCACCGAGCGCACCCGCAGAGCCAGTTCCCGCGGGCTGAACGGCTTGGTGAGGTAGTCGTCGGCGCCGGCCTCAAGTCCGGCGATCCGGTCGTCCTCCTCGCTGAGTGCGGTCAGCAGGATTACCGGGACCGTGTAGTCGCCGCCCTGGCGCAACGTTCGGCACAGTGACAACCCGTTGGGGCCCGGCATCATCACATCAAGCACGGCCACGTCGATCCGCTCAGTGCCCAGCACCCGCAATGCCTCGGTACCGTCGCCGACGACCCGAACCTCGTGGCCGTCGCGTTCGAGGTAGCGGCGCACGATATCGCGCACCACGACGTCGTCGTCGGCAATCAGAACACGGGACTGCATACCACCGAGCCTAGTGCCGATAAGCCGCTACCTGCTGCGACGTCACCCTTTCGTCATTGCGGGCGATGTGCGGGGCTCTCCTCGCCTAGTGTGTGCGGCTATGTCCGGCCCTGCGGTCACGGTGGTGCTGCCGTGTCTCAATGAAGCCGATTCGCTGCCCGCCGTACTGGCCGCCATTCCATCCGGCTACCGCCCCCTGGTGGTCGACAACAACAGCACCGATGCCACCGCCGAGGTCGCCCGACTCCATGGGGCGGAGGTGGTCACCGAGATCCGGCCCGGATACGGCTCGGCCGTGCACGCCGGGGTGGTGGCAGCGCAGACATCTGTGGTCGCGGTCCTCGACGGCGACGGATCCCTGGACCCTGCCGATCTGCCGAGGCTCGTCAAGGAGCTGGAGCGCGGTGCCGACATGGTGATCGGCCGGCGCCGGCCCGTTCGCGGGCTGCGCTGGCCCTGGCATGCGCGCCTGGGCACCGCGGCCGTGTGCTGGCGGCTGCGGACCAGGCACAAGCTGGGAGTACACGACATCGCCCCGATGCGGGTGGTACGCCGCGACGCGCTACTCGCACTCGGTGTGAACGATCGCCGATCGGGGTATCCGCTCGAACTGTTGGTCCGGGCAGCCGCGGCCGGCTGGCGGGTCGTCGAGGTCGACGTCGACTACGGTCCGCGGCTGGGTGGAAAGTCCAAGGTCAGCGGTTCGGTCCGCGGCAGTGTGATCGCCGCCCTCGACTTCTGGAAGACGATCTCGTGATACCGGTGACCGCCCTGGTCGTGGCCAAGGCTCCGGTTCCCGGCCTGGCCAAGACCCGGCTGGCTGCAGCACTGGGGGACATGCTGGCCGCAGATATCGCCGCGGCGGCGTTGCTCGACACTCTCGATACGGTTGCCGAAACACCTTTTGCCGCAAGGGTTGTCGCAATGACGGGCAACCTCGCGGCGGCTTGTCGGGTTGATGCCATCCGTGAACGGCTGTCCGAGTTCATCGTGATCGAACAACGCGGTGTCGACTTTGCCGAGCGGTTGGCCTACGCCCACATCGACGCCGCCGAAGCTGCCGGGTCCATGCCGGTGTTGCAGATCGGGATGGACACTCCCCAGGTCACCGTCGAGTTGCTCACCCGCAGCGCCCGCGCCCTGCTCGACGCGCACGCTGTACTCGGGCCGGCCTGTGACGGCGGATGGTGGCTGCTCGGGGTGGCCGACGCCGCAACAGCGCAATGTCTTCGACAGGTTCCGATGTCGCACCCCGACACCGGGGCTCTCACCGCTGAGGCGCTCCGCCGAACCGGGGCTCCGGTCGAACTGCTCGAGGAGATCCCGGATGTCGACACCGTCGCCGATATCGCTGTTGTCCGTGCGGCATGCCGCTCATCGGGCCGATTCGCCCGAGTCACCCTAGGGTTGTGACGCCGGGTGTTAGGTTTCTCGCTCGTGTCCTCGCGAACCGTCGGCAGCCACGTTCTCGCAGATATCAGCGGCTCGGTGTCGCCTCTGCTGGACGACGGCGCCGGACTTGAAAAACTGCTCGTCGGCGCCTGTGAAGCAGTGGGCGCGAGGGTGCTCTCCTGCCACCACCACGCCTTCCAGCCGCATGGTGTAACCGCGGTCGTGGTGCTTGCGGAGTCGCATGTGTCGATTCACACCTGGCCGGAATGGGGTGGCGCGACACTCGACGCCTACACCTGTGGAGCCGCGGATCCTGAGCACCTCATCGACCTCATTATCGAGGGTCTTGGGCCCACCAACGTCCGGCGAGCGACCGTGCCGCGCGTCGTTCCGGGCGGACCAGACGAGCCCGCCTTCCGGTTCGCGGAATTCATCACCCCCGCCGATCGCTACGAGCACGACCTTGCCGAGGTCTACACCAGCGGATCGAGCGAGTTCCAGGATTTCCTCATCGGCCGATCCGACACCTGGGGCCGCATGCTCGTCCTCGACGGCGTCGTGCAGAGCACCGACGCCGACGAATTCATCTACCACGAGGGCATCGTCCATCCGGCGTGCTACGCGGCGGCCGCCACCGCACCGGTTCGCGACGCCCTGGTCCTGGGCGGCGGTGAGGGCGCGTGCCTACGCGAGGTGCTGCGCTGGCGCGCCATCGAGCACGTGACGATGGTCGATATCGACGCCGACGTCGTCGCGGCGTGCCGCGAGCACCTGCCGTTGCACCATCAGGGCGCCTTCGATGACCCACGCGTGACGCTGGTGTACCGGGATGCGGTCGCATTCCTACGTTCGGTACCGGATGCGAGCCTCGACATCGTCGTCTCGGATATGACCGACCCGGTGGAGGACGGACCGTCGACGTTTTGTTTCACCGTCGAGTACTTCACCGAGATCGCGCGGGTGTTGCGCCCGCACGGGGTGCTGGCTGTGCAAGCCGGCCCGGCATCGCCGATTGAGATGGCGCTGCACGCGAAGGTCATTCGCACTCTGCGCTCGGTGTTCGCCTCCGTCATCCCCTATTCCGTCGATGCGCCGTGCTACGGCCGGGACCTGGGTTTCGTCATCGCTTCCAAGCAGGACCTCATCAGTCGGCTCGATGTCGCGACGATTGAGGGCTTGGGCTCCGGTTTGAACGGGGAGCACCGTTGGATCACGCCGCAACTCTTGAGGGGCAAGCTCAGTGTGCCGCCGTACCTCGCGCGGGAGATCGACGCGCGAACCGACGTCTACCGCAACGATGCCCCGCCGGCGACCGCCGGCGCTGCCGGCTGGCAGGCCTGAGCATGACCGGCGGCAAACCAGCCGTCGCCGCCTCATTGCGCGGCACCGCGATCACCGCCCGGGTGGGGGTGGCACTGGGCGTTGCCATCACCATCTGTTTCATCACCGGATTCATCAGCCACTTCATCCAGCACCCGCAGCCCTGGTTCTACTGGCCAACCCGGCCGGTCTGGCTCTACCAACTCACCCAGGGACTGCACATCATCTCCGGGATCGCCGCGATTCCGCTGCTGGTGGTCAAGCTGTGGTCGGTCTACCCGAAACTCTTCGAGCGCCCCATCATCGGCGGCCTGACCCGCCAGCTTGAGCGGGCCTCGATCCTGGTGCTGGTGGCATCGATGTTGTTTCAACTGTCCACCGGCATCATGAACACCGCCAAGTGGTACGGGTTCAAGTTCTTCTTCACCACCAACCACTACGCCATGGCCTATGTCGTTGCCGGGGCGGTACTGGTGCATATCGGCGTCAAGCTGCCGATCATCCGTCGTGCGCTCGGCGAGCCGCTTGAAGAGATTCCGACCGGTCAGCTGCTGGCCGGGCCAACCCGTCGGACCGTACTGCGTGGCACCTGGCTGGCCGTCGGTGTCGCCACCGTGCTGACTGCGGGACAGACGGTGCCGTGGTTGCGCAGGGTGTCGCTGCTGGCGCCGCGTTCAGGTCAGGGGCCCCAGGGGCTGCCGGTGAACCGAACGGCACTGGCCGCCGGAGTGCTGCGCGCCGCCGGCTCACCGGACTACCGGCTCACGGTCACCAACGGCACCGCTGTCCGGGCGTTCACGGTCGCCGAACTGGCCGCCATGCCTCAGGTCACCCATCAGCTTCCGATCGCGTGCGTCGAGGGCTGGAGTGCCACCGCGACGTGGACCGGGGTCCCGCTGTCAAAACTGGTTGAGGCCGTCGGCGGTTCGGCCGACTCGGACGTCCGAATGATCTCGCTCGAGCCGCCGGGACCGTACTCCCGTACGGTGCTGCCGGCCCGGCACGCGCGTGATTCGCAGACCCTGATCGCATTGAAGCTCAATGGCGAGCAGTTGCATCCCGATCACGGCTATCCGGCCCGGCTGATCGCCCCGTCCAGGCCGGGTGTGCTGCAGACCAAATGGCTGACCCGGATCGAGGTGGTGGCATGACGGCCGTGCGCGGCTTGCTGATCGCCCTGGGCCTCGCGGTCGGCGCCTACGGTGCGGTCCTGGTGTTCGACAACCCGACTCAGGTGATCATTCGGATCGGGGTGTGGGCAGCGATCGGGGTGCTTCTTCATGACGCCGTGTTCGCCCCGGCCTGTCTGGCTCTGGGGTTCGCGGCCCGGCGGATCCTGCCCCGCGCATGGTGGTCGCCGGTCCTGGTCGCCACCCTGTGCACGATCGTGCTGGTCCTGCTCGCGATTCCGGTCTACAACAAGCCCGGTCTGCAACTCGACAACCCGTCGGCGCTCGACCGCGACTATCACTGGGGCTTCTGGGTTTCGCTTGCTGTCGTGTGGGGGGCGGCACTGCTGTATCTCATCGGGAGCCGGCTGCTACCAGTTCGTCAGAATCACATGGTTGAGCAGTAGCGCGCCGGTCACGTTGAGGCCCAGCCAAAATCGGTGTGACCGCGTCGCCAGCAGCGCGGGCGCGGCGGTGAGCCATACCTCGAACGGCAGCCAGATCCGCTCGGTCTCGGCCTTTGACAGCATCGACAGATCGGCCAGCACGATCGCGGCGAGTACGGCCAGCACGAGCAGATTCAATCCGTGGCGGCTCTTGAGCGCGGCGATGTCGAAAGCACGTGCCACACCTGCGACGCTGCCGAGACCGATCGCACATACCACCGATGCGAAATTGGCCCATCCCCAGTACTGGAAAGGACGGACATTCGCGATTCCCTGCCAATAGCGTTGCTGGACAAGGGTATAGCCGTCAAACCACCAGAAGCCCGCGACAGCGAATACCGCCACTATCGCCACTGCCGCCCCCACCGCCGCAACCAGGGTTCGCACCGCGGTGCGCCGGTCGGGGGCGCAGGTCAGCACCGCGAGTGCCGGTAGCGCCATCAGTACCAGACCGTAGTTGAGGAAGATCCCCCAGCCGAGCAGAAGCCCGGACCCCACCGCAGCCACCGCCGGGATACGCACTTTTGCCCGTACGGCCAGCGCGAGCAGTGCGATACCCCAGGCGGCCACGCCCGCGAAGTAGCCGTCTGCGGACACCGCCACCCAGATCGCTGTCGGCGCCACCGCGACGAACGGCGCCGCCAGTCGCGCGGTCTGTTCATCGCACAGTGCCCGGATGGCGACGATGATCGCCACCGCGGCACTGGATCCGACCAGTAGACACAGCAACCCGGCCCACGCGCCGCCGCGCAGGCCGACGCGGTCCAGCCACACGAAGCTCAGCAGCGCACCGGGTGGATGGCCGGACACATGCGTGATCCACGAGTTCGGCTGGAAGTCCAGGATCCGGCTGGAGAAGGTACGCACCGCCTCGCCGGCATCGGTGATGGTCGGCACCTGACGCAGATATTCGTGTCTGGCGGTCAACCGGCCGGCGAAACCCCGCTGCCAGCCGTCGATCATTGCCAGCGCAAACGCCCACGCGCACGACGTCGCCCACGTCGCCCACGTCAGCTGCCGCCACCGGAGCCGCTGCACGATCCGCGGGCCCCACCACACGGTGGCGCCCCCGATCGCGATGGCCGGCAGCGTGCCCCACCCGATGTGGGCATTCCACCAGCCGAAAATCGGCGCGGTCTGGGCATAGTCCTTGATCTGGGCGGGCGTCGCGTGGATCAGCGGCGTGACGATCCCGAGGTGCAGGTGCGGCGCGACAAATGCGGCGGCCACCAGCAGAACGGCGGCGCCGACGGCGACCGATTCCCGGCGACCGATGTCGATCCTCACCAGCCGTAGGTTCCCGGTGCGTCGCGTGGGGAGTAACGCTCGCGCAGCGCCCGGCGGTCGATCTTGCCGATTCCGTACCGCGGCAGTTCGTCGACGACGTGCACTTCGCGCGGTGCGGCGGTCGGATCGAGTGTCAGCGCCAAGAACTCTCTGAGCTCCTCCAGTGTCGGCCACGGCGCCGCGGATTCGGCTACCACCGCGGCTACCACGCGTTGGCCCAGTCGATCGTCGGCTACGCCGAAGACGGCACAGTCGGCCACTGCGGGATGGTGGGACAGCGCCGCCTCGACCTGAGCCGGCATGACTGTCAGTCCGCCGGTGCTGATGGCGTCATCGGCGCGGCCGAGTACCGATAGCCGGCCCGAGTCATCAACGATGCCAATATCATTGGTGTGGAACCAGCCCGGCTCGTTAAAGGGGTCGGGGTCCGCGGGATTTCGGTATCCCTTGGCCAGGGTGGTGCCGCCTATCGTGATGCGACCCGGTCCGCCCTCGCCTGGATCGTCGATCCGCACCTCCACACCGTCCAGTGGCAGCCCGTCGTAGACGCAGCCGCCGGCGGTCTCGCTGGAGCCGTAGGTACGCACCACCGTGATGCCGGCCTCGGCCGCACCATCGAGTATGGGTGCCGGAGCCGGTCCGCCGCCGAGCAGCACCGCATCCAATTCAGCCAGAGCGGCGCTCGCCTCCGGGTCATCCAGGGCTTTCGCCAACTGATTGGCTACCAGCGACGTGTAACGCCGTCCGGAGCCCAATTGTGCTACCGCTCTGGGCAATTCGGCGATATCGAAACCGTTGGAAAGATCGAGTTCCACCGGCACCGTGCCGGCCAGTACGCACCGCACCAGCACCTGCATGCCGGCGATGTGATGGGCCGGCAGGGCCAGCAGCCAGTTCCCCGCGCCGCCAAGTCGGTCGTGAGTGGCCGAGGCGCCGGCGATCAGGGCGGCCGGAGTCAGCATCGCGCCCCTGGGTGTGCCGGTGGTGCCGGACGTGGCGATGACGAATGCGATCTCGTCGTCGATCTCTTCGCCGACCCGCAAAGAGGTTGTCAGTAGCTCGCTTTCGCGCAGATTGCCCGCCGGAATGGGAACCATGGGACTGTCTTGACCGTCCAGCACGCCCTCCAGGGCAGCAAGCAGTGACAGCGCCGACGGGCCCGGCGGGATAGCGAGCGCGCGCAGGATGGCTATTCGGCGTCCTCGGTGTCGCGCGGGTCATCGAGTGGCCAGCCGTGGGTCGCCAGCTTCTCCCGAACCCGTTCCACGTCGGCGGGGGCGGGCAGTTCATCGGTGATCCGCAGGATCTCAGTGCCGATATCGGCGAAGTCCGGTTCGGCGAGCTGCATGAGTTGGCGCGCGACAATGATCACCTCGTCATTGCTGAGGCGCCGTTTCAGCAGAGCGAGGATCGGAAGGTAGTCGGTGTCCGGAACGCCCGTGGGGTACCCGGCGCGAAGCCATGAGACGACGGTGTTGAGGAATCGGTTCACCCGCATCACCTCCGGACAGGGGGCATCCGCGGGCCTCCTGACGTGAGTTTAGAGGCTGGCGTCCCAGTGCGATGCCCAGTTCACGCCACGGGCGGCCATGGCAATCGACGTAGTGGCATACAGATGGTGAACTCCGGATGAATTCCTGAACAGTTTGAGCAAACTCGCTGGTAGGACTTTTGTCACCAAGACGGGGGAAATTAGCCAAACGAGGGGATCTAGCCGCACAATGTCTTTCCATGGGCACAGAGATGATCATTCTGGTGATTTTGATCGCGACCGCATTGGCGTTCGACTTCACCAACGGCTTCCATGACACCGGCAATGCCATGGCCACCTCCATCGCCACCGGCGCACTCAAGCCCAAGACCGCGGTACTCCTGGCCGGCGTCCTGAACCTGGTCGGCGCCTTCCTTTCGGTCGAGGTCGCCGTCACGGTCACCACCTCGGTGCTGAAAGTGCAGAACCCCAAAACCGGGGCGCTACTGCCCGGAATCGACGGGTCGATGGGCTTGACGATCATCTTCGCCGGCCTCATCGGCGGCATCCTGTGGAATCTGCTCACCTGGTTGTTCGGCATCCCTTCCAGTTCCTCCCATGCGCTCTTCGGCGGTCTGATCGGCGCCGGCCTGGCCGCGCTGGGCACCGCGGGCGTCAACTGGAGCGGCGTCACCCAGAAGGTGCTGATTCCTGCCGTGGCCGCCCCGCTGATCGCCGGCCTGGTCGCTGCCTGCGGCACCTGGCTGG
>JBMOKE010000093.1:0-9226 GCA_049315425.1 Mycobacterium sp. | reverse complement strand
CCACCACGCCGACGGCCTCACGGACGATGGTGCGCTGGGTGGCGATTCCCATCGGGCTGGCAACGCCCAGGTCGGTGCGCCAGGAATAGGATTCCGCGGTGTCGGCGCCGAAGCTCAGGTCGGCGACCGGGCCCTCCAACTGTGCCATTCCAGTGAGCATGCGGGGCGCCCCGACCTCAGCCATGGTGATGTCACGCAGTTCCTCGATGTGCTCACCCATGGCGTCGCGAAGCTGGCGCACACACCGCACCCGTAGCTCGGTGTTGGTCGACCAATCGGTGTGATCGAATGCGCGGCGGGCCGCGTCGATGGCCCGGCTCATGTCCTCGGCATCGGCGTTGGCCGCAGTGCCCAGCACCTCTTCAGTAGCCGGGTTGATGTTCGCAAACCGGCCCGCACCGCCTGCCACGAGCTTTCCATCGATGAAGAGATCGCTGTTGCGATCCACTGCTATCGCCATCCGCGCTCCTTAAACTTCTGTACCGCCATCCGCGGTGGCATAACTGCCGTATGGACACGTGTCCGGATAATTCCGTCGAACCTTATCCACACTGCTGCGGACTGTGCAAGGCCCAGATCGGTAGCGGCAGGGTTGAAGTGGTACTTCGGTAGCCTCTCTTGCGTCGGGACGGCACCGGTGATTACGGTGGACATGTGTCCAGTGATGCCGTGGCAACCGCCCCCCGTGATCGGGCTGACGCGACCCGACGGCCCCGGCAGGAGGAGACCTTCCGCAAACTGGTCGGTGCCGCACTGGAGATGCTTCAGGAATCGTCCTATGCCGATCTGACGGTGCGCGGCGTGGCGGCGCGCGCCCAGGTGGCACCGGCGACGGCCTACACCTACTTCTCGTCGAAGAACCATCTGGTTGCCGAGGTCTATCTGGACCTCGTCAGCGCCGTGCCCTACTTCATCGATGTCAACGATGCCCGCCTCAACCGGGTACAGCAGGCACTGCGCAGCCTGGCACTCGTGGTCGCTGATGAGCCGGAGGTGGCGGCCGCCTGCACCACCGCTTTGTTGAGCAACGACGCCGCCGTACGCAAAGTTCGCGACCGCATCGGCGCTGAAATTCATAAGCGGATCAAATCCGCGCTCGGACCTGACGCCGATTCGCGCACCGTGGCGGCGCTGGAGATGAGTTACTTCGGCGCTCTGGTCCACGCCGGCAGCGGTGCATTCACGTACCGCCAGATCGCCGACCGGCTGGGCTACGTCGTCGGCCTGATCCTGATATCCAGCGACGGGGACGGCCAGTGAGCGCTGAGACCGTTCCGCTGGTGCTGGACCCCTACGACTACCACCTTCACGAAGACCCCTATCCGTACTACAAACGTCTACGCGACGAGGCGCCGCTCTACCGTAACGACGCACTGAACTTCTGGGCATTGACCCGACATGCTGATGTGCACAGGGGCTTCCGCAACAGCACCGAACTGTCCAACAAGCTCGGGGTGTCACTGGACCCCATTTCCCGCACACCCGAGGCCTACCGGACCATGTCCTTCCTGGCCATGGACGACCCCGGGCATCTGCGCTTGCGCACGTTGGTGTCCAAAGGTTTCACTCCCCGCCGGATCCGCGAGCTGGAGGCCCGAGTCCTGGAACTGACCACCGAACACCTCGATACCGCGTTGCAGTCCGACAGTTTCGACTTCATTGCCGAATTCGCCGGCAAGCTGCCCATGGACGTGATCTCCGAATTGATGGGTGTCCCAGTAGAGGACCGGGCGCGGCTTCGCGCGCTGGCCGACGGTGTAATGCACCGCGAGGACGGCATTTCCGATGTTCCGATGGCAGCAATCGAGGCGTCGATGGAGCTGTTGGTCTACTACGCCGACATGGTGGCGCAGCGACGGAAGAAACCCACCGACGATCTCACAACCGCGCTATTGGAAGCCGAGATCGACGGTGATCGCCTCGGCGACGACGAAATCATGGCCTTCCTGTTCCTCATGGTCGTCGCCGGCAATGAAACCACCACGAAACTTCTTGGCAATGCGGCCTACTGGGGCGCAATAAACCCCGATCAGCTGACGGGAGTACACGCCGACCATTCCCAGATTCCGCTGTGGGTCGAGGAGACGCTGCGCTACGACACCTCCAGCCAGATCCTGGCCCGCACCGTCGTCGCCGACATCGAGTTCTACGGCACCACCCTGCACGACGGCGACACCCTCCTGCTGGTGCCCGGCTCGGCGCACCGAGACGAACGGGTCTTCGACTCCCCCGACGAATTTCTGATCGGCCGCGATATCGGCTCCAAGCTATTGAGTTTCGGTAGTGGCGCGCATTTCTGCCTCGGCGCGCATCTGGCCCGAATGGAGGCGCGCGTCGCACTCACCGAGTTATTCAAACGGATCCGTGACTACGAGGTCGACGCAGCCGGTGCGGTTCGCGTGCACTCGAGTAACGTGCGCGGGTTCGCCAACCTGCCGATGACGGTGAAGCTTCGCTAATGGCGCGCTTCGAACCGCACCCCAGCCGCCGGCCCGCCATCGTCGCCGGGGCATCCTCCGGGATCGGCGCCGCCACCGCTGCTGAACTTGCCGCACGCGGATTCCCCGTTGCCCTCGGCGCCCGGCGTTTGGACAGATGCGAAGAACTGGCCAGCCAGATCCGCGCGGGCGGCGGCGAGGCCGTGGCCTTTTCGCTTGACGTCACCGACCCCGACTCGGTGAGAGAGTTCGTGCACCGGGCGGGCGAGCAACTCGGCGATATCGAGATCCTCGTCGCCGGGGCGGGCGACACCTTCTTCGGGCGGCTCTATGAAATCGAGACCGAGGCCTTCGAGTCCCAGATCCAGATCCACCTCATCGGAGCCAACCGGCTCGCTGCCGCCGTGCTGCCCGCCATGGTGTCCCGTCAGCGTGGCGACGTCATCTTCATCGGGTCCGATGTCGCGCTACGCCAGCGCCCGCATATGGGTGCCTACGGTGCCGCTAAGGCGGGCCTGGCCGCAATGGTGACGAACCTGCAGATGGAGTTGGAGGGCACCGGCGTGCGAGCCTCGATCGTTCACCCCGGACCGACCCAGACCGGCATGGGATGGAATCTGCCACCGGAGTCCATTGCTCCAGCCCTGGAGGACTGGGCCAAATGGGGCCAGGCCCGCCACAGCTACTTCCTCCGGGCGGCCGACCTCGCCCGCGCGGTCGCGTTCGTCGCCGAGACCCCGCGAGGTGGGTTCGTCGCCACGATGGAACTGCAACCCGAGGCACCGCTGTCCAGTGCGCCCAAGGAACGCCAGCAATTGAAATACCCGGAGGACCAGTGACCCCCAACACGCCATTGAAGGAAGTCCTGCGGGTGTCCGGCGGCGCCGACGAACACGGGCACCTTGAGGAATTCCGTACCGATCCGATCGGCCTGATGAGCCGTCTGCGCAAGGAGTGCGGTGATGTCGGCGCCTTCCAGCTGGCTGATAAGCAGGTGATCCTGTTGACCGGGGAGGAAGCGAACGAGTTCTTTTTCCGCGCCGCCGACGAGGATCTCGACCAGGCGCAGGCGTACCCGTTCATGACGCCGATCTTCGGCAAGGGTGTCGTGTTCGATGCCAGCCCGGAGCGGCGGAAGGAGATGCTGCACAACTCCGCACTGCGCGGCGACCACATGAAGAGCCACGCCACCACGATCGAGCGTGAGGTCCGCCGGGCGATCGAAAACTGGGGTGAGAGCGGTGAAATCGACCTCCTGGAATTCTTCTCCGAGCTGACCATCTACACCTCGACCGCCTGCCTGATCGGGGGAAAGTTCCGCGAGCAACTCGACTCCCGTTTCGCAAACTTCTACCACCTGCTTGAGCGGGGCACCGACCCACTCTGCTACGTCGACCCGTACCTACCGATCGAGAGCTTCCGGATCCGCGACGAGGCGCGCGAGGGTCTGGTCGGGTTGGTGGACGAGATCATGAATGGCCGCATCGCCAACCCGCCCGCGGACAAGTCCGATCGCGACATGCTCGACGTGCTGGTGTCGATCAAGGATGACGAAGGCAATCTGCGCTTCTCCGCCGACGAGATCACCGGCATGTTCATCTCGCTGATGTTCGCCGGCCATCACACCAGCTCCGGAACGTCCTCGTGGACGCTCATCGAGCTGATGCGCAACCCAGGCGTCTACGCGGAAGTCACCAGCGAACTCGAGGACCTCTACTCCGACGGCCAGGAGGTGAGTTTCCACGCGCTGCGGCAGATCCCGAAGCTGGAGAACGTCATCAAGGAGACTCTGCGGCTGCATCCGCCGCTAATCATCCTGATGCGGGTCGCCCAGGACGAGTTCGAGGTTCAGGGTTACCCCATCCACAAGGGCGACTTCGTGGCGGCCTCCCCGGCCATCTCCAACCGCATACCCGAGGACTTTCCCGACCCGGACTCCTTCGATCCGAGTCGATACGACAAGCCACTCGAGGCCGATGTACTCCACCGCTGGACCTGGATTCCCTTCGGGGCCGGACGGCACCGCTGTGTCGGGGCTGCATTCGCCACAATTCAGATCAAGGCGATCTTCTCGGTTCTGTTGCGCGAGTACGATTTCGAGATGGTCCAGCCACCCGAGAGCTACCGCAACGACCACTCCAAAATGGTCGTCCAGCTCGCCCGGCCCGCGCTGGTCCGATACCGCAAGCGCACCGGCTAGGAGTCGAATCCGTGGGCAGTTACCGCGTCGACGTCGACCTGGACCTGTGCCAGGGACACGCCATGTGCCAGTTGGAGGCGCCGGACTACTTCCAGGTTCCCAAGCGCGGCACCGTCGAGATCCTCAATACCCAACCACCCGACGAGGCGCGGCCCGACATCGAACGAGCAGTCGAGGCGTGTCCGACCCGGGCGCTTTTCATCATCGATAAGGAGAACTAGAGCATGGCCGCATTGCCCAGAGAACAGTTGGAGGACTTCATCCAGCGGTGGATGGACGCCAACCGCGAGGCCGAACGCAAGGGCGATTGGAAAGGACTCGCGGAATTCTTCGCACCCGACGCCACCTACGGCTGGAACATCGGCCCCAAGGAGGACGTCATGTGCGTCGGCCGCGATGAGATCCGCGAAATTGCGCTCGGGTATGAGATGGCCGGCCTGGAGGGCTGGAGCTACCCCTATCAAAAGGTGATCATCGACGACAAGATCGGCGAGGTCGTCGGCTTCTGGAAGCAGGTCGCCACCGACGCCGACGGCACCCAGGCGACGATCTACGGGATCGGCGGAAGTTGGTTCCGGCTCAATGCCGACGGCCTGATCGAGTGGCAGCGCGACTTCTTCGACTTCGGTCACGTGCAGAAGCTGTATCTGAAGCTCATGGAAGAGGGGAAACTCTCGAAAGGCATGCAGAACCGTATCGAGCGCAGCCTGGCCGGGGAGAAATTGCCCGGCTACTACCCAGTCGGGAAGGCACCTGTACCGATCTGGTGACTTGACACCCGTCAGGTCCTAGGATGCGACACATAACGAGAACACGTTCTATCTCAGCCACACAGCCAGTCGGAGGATTTCAGTGAAGACAAAAGGCGCGCTCATCAGGGAGTTCAATCAGCCGTGGGCGATCGAGGAGATCGAGATCGGTGACCCTGCAAAAAATGAGGTCAAGATCCAGATGGAAGCCTCCGGTATGTGCCACTCCGATCACCACCTGGTCACCGGCGGCATCCCGATGTTCGGCTTCCCGGTCCTCGGCGGACATGAGGGCGCCGGCATCGTCACCGAGATCGGTGAGGGTGTGGAAAACGTGGCGGTCGGCGATCACGTGGTGTTGTCATTCATCCCGTCGTGCGGCAAGTGTCCGTCATGTCAGGCCGGTCTTCGTAACCTCTGCGATCTTGGTGCCGGACTGCTGGCCGGCGTCGCTATCTCCGACGGCACCCACCGCATCCACACCGCCGACGGCATGCCGGTGTTCCCGATGACACTGCTGGGCACCTTCTCGCCCTACATGGTGGTGCACGAGTCCTCGGTGGTGAAGATCGATCCGTCGATCCCGTTCGAGGTGGCCTGCCTGGTCGGCTGTGGTGTCACCACCGGGTACGGATCGGCCACCCACACCGCGCAGATCAAGCCCGGCGAGGACGTCGCGGTGGTTGGCGTCGGCGGAGTTGGGATGGCGGCACTGCAGGGCGCGGTCATCTCCGGCGCCCGAAACATCTTCGTCATCGAGCCCGTCGAGTGGAAGCGCGATGCCGCCCTGAAATTCGGTGCCACCCATGCCTATCCTGACATCGAGTCGGCCATGATGGGTATCGCCGAGGTGACCGGTGGCTTCATGGCCAAGAAGGTGATCGTCACCGTCGGTGAGGTCGATGGCGCCGATGTCGACAACTACATGAACATCACCTCCAAGTCCGGCACCTGTGTGATGACCGCTATCGGCAGCATGCTCGACACCAATGTCACGCTCAATCTGGCGATGCTGACGCTGATGCAGAAGAACTTGCAGGGCACCATCTTCGGCGGCGGCAACCCACACCACGACATCCCGCAGTTGCTGTCGATGTACAAAATGGGCAAGCTCAACATCGACGACATGATCACCCGGCAGTACCGCCTGGAACAGATCAACGACGGATATGAGGACATGCTGGAGGGTCGCAATATTCGTGGCGTCATCCGCTACACCGACGAGGATCGCTGACCTTGACGCAGCAGACCACCGAACTGACGCCCGCCCTGGCTGCCTCACGGGAGTCTTGGCGGTGCGTGCAATCTCACGATCGCGACGGTTGGTTGGCCCTGATGGCGCCGGACGTCGTCATCGAGGATCCGATCGGGCCGTCCTACACCAATCCCGACGGATTCGGAGTGCGCGGTAAGGAAGCGGTCGCGGCGTTCTATGACGCCAATATCGCCGCCAACACCCTGCGGGTCACCTGCGAGGAGACCTTCCCGTCCAGCTCGCCGAATGAAGTGGCGCACATCCTGGTACTGCGCAGCGAGTTCGAAGGCGGTATGACCAGCACCGTGCGCGGAGTGTTCTGCTACCTCGTCGACGACGCCGGTCTGATCACCAATATGCGCGGTTACTGGAACCTCGAGGGGATGCAGTTCGGGCAGGCGCCGGCCTGAGCGTGGCCGACCTGCCGCTTGACGGATTCGGTGCCGTCGTCGTCGGTGGGTCCCGTGGGATCGGCGCCGCCGTGGCAACCCTTCTCGCTGAGTTGGGTGCCGGTGTCGTGATCAATGGCCGTGACGGCGACGCCGTCCGCGCGACAGTCAGCTCCATCACCGCGGCTGGTGGGCAAGCGGTCGGGTGCCCCGGTTCGGCATCCGACGACGCTGTGGCCGAAGCCCTGATCGCGTTGTGCGAGAACGAGTTCGGCCGGATCAACGCATTAGTGAACTGCGCGGGCACTGCCGAGCCGAACGGTTCGTCGATTCTCAACGTCCGCCCGAGTGAGTTCCGGGACTTGATCGACGCCCACCTCGGCACTGTCTTCGCCACGTGTCGTGCGGCCGCGCCGAGGATGGTCGACCAGGGCGGCGGGTCGATCGTCAACACGAGTTCATTCGCCTTCCTCGGCGACTACGGCGGTACCGGCTACCCGGCCGGGAAAGGTGCCGTTAACGGACTCACCATGGCCATCGCCGCCGAACTCGCCGGGCAGGGAGTTCGCGCCAATGTCATCTGCCCCGGCGCCAAGACCCGGTTGTCCACCGGGACCGACTACGAGCGCCACATCGAGTCGCTTCGCCGCCGCGGCATGCTCGACGACGTCAGCGCTCAGGGGGCGCTAGATGCCGCACCGCCGGAGTACGCCGCGTCGCTCTACGCCTATCTGGTCAGCGACCTCTCCCAGCGGGTGACGGGCCAGATACTGATCGCCGCAGGCGGTTTCGTGGGCCGCTTCGACCGGCCTTCACCGGCGCTACTCGGCTACCGGGACAACCATGACTCGGGCCCGTGGTCGATCACCGAGATTGACCGGATGCTGTCCTGATCCGGACCCTATGCTGGGCCACATGCCGTCCGTCTTCACCATGATCATCAACCGTGACCTGCCCGGGCGATTCGTCTACGAAGACGACGATGTCGTGGCATTTCTGACTATCGAACCCATGACCCAAGGTCACACCCTGGTCGTCCCGCGCGCCGAGGTCGACAATTGGCAGGACGTGGAACCGCCGTTGTTCAACCACGTAATGGCGGTCTCCCAGCGCATCGGCAAAGCGGTCTGCGCCGCGTTCGGAGCCGAACGCGCCGGTGTGATCATCGCCGGACTGGAGGTTCCACACCTGCACGTGCATGTGTTCCCGGCCTTCAACCTGACCGACTTCGGTTTCGCCCACGTCGATCGCAACCCGTCGCCCGCATCCCTTGATGAGGCCCAGGCCAAGATCGTCGCGGCGCTGGTGGATCTCGACTGATCGCCATCACCGACCGAGGGTAGCCATACACTTGGGCAATGAATCTGGCCAAGGTGCTGGTGGACCTTGCAACCGCGCCCGTGCGCGTGAGTCTTGCGGCGGCAGATGCCGGGCTGGTCGTCGCCGAAGCCGCCGTTGAATTCGCCAAGAACAGCCTGGGTGACGCAGAGTTCCCGTCACCGCGCGACTCTGTCATCCACCTACTGGGCCTCGACGAAACCCTTGAGCGTGCGAATAAGTTCGCTTCCCTCATCGAAGACGATGCCCCGTTGGGACGGGCGCTGGCGCCGGATGGCCCGATGGACCGTTTGATGCGGCCCGGCGGGTTGATCGATCGCCTCACCGCCCCGGATGGGGTGCTGGACCGGATGACCGCCGAGGGTGGCGGGTTGGATCGGGCGCTGGCACCCGGCGGGCTGGTCGAACAGCTGCTGGCCGAGGACGGTCTTGTGGAGCGGGTGCTGTCTGAAGACGGCCTGGCTGACCGCCTACTCGCCGAGAACGGCCTGATCGAGAAGCTCACCGCCAGAAACGGACCACTTGAGCAGCTGGCCGATGTGGCTGACACCCTCAACCGGCTGGCCCCCGGCCTCGAGGCTCTGGCACCGACCATCGAGCTGCTTCGTGAGGCGGTCACCACGCTGGCCATGGTGGTCAACCCGTTGAGTGATATCGCCGGCCGGATCCCGCTGCCCGGGCGTCGCCTGTGGCCGTTCAACTCCGATCGGTTGGTCGACGGCGAGGAATGACCGGCTAGGCTCTTGCCTCGGTCGGATGCCGCCGGCGCCGCCACGCCTCCTTAGCTCAGTGGTAGAGCACTCGCCTTGTAAGCGAAAGGTCGTCAGTTCAATCCTGACAGGAGGCTCCGTTGGTGG
>JBMOKE010000322.1:0-2082 GCA_049315425.1 Mycobacterium sp. | reverse complement strand
TTCCGCGCCCGGCTGACGACGGCACTGTCGTGGATCGGAACGTTCATCGGTAGCCAGCGCGGCCAACTCACCATCACCGAGCAGCAGGCCTACGCCCGCACCCGGATCGAGCAACTCGAGGAGATCGCGGCCATCGTCGAGGACACCGAGAAAGCCGCCTCCTGACCGGAACAGGGGGCAGCCGACCGTGGTGGTGAAACCCGACGAACTGGTCTACCGGCTGCTGCAGCGCCTGCCAAACAGACTGCTGTCGCTGCGCTCCATTGTGATCGTGGCCGCGCTGGCCGTGGTGGTGCTCGTGCTCACCCTCGGCGTTTGGGTATGGGTGGGCGTCACCAATGACCAGTACAGCCAGCTGGACCGCCGCCTGGACTCGGTGAGCAGCCTCGGCGACTTCAGCACTCTGCTATCCGGCCCGCCCACCCCCGGTACGCCCAGCCCGGACGGCAACCTCGTTCGCACCGTTCGAGTGGGCTCGATGGCGATGTCAGTGCCCAACAGTGTGGTGCTGCCGAAACTGGCCGACGGTTACGCCAACACTGAAATCAACGGGGTCGAGTACCGGGTCCGTACTTTCACGGTGGGCGGCGCGTCGATCGCATTGGGCGCGCCACTGGCCGAAACCCAGCGCAGGATAAGCGAATTGCACTGGCGGGTGCTGCTCATCTGCGCGGGTGTGATCGCCGGAACCGTGGTGGTCGGGTGGTTCTTCTCGTTGATCATGATCGATCCATTCCGGCTTCTGGCCCAGCAGGCTCGTGCCATCAATGCGCAGTCCAAGCCCGAGGAGGTGCAAGTCCGCGGAGTCCGTGAGGCGGTGGAGATCGGCGATGCGGTGGAAGGAATGATCGCCCGCATCGGTGACGAGCAGGGACGAACGAAGGCCGCTCTGGAATCGGCGCGCGACTTTGCCGCAGTCGCCTCTCACGAACTGCGCACGCCGTTAACGGCGATGCGGACCAACCTGGAAGTGCTCTCCACCCTCGAACTGGGCGACGAGCAACGTCAGGAGGTCATCAGTGATGTCATCCGCACCCAGAGCAGGATCGAGGCCACTCTGACTGCGCTGGAGCGGCTGGCCCAGGGTGAACTGACCACAGCGGACGATTTCGTTCCCTTCGACATCACCGAACTCCTTGATCGTGCCGCCCATGACGCCGAGCGCACATATCCGAGTCTGCGGATTTCTCTTGTGCCCTCGCCGGCGGTTCTCATGGTGGGTTTGCCCGTCGGATTGCGTTTGGTGATCGACAATGCCATCGCCAATGCGGTCAAACACGGCGGCGCCACCGAAGTCCGGCTCGCTGTCGCGAGTTCGGCGGCCGGCGTCATGGTCACCGTCGACGACAACGGCAGCGGTGTGCCTGAAGAGGAACGCGCTGCAGTCTTCGAGAGATTCTCCCGCGGTACGACGGCATCGCGCTCCGGTTCCGGGCTGGGATTGGCGCTCGTGGCTCAGCAGGCCGAATTACACGGCGGCACAGCTTATTTGGCTGCGAGTCCCCTTGGCGGTGCGCAATTGGTCCTGCAGCTGGCCGGTCGCTACCGATAATCGCGTTACCGCTGTTCTTCCAGGTTCTGGAGCCGCACCTGCCCGCGAGCAATCAGCCGCTTGTCGTCGTCACGGATGGTCACCAGCCACAACTGCTGTCGTCGGCCGCGGTGCACGGGTTCGGACACCCCGTACGCGGTACCCTCTGTGATGGCACGCAGAAAGTCGGTGTTGTTGTTGACGCCCACCACGTTGCCGCCGCCGTTTTCCTTGAGCCACACAAATGCCGAGACACTGGCCATGGACTCGACCATCGAGCACCAGACACCACCGTGCACGATGCCCATCGGCTGCAGCAGGTGGGGCTTGACCTCCAGCTGCGCCTTCATTCCATCCGGTGTGATCTCGGTATAGACCAACCCGAGCGTCGCGTCGTAGGGCGCGGAGAATTCGTCCGGAAAGCGATCGCTGTCAGATTCCACGGATGTGTGTCTACACGCTGACCACGCCATCAGCCCTCCCGGGGTGCGGCAATTACGACGTCCGGTAGTAATGGCGGGTACGCTGTTGACATCCAGGTGAACGGTAAA
>JBMOKE010000321.1:0-2083 GCA_049315425.1 Mycobacterium sp. | reverse complement strand
GGGTAGACCGCGACGGCCAGGTCGTAGACGTAGGACACCCCGCACAGCCCGGTGTCGCGGGCATAGACCCAGCGCTGCTGGCCGGTCTGCGGATCCAGACCCGTCACGGTTCGACCGTCACCGGTCACCACGGTATTGCTCACGATGAGCGGGACCAGGGTGCGGTCACTGGTGGCGGTCCAACGCTGCTGCAGGGCCGCGGGTACCGCAGCGGACGTGGCGACGTTGGGAGCGGGCGCACCGGCCGGGCGGCTGATCGTGGCCCGCGTGGAGCTGTTCCACCAGAACATTGCGATGAACACCGCGACCGCCGTGGCGATCGCCGCTGCGGCGATGAGATCACCGCGTGTGCGGCGCTCCGGAGCGATCATCGAGGCCACCGATACGGCAACGGCAAGGTTGCTCAGCTCGGGGTTGCGTTGGCCCCGGCGGCCTTGCGCGGACGGCGCCGACGGCGGCGCGCGGCACCCTCGCCGCCGTTGGTCGATGCATCCGCGTTCGCGGAAGACGTTGCGGCAGAGGACTTCTCAACGTGACCGGTGGCGGAGTCACCGCCGCGGGTGCGCTGGCGAGACCGGTTGCGCGGCGGACGTGAGCCTGCGGAGTCGGTGGAGCTGATCCGGCTCTCGCCCCGTGAGTCCCCCCGTGAGTCGCCCCGTGAGTCGCCTTTGGTGTCGCTCCTGGGCCGGCTGGTCTTGCGGGCGCCGCCGATGGTGCCGACGGCGTCGGCGGGGATGCCGAGCTCGTCATAGAAGTGCGGTGAGTTGGAGTAGGTCTCGGCCGGATCCGGGCGACCGAGTTGCAGCGCGTTGTTGATCATCGACCAGCGCTCCAGCTCATCCCAGTCGACCAGTGTCACGGCGACGCCGGTCTTGCCGGCCCGGCCGGTGCGGCCGATGCGGTGCACGTAGGCCTGCTCGTCCTCGGGGATCTGGTAGTTGATGACGTGGGTCACGTCATCAATGTCGATACCGCGGGCCGCGACGTCGGTGGCGACCAGGACGTCGACCTCGCCGGTGCGGAACGCCTTGAGCGCCTTCTCGCGGGCGATCTGGCCGAGGTCGCCGTGTACGGCGCCGACCTTGAAGCCGCGCTCGGCGAGTTCGTCGGCCACCTTCTGTGCGGTGCGCTTGGTGCGGCTGAAGATCATCGTCGCGCCGCGGCCCTCGGCCTGCAGGATGCGACTGACCATCTCCACCTTGTCCAGCGCGTGGGCGCGATAGACGAACTGCTCGGTGCTGTCGTGGGTGGCCGAACCCTGTACGCCCTCGGCGCGGATGTGGGTGGGCTGGGTCATGAACGTGCGAGCCAGGGTGATGATCGGATCCGGCATGGTCGCCGAGAACAGCATTGCTTGGCGCTGCGTGGGAATCTGGCGCAGGATGCGTTCGATATCGGGCAGGAAGCCCAGATCCAACATCTCGTCGGCCTCGTCGAGCACCAGCACCGACAGTCCGCCGAGTCGCAGGTGGCCCTGCTGGGCGAGATCGAGTAGTCGGCCCGGGGTGCCGACGACGACGTCGGCGCCGACGCGCAGCGACTCGATCTGAGACTCGTAGGGCCGCCCGCCATAGATCGAGATGACGCTCAGCTTCCGGCCGCCGTCGGCGGTCAGATATTTGGCTGCGCCGCACAGGTCGTCGTGGACCTGAATACATAATTCACGGGTGGGCACCACGATCAGGGCGCGCGGGGTCCCGTCGAGCGGACGGTCTGCTGCGGCCGCGGTGGTGATGCTCTGCAGCAGCGGCACGCCGAAGGCGAAGGTCTTGCCCATGCCGGTGCGCGCCTGGCCGATGAGATCGTCGCCTGCCAATGCCAGCGGGAGTGTGAGTTCCTGAATTGCGAATGCGTTCTCGATGCCCTGCTCGGCGAGTGCGCGGACGATTTCCTCGCGGACGCCGAGGTCGGCGAATCTCAGCGGGGGTTTTTCAATCGGGGCGGGTTGTTCGGTTGCAGGTTGTTCGGTTGCAGGTTGTTCGGTTGCAGTGTCGTCAGTGGAGATAGTCATATAGCGGCTTTGGGCCTTCCGTTGTCATTCCTCGTGCATTTTCGACGCGCGCACGAGTTGAAGACTTTCGGA
>JBMOKE010000320.1:0-2095 GCA_049315425.1 Mycobacterium sp. | reverse complement strand
GAGTCGAAACCGATCGTGTAGTCCAGTCTCGTGCCGCCGCCAGGGGTCGGTGTCAGCTGCTGGCGACCCCAGTGGCCCTTGAGTGGACTGCCCTTGGTGATCTTGTACTCGATAAGCGTGTTCGGCTGGGCAGTTGTGGTGGTCTCCTCGAACGCCGGAAGGGGACCAAGCTTGAGGCGGCGCACCGAGCCGACGCCATTGCGCGAGGTAGCGCCGTCGCTGACGCGGGTGATGTTGGCACCGAAGACCGGGCCGAGGTTCTCGTGCTCGGCGAGCTTGTCGAACACGGTCTGGGGGTCGGATTTGAACTCGTGAGTGATGTGGACGCGTTGGGGAGTGGCCATGGGTTCGGATACTAGCGGCATTGATGAAGGCGACTGCCAACCAAGTTTCCGACGGCTGAGATCAATCATTCGTCAGCTCAGCCAGATTGTCCGGAACCGCACGTAGAATCCTCAGAATGACCAGCGCTGCCAGTGACCTGGCATTGGCCCGGCTGCGCGAGCACCGGGAGGAGATAGGCGACGTGCTGGCCCGCTACGGTGCGAGCAATCCGCGGTTGTTCGGATCGATCGCGCAAGGTAACGCAGAGCCTGACAGTGATATCGACCTACTTCTCGACCTCGCCCCCAAAGGGTCCGGTAGTCGACTGTGCCGACTGACGGGGATCCGGTTGGAATTGGAAAAGTTACTCAAGATGCCAGTCGACGTCGCCTGCGAGGACCTACTCAAAGACGGCGTTTCGGACTCTGCCAAAAACCAGGCCATCGCGTTGTAATCAGATCGGCGCACGACCGGCTGGCTGACATTCAGGCGGCGATCGCCAGGGTGTACCCGTAGTGGACATCTGGGCACCGATACCGTCTTGTCCAAATAGGCGCGATGAGATGCCGGTGCACCACGGGATGAGCGGTGGCCCGGGGTGGTGAGGCTACTCCGGTAGGGAGATCGAGAGGATGACCCGGGGTTTGCGTCCCCGCGCGGCGATCGCCTCGATCGTGGTGATGACCCAGTAGCCCAAGCCGTACTTGCACTGGATGACACGGCGCAGCCGTTCCACGGTGGCGGGCTCGGTGATGACCGCGGCGGTGCCCGCAACCGGGGTGACGCCATCACGCACCTTGCCGAAGCGGCCGCAGGGTGCGAGCAGCACCCGGGGATCGTGTGCCACCCGCTTGACTTTCCAGGCGTCGGCGGGGGTCCAAACGAACAGCGCATCGCCATCGCGGCCGATCCACATCGGCGTGACGACACCCTCGCCGTTGCGTTTGAAGGTCGTCAGGCCCACGAACTGCTGCCCGGCCAGTGCGGTGAGCGACGCATCATCCATTCCGCGCAGCATAGGCGGCCGGCGCCCGGGCTACGCGCCACCGGGCCCGGACAGAGGCCGGCTGCGTAGCGAACTGATCAGTCCCACAAAGCGGTGGGTGGGGTCTGGGTAGCCGGACGGTTGTGCGCGGGAACTGACCACAAACAAGACGCCGGGCCCCGTTACGCGACCCTGTGCCCCAGATGGGCGCACACGTCCCAGGCCGCGGATCCCGATGCGGTGGCCCGTAGCGTTCGAAAATGGCAGCAGCCTTCGGCATCAACAGCTTCATCGGTAGGGCGACTCAGCAGATGGCTGCCACCTGCGAGTCGGCCCGAACCGTGGAGGCGGGATTGCTACTTTCCGATGAGCACTTCGCCTTCCAGCCCATCAGTGTCGCGGAAGAAGATGCTGCGCATACCGCCGAAGTCATTGACGTGGCCGTCGCTGGCACCGCGCTTGATGAGCCGTTGGCGGATCATCTCAAAGCTTTCCTCGGACGCCGCCTGTAGGCCGAAGTGGTCGAGACGCCCGCGCCCCCACATGGGCGTCTGACGGTCCGGCTCGCGGTTGCCCTCGATCGTGAACACGTTCAGTTCAGTGTGGGGCCCGATGCGTATAACCGTCATGGTTTCACCGCCGCCTTTGCCGTGCGGCGTGGTGGGACCCGCGTCTGCGTCGAACACCTCCATGTAGAAGGTGCGCAGTCGGTCGACATCCTTGGAAATCAGGGCGATGTGATTGATCCCGTTGACTAACACTGTGGTCCCACTCCTTTGATTCACC
>JBMOKE010000319.1:0-2110 GCA_049315425.1 Mycobacterium sp. | reverse complement strand
TGCGGACCAGGGTGGCGAACAGCTCACCTTCCCCATCGGGATCGGCACCCAGGGGCAAGGTGGCCTGCCGATACCCGGCGAGTACGTCATCGACCCATTCGGGCTGCACTGCCGTCACGGGCCAACCTTAACCGGGATAACCTAGCGATACAGCCGCGACCGACGGCCGGGCCGTCGGGTGAGCGGAGAAGCGTAGTGAAGGGTCTGTCCGTGCCTGATGCCATCACGATGCCGCAGCCGGTGGGAGCGGTGTGACGTTCACGCTGCGCCGGTGCTGGGGAAAGGATCTCGACGCGGCAACCCTCTACGAGTTGCTGAAGCTTCGGGTCGAGGTGTTCGTCGTCGAGCAGGCCTGTCCCTACCCGGAGCTCGACGGTCGTGACCTGCAGGCCCAGACTCGGCACTTCTGGCTGCAGGACCCATCTGGAGAGGCGATCTCGATCCTGCGCCTGATAGAGGAAAACCCGGACGGCGGCAAGCTTTTTCGGATCAGCCGGGTCTGCACGAAATCTGCCTTGCGGGGCCAGGGTCACACCAACCGTCTGCTCCAGGCGGCGCTGGCGGACGTCGGGGAGCATGCATGCGCACTCAACGCCCAGACCTACCTGATCGAGATGTACACCCGACACGGCTTCGTCGTCGACGGCGAAGAGTTCCTCGAGGACGGCATTCCGCACGTTCCGATGGTTCGGGGGCACCGCTCGTGAACCCGCCCGGCTACCCGTTCAGCGCCATCGTCGGGCATGACCGGCTGCGGCTGGCACTGCTGTTGTGTGCGGTGCGCCCGGAGATCGGCGGGGTGCTCATCCGCGGCGAGAAGGGCACCGCGAAATCCACCGCGGTGCGGGCACTGGCGGCGGTGCTCACCAAGGCAGACCCGAGTGCCAACCTCGTGGAACTACCGATCGGCGCTACCGAGGACCGGGTTGTCGGATCTTTGGATTTGCAAAAGGTCCTCCGCGACGGCGAGCACGCATTCTCGCCCGGTCTGCTGTCCCGCGCACATGGCGGCGTGCTCTACGTCGACGAGGTCAACCTGCTGCCCGATCATCTGGTCGACATCCTGCTCGACGCCGCCGCGATGGGCCGGGTGCATATCGAACGTGACGGCATGTCGCACTCCCACGAGTCGCGTTTCGTGCTGGTGGGCACCATGAATCCCGAGGAGGGTGAACTGCGTCCGCAACTGCTCGACCGTTTCGGCCTGGCTGTTGATGTGCATGCCTCCCGCGAGGTGGCGGTCCGCAGTGAAGTGATCCGTCGGCGGCTGGATTATGAGGCCGATCCGGCAGGGTTCGCCGCTCGGTACGGCGCGCAGGACAGCGACCTGGCCGACAGGATCGCCGCCGCGCGCGCAAGGGTAGACGACGTCGAGTTGCCCGACCGCGAGTTGAATCGGATCGCCGCGCTGTGCGCAGCCTTCGACGTCGACGGGATGCGTGCCGATCTGGTGATGGCCCGCACCGCGGTTGCGCATGCCGCATGGCGCGGCGCGGATACCGGGGCGAGCGAAGCGACGGGGAAAATTACCGTCGACGAACAAGACATCCGGGTGGCGGCCGAACTCGCCATGCCGCATCGCCGCCGCCGAGACCCGTTCGATGATCCCGGAATCGACCCGGGCGATCTCGATGAAGCGCTGTCGGCCACCGCCGAGGCCAACTCGGAGCCCGACCCGGATCCGGACCCCCCGGGTGGCGGACACTCGGCTGATGAACAGACGGAAACCCCTATCCGTCAGCAGAACTCGTCATCAACAGCCCGCCCGTCGGCACCGCCTGCACCGGCGTACCGCACCCGCGCACTGACGGTTCCCGGTATCGGCGACGGCCATATCGGCCGGCGCTCACCGGCCCGCAACTCCGCCGGTGCCACCGTGGGTGCCAGTCCGACGCCGGAGCAGGGTCATGGCGTGCACCTGTTCGCGACTCTGCTCGCCACCGCGACACGTCACGCCGTCGCAGGCCCACTGCGGCCTGAGGCCGAGGACATTCGGCGGGCCGCCCGCATCGGGAGGGAGGGCAACCTGGTGATCTTCGTCGTCGACGCCTCCGGGTCGATGGCCGCCCGCGACCGGATGGCTGCGGTCACCGGGGCGGCGCTGTCGCTG
>JBMOKE010000011.1:0-36160 GCA_049315425.1 Mycobacterium sp. | reverse complement strand
TCGAGGACGTAACTATGAGTGTTTACGCAGTGGTCAACCCGGCGACCGGCGATGTGGTGAAGGAGTACCCGACGGCGACCGATAAGCAGATCGACGAGGCGCTGGCCGCGGCCCAGAAGGCCTACCGGGAGTGGTCCAAGAACTCCACGGTCGCCCAGCGGGCTGCGCTCATCCGCAAGGTCGCGGCGCTGCACACCGAGCGCCGGCAGGAGCTCGCCGAGATCATCAACCGCGAGATGGGCAAGGAGATCGACGGGGCACTCGGCGAGATCGACTTCAGCGCGGCGATCTACGAGTACTACGCCGATAACGCCGAGAAGTTCCTGGCCGACGAGAAGATCGACCTCCTCGGTGGCGAGGGCAGCGCCATCATCCGGCGCGGCCCGGTGGGCGTGCTGCTGGGCATCATGCCGTGGAACTACCCGTACTACCAGGTGGCCCGCTTCGCCGGTCCGAACCTGACGCTGGGCAACACCATCGTGCTCAAGCACGCGCCGCAGTGCCCGGAGTCGGCCGCCGCCATCCAGAAAATCTACGACGATGCCGGTTTCCCGAAGGGGGCCTACGTCAACGTCTACGCCACCAATGAGCAGATCGCCGAGGCGATCGCTGATCCGCGGGTCCAAGGGGTATCGCTGACCGGATCCGAGCGGGCCGGCGCGGCGGTCGCCGAGATCGCGGGACGCAACCTCAAGAAGGTTGTGCTCGAACTCGGTGGGTGCGATCCCTTCATTGTGCTGAGCACCGACGACCTCGACGCGACCGTCGACGCCGCCGTCGCGGGACGTTTCGAGAACGTCGGGCAGGCCTGCAACGCGGCCAAGCGTTTCATCGTCGCGGCCGATATCTACGACGACTTCCTGGACAAGTTCACCAAGAAGGTTCTGGAGACAGCCGATGGCCTGCCGCCGCTGTCCTCGGTAGGCGCCGCGAAACGTCTCGGCGAACAGGTCGACCGCGCGGTGGCCGACGGCGCCAAGTTGGTGTCGAAGGGTGAGCGCAAGGGTGCCCACTTCCCACCCGGGGTGCTGACCGGCCTCTCGGCCGGCTCACCGTCCTACCGCGAGGAACTGTTCGGTCCGGTCGCGTGTGTCTACAAGGCCTCTTCTGAGGACGAGGCAGTGGAACTGGCCAATGACACCCCGTTCGGGCTCGGGTCGTATGTCTTCACCACCGACGCCGAGCAGGCCAAGCGGGTAGCCGACAAGATCGAGGCCGGCATGGTCTACGTGAATCTGGTCGGCGCCGACGGGGTGGAGTTGCCGTTCGGTGGCGTCAAGCGGTCCGGGTTCGGCCGTGAGTTGGGCCGTTTCGGTATCGACGAGTTCGTCAATAAGAAGCTCATCCGGATCGGATAGCGATGACAGCGACGGTAGCCGCAACCAAGAAGGACACCTACACCCCGTTCGAGCTGTTCGACATCGATCGGTTGCTCGACAATGACGAACGCGATATCGCCGCGACCGTTCGCCGGTTCGTCGACACCAGGTTGCGTCCGCATATCGGGGACTGGTTCGAATCGTCGACGCTGCCCAAGGAACTCGCGAAGGAGTTCGGCGGCCTTGGCGTGATGGGCATGCACCTGGACGGCTACGGTTGCGCCGGCACCAACGCGGTCAGCTACGGGTTGGCGTGTATGGAGCTGGAGGCCGGCGACAGCGGCTTCCGCAGCTTCGTATCGGTGCAGGGATCGCTGTCGATGTTCTCGATCCACCACTTCGGATCCGAGGAACAGAAACAGCAGTGGCTACCGCAATTGGCATCCGGGGATGCGATCGGCTGCTTCGGGCTCACCGAGGCGGATTTCGGCTCGAACCCGGCCGGGATGCGCACCCGCGCCCGACGCGATGGTTCCGACTGGGTGATCAACGGCACCAAGATGTGGATTACCAACGGAAACCTCGCCGACGTCGCCACTATCTGGGCGCAAACCGACGACGGCATCCGTGGCTTCCTGGTACCGACCGACACATCGGGATTCACCGCGAATGTGATCCATAAGAAGCTGTCGCTGCGGGCCTCGGTCACCTCCGAGTTGGTGTTGGACAACGTGCGGTTGCCGGCCTCGGCACAACTACCCGAAGCCGTCGGCCTGGGTGCACCGCTGTCCTGTCTGAACGAGGCGCGGTTCGGGATCATCTTCGGCACCATGGGCGCTGCCCGGGACTGCCTGGAGACCACCCTGGCCTACACCCGCGATCGGGAGGTCTTCGACCGGCCGCTGTCGAGCTACCAGCTCTCGCAGGAGAAGTTGGCCAATATGACCCTCGAACTCGGCAAGGGTGTGCTGCTGGCCATCCATCTGGGCCGCATCAAGGATGCGCAGGGCGCACTGCCCGAGCAGATCAGCCTGGGCAAACTCAACAATGCGCGCGAGGCGCTGGCAATTGCCCGGGAGTGCCGAACCCTGTTGGGCGGCAGCGGAATCACCCTGGAGTACTCGCCGCTACGGCATGCCAACAACTTGGAGTCGGTGCTGACCTACGAGGGCACCTCCGAGATGCATATGCTCTCGATCGGACGGGCCCTGACCGGACACGCGGCGTTCCGCTGAGATGAGCGAGGGCGTAGCGCTCCGCCAGCTGATCAACGGTGCATGGCGGCCCGGGAGCGGCGCCCGGTTGCAGAGTGTGAGTCCGACCCGACCCGATATCGTTGTTGCCGAGGGTGATTCGGCCACGGTAGGCGACGCCGGCGAAGCCGTCGCCGCCGCACGCGACGCACTGCCCGGGTGGGCGGCCACCACGATCCATCAGCGCGGCGCAATCTTGGCTGCCGCGGCAGCGATCATTGAACGCCACGGGGCCCAGTGGGGTCTGGAGCTGACCCTCGAGGAGGGTAAGACCAAGGCCGAAGGCATCGCCGAAGTCGGCCGCGCAGCGCAGATTCTTCGCTACTACGCCGCCGAGGGCGACCGCCAGACCGGGGAGATCTTCTCCTCGCCGCGGGCCGGCGAGCAGATTCTGGTGACCCGCAAACCGATCGGCGTGGTCGCGGCGATCACCCCGTTCAACTTCCCGATCGCGATACCGGCCTGGAAGATCGCCCCGGCACTGGTCTACGGCAACACCGTGGTGTGGAAACCGGCGAGTGCGGTACCGCTGTTGGCACAGCGGCTCGCCGAAGCGCTGACCAACGCGGGGCTGCCGCCCGGCGTGCTCAACCTGGTGATCGGGAACTCTGCTGCCGGTGACGCCCTGGTCAACCACACCGACATCGATGCCATCACCTTCACCGGCTCGACCGGCGTGGGCAGGCGGATCGCCGCCGCAGCGGCGGCCCGCGGCATTCCGGTTCAAGCCGAGATGGGCGGCAAGAACGCCGCCGTCGTCCTCGATGACGCCGACTTCGACCTCGCCATCGAACAGGTGATGCTGGGTGCGTTCCGCGCAACCGGCCAGAAGTGCACCGCGACGTCGCGATTGATCCTCACCAAGGGAATCGCCGACCGGTTCCTGGCGGCTCTGATCGCGAAAGCCGACGCCCTGACCGTCGGGGACCCGAGCGTGGAGACAACCCAGATGGGTCCGGTCATCAGCGGTTCGGCACAGACCGACATCATCGGCGGTATCGATACCGCAAAGTCGCAGGGGGCATCGGTGTTGGCCGGCGGTGGCGGCTACCAAGACGGCGTCCTCGCGCAGGGCCATTTCGTGGCTCCGACAGTCGTGGAGTTGACCACGGCGGCCGACATCTGGACCGAGGAACTGTTCGGACCGGTGCTGACGGTGCGCCGGGCGGACGGAGCCGACGAAGCCTTCGCGCTGGCCAACGACAGTGAATTCGGTCTCTCCGCAGCGGTTTTCACCCAGGACCTGACCCGCGCGTTGCAGGCCATTGACCGTGTCGATGTCGGGGTCCTGCACATTAACTCCGAGTCCGCCGGTGCCGACCCGCACGTGCCCTTCGGCGGCGCCAAGCGCAGCGGTCTGGGCCCCAAGGAACAGGGCGGCGCAGCGCGGGAGTTTTTCACCCACACCACCACGGTCTACCTGCGTGGCGGCGCGGCGAACGCCTGAGTCAGTGCACGCCCTCCATGAGGCGGCTGATGCGCGGTGCAAGTACCCACACGATCGCACCGACCACAACGGCCACTGAGCCGATACTCCCGAAATAGGCGAACTCGTGATCGGGGTCGTAGTAACGGGCCAGAACACCGGACATCGCAGTGCCCAGTCCGACCGAGAAGAAATACAGCGCCATCATCTGCGCCCGAAATGCATTGGGCGCCAACTGGGTGGTGACAGATAGGCCTATCGGCGACAGCAGAAGTTCCGAGATGGCGAAGGCTCCCATGACCGCGACCACGAAGAGCACCGGCACCGAACGCCCTGTGGTGCCGGCCATCGCCATGAACAACAGGAATGCCAGGCCCATGCCGATCACACCGTAGGCGAACTTGCGCGGAGTCGTCGGCGCACGACGGCCGAGTTTGGTCCACAGCACTGCGAACACTGGCGACAGCAGGATGATCCACACCGGTTCGATGGAGCCGATCCAACTCGACGGCGCCGTCCACCCGAAGATAGACCAGTTCATTCGTTCGTCGGAATAGATCGCGAGCACCGTGAAAATCTGCTGGAACAGTGACCAGAACACCGCGTTGCCAATGAACAGTGGGATGAAGGCAAGGACCCGGGTGCGCTCGACCGGGTCCACCCGATCACTGGTGAGCATCACGGTGAAGTAGCTCACCGCCGCGATGAGGATCAAACCCGTGGTGACCTGGGACAAATTGGCAAGCTTCACCACTCCCGTCACGAGTCCCAGGATGGTTGAACCCAAGACAACACCTGCCACCGCAGCCGCCCGCCAAAAAGCCCCGCGGGTCAAAGGATTCGGAATAGTGCGGCCGTGCATACCGAGATTGCGCCGAAACACCACGTACTGCGTCAACCCTAGAGCCATACCCAGCGCCGCCGCACCGAAGCCGTAGTGGAACCCGAGGCTGGTCTGCAGCAGACCTGTGAGCAGCGGTCCAAAAAAAGCACCCAGGTTGATGCCGAGGTAGAACAGGGTGAAGCCGCCGTCACGACGTGGATCCCCGTTGTCGTAGAGGGTTCCCAACAACGAGGATGCATTGGCTTTTAAGGCGCCCGCACCGAGTGCGATGAGCACCAGACCGACCGCCACCCCGGTGAGACCGGGCAGGATCGCCAGCGAGATGTGTCCGCACATCACGATCACTCCGCCGTAGAACACCGTCCGTTCCATGCCCAGTACCCGGTCGGCCAGCCACCCGCCCAGCACGGTGGACAGGTAGACCAGTCCGCCGTAGGCACCCACGATGCCGGTCGCCGTCGCCTTCGGCAGGCCCAGACCGCCGTCGGTCACCGAGTAGTAGAGGTAGTACCCGAGGATGGTGAGCATCCCGTAGAACGAGAAGCGTTCCCACAACTCGACGCCGAAGAGGTTGATGAGTCCGACCGGATGACCGAACCGGGTCTGATGCGTCGACGCGTCGGTGCGCCCGGAGAGTTCAGTCACGGCGATTACCATGCCATGATCACCGACCGAATTCGACTGGAAATAGACTCGACTCTGTGAAAGTGACCGCGATCCACATCGCGCCCGGAAGCCGACTGCCAACACGTGCGGTTGACTCCGTCGTCGCCGAAGCGCGCAAGGGTCTGGTTGGGGACCGCTATCACGGCAGTAGGCACCGCCAGGTCACCCTGCAGTCGCAGGAATCGCTCAACCACGCTGCCGATGACCTCGGCCACGGCTTCGACGCCCAGGCGACCCGCCGGAATATCACCGTCGACGGTGGCGATATTCCGGCCAAGCCCGGGACCCGCCTCATGATCGGTGCAGTCGAGTTCGAAGTGGTGCGCGACGCGGCGCCGTGCCGCCTGCTCGACGACTGGATCGGCCCCGGTGCGATGAAGGCGCTGCGCGGCCGGGCAGGCTCGGCCCTACGGGTCATTAGTACGGGCACGATCAGCGTGGGCGACAGCGTCACGATCACCAACACGGTGATCACCACTCCGTGACGCCCGTTCTGTTCGGGTTCGTCACCGGGCTGAGCCTGATCGTGGCGATAGGTGCGCAGAACGCGTTCGTTCTGCGACAGGGCATACGCAACGAGCACGTGCTGCCGGTGGTGATCCTGTGCGCCGTATCGGATCTGGTGCTGATCATGGCGGGCGTCGCTGGCGTGGGGGCACTGATCACCGCGCATCCGCAATTGCTGAGCGTCGCCCGATACGGCGGCGCGGTGTTTCTGGTGGGGTACGGCCTCCTCGCCGCACGCCGCGCGATCCGCCCGGCCACCTTGACACCGAGCGACGTCGGGCCGGCGCGTCTGACGGCGGTGCTGCTGACCTGTCTGGCGCTGACCTTTCTCAACCCCCACGTCTACCTAGATACGGTTGTCCTGCTGGGAACACTGGCCGCCCAGCAGGGCGAGGCACGGTGGCGTTTCGGTGCGGGTGCGGCCGCCGCGAGTGTGGTCTGGTTCTTCAGCCTCGGTTTCGGTGCGCGCCGGCTTGCCGGCCTGTTCGCCAAACCGACGACGTGGCGGCTTCTGGACGGACTGATCGCGTTGATCATGATCACCCTCGGTATCTCGCTGGCATGGGGCGCAACGCGATAACCTCCCGAAATGGGCGAGCACTACAGCAGGCGCGGATTCTTTAGCGTCATCGGTGCGGCCAGCCTCACCGTCGCGTGTACTCCCGGCGGCGGAAACAACCACGGGGCCGTGACGATCAAGCACATCTTCGGTGAGACCACGGTGCCCGGACCACCCCAACGGGTCGTCAGCGCTGGCCTAACCGAACAGGACGACCTGCTCGCTGTCGGCGTGGTACCTGTCGCCGTCACCAAATGGTTCGGTGACCAGCCGCTCGGGGTGTGGCCCTGGGCGCAGTCGAACCTGGGTGACGCGAAGCCCGTCGTGCTCGACCTGGACAACGGAATTCAAGTAGACCGCATCGCCAAACTCTCTCCTGATCTGATCATCGCGATCAACGCCGGCCTGGATTCCGACACCTACCAGAAACTGTCCTCAATAGCCCCTACCCTCGCGCAGTCGGGCAGCGATGCGTTCTTCGAGCCGTGGAAGGATCAGGCCGCGACGGTCGGCAGGGCGGTGTTTCGGGGTGATCAGATGGCGACGTTGATTGACGGTGTCGATGCCACGTTCGCCGCCGTCGCGCGAGCCAACCCGAACTTCGAGGATCGCAGGGCGCTGCTATTGGATGGCCGCTTCTCCGGTGACACCATCGGCGCCACGGTGGACGGCTGGCGAACCGATTTCCTGACCGCGATGGGATTCCAGATTCCCGACCGCAGCGGCGAGATTTCGCGAACGGAGTTGGCAGGGGTCCTCGAGGGAGTCGACGTGGTGATCTGGTGCACGGCAGACGAGACCGAACAGGCACTGTTGCTGGCCGAACCGGCGATAGCCGGTCTGCGGAACCACAATGTCTTCACCGCCGTCGAACTGGCCGGGGCGATCGCGTTCGCCTCGCCGCTGTCCTACCCGGTCGTAGCCGAGCGATTGCCGCCACTGCTGGCGCGCGCACTGATTTGAGCATCGTGCTTGGATGGGTTCCGTGACAAGTGACGTCGAGGCCACGCCGGAAGCACCCGGGTTCGCCCGCGTCGGCAGCGTCTACTACCCGATCCTGGTGGCCGTCTTCACCGCGCTGGTCATCATCTCCAATGTCAACGCCACCAAGGGGGTGGCGTTCGGACCGATCATCACCGACGGCGGTTTCATCGTCTTCCCACTCACCTACATCATCGGTGACGTACTCGCAGAGGTCTATGGATTCAAGGCGGCCCGGCGGGCAATAATCCTCGGCTTTCTGATGAATGCCCTTGCAGCGCTGGCATTCTGGGTGACGGTTTATCTCCCGGCAGCTGACTTCTACCCGAATCAGGAACACTTCGCCAACGTCGTCGGTGCCTACACCCAACTGATCATCGCCGGCCTGGCCGGGTTCATCGTCGGGCAAACCATCAACGCCTGGACCGTGGTCAAGATCAAGGAACGAACCAAGGAGAAGCACCTGTGGGCCCGGCTGGTCGGTTCGACCTTCGCCGGTCAACTGGGCGACACCCTGGTCTTCTGTGCGATCGCCGCACGCGCCATCGGAATCACCACCTTCGCCGATTTCGCCACCTATGCCGCACTCGGCTGGGTGTACAAGACCGCCGTCGAGGTGGTTCTGCTGCCGGTGACCTATCGGGTGATTGCCCACATCAAACGCCACGAGCCCACCTACACCGCCCTGGTGTGATGAGCGCGCCGACGATCCGCGACTACGGCGATCGGGCACTGCTGCTCGAATGCGGTTCCACCGACGAGGTTCTTGCCTGTGCCGCCGTCCTTCGCGCGGCCGACATCGCCGGGGTCACCGACGTCGTTCCCGGTGCCCGCACCGTGCTGGTGACTCTGACCGATACGACTTATCAGGCTGCGACGCGGACCCGGCTGGCCAAGGTTGAGTTCACCTCCCCGGCGGACCCGGTGCCGCCCGGTCATACCGATGTGGTGATCGACGTGGTCTATGACGGTGCCGACCTCGCAGACGTCGCCGCGCTGGTGGGCATGGATACCGACGGCGTCGTCGCGGCTCACACCGGAACACCGTGGCGCGTCGGATTCGGCGGCTTCGCGCCGGGTTTCGCCTATCTCGTTGGGGGCGACTCCCGGTTGTCGGTTCCCCGGCGGGACGAACCACGCACCCGGGTGCCGGCCGGCTCGGTGGCACTGGCCGGTGAGTTCAGCGGTGTGTACCCGCGGGAGTCACCGGGTGGATGGCAGCTCATCGGCCGAACCGAGGCGGTGCTCTGGGATATCGACCGGCCTCAGCCGGCCCTGCTGGCCCCTGGCATGTGGGTGCGATTCCGGGCGGTGGATCCACCGTGACGAGCCTCGAGGTGGTGGGAACCGGACCGCTCGCCCTGGTGGAAGACCTCGGGCGGCCGGGACTGGCGCACATCGGGGTTACCCGCTCAGGTGCGGCGGACCGGCACTCGCACCGGCTGGCCAACCGGCTGCTGGCCAACGACTGTGACCGGGCGACCATCGAAATCACCCTCGGCGGGTTCAGCGCCCGGATCCTCGGTGGTGACCTGGACATCGCCATCACCGGGGCTGATGCCCACCCTGCTGTCGACGGCATTCCCTTCGGCACCAACAGCATTGCGCGTATCCGAGCGGGACAGGTGATCTCCCTGGGGGCACCGCGCTGCGGACTGCGCAGCTACCTCGCCGTCCGGGGCGGCATAATCGTGGACCCTGTTCTAGGTTCACGCAGCTACGACACATTGTCGGGGCTCGGACCGCCGCCACTACGTCCGGGTGACCTGCTTGCAGTCGGTGATCCGGCCGATCGCTTCCCCGAACTCGAGCAGGCGCCCGTCGCTGCGATCACCGGCGGACTCGTCGAGTTACGGGTGACGCCCGGCCCGCGCGACGACTGGTGCGTCGAGCCCGATGCACTCGTACGTTCCGCATGGGTGGCATCGCAGCGCAGCGACCGAGTGGGCGTCCGTCTGGCCGGGCCGGCGCTCGAACACCGCTGGCCGGGGCGTCAGCTGCCCAGCGAGGGCGCCGTCCGGGGGGCCATTCAGATTCCACCCGACGGCCGACCGGTAATCCTGGGCGCGGACCATCCGGTGACCGGGGGCTACCCCGTCATCGGGGTGGTGGTCGACGCCGACACAGACGCACTGGCGCAGGTGCGTCCGGGCCAATCGGTCCGATTGCGCTGGAGCCGAGCCCGTATCGCCGCCACTGGTGCGTCGGACTGGTAGCGCCGAGGTGCGTCGGCCAGGCCGATGACGTGACGCGTCTCACGGTCACATTCCTGGCTTGACTAGGATGAATGGACCTAGTGTGATCCGTGACACTCCCGAGGAGGTCCGATGTCCAAGTCCGCTGAACTGACCGAACTGCACCATCACATTGGAAATCTGCGCCGGTGCGTGAACTCGCTCCAGGACCGGTACGGCGACGCCCCGGCGATGCGACGGGTCGTCATTGATATCGAGAGAATCATGGCTGACCTGGAACTTCTCGAAATGGATGCCGCTGAACTCGAACTGACGTCGCACACAGTGGTGTTCTCCGGCGAGAAGATCCAGGTCTCCGACACTCCCTACGATCGGGAATTCTGGCGCGACGTCGACGACGAAGGTGTGGGCGGCCACAACCGACGCTGACCCACGTGAGAACGGGTGCCCGTGTTCTGGGTACCCTGCGTTCAGTTGACCTGAAGGGGATCACTGCAGATGAGCGCACCCACCGCGAACCGGCGAGGCACCGGTGTCTTCTCACCCGGCCGGGCCGAGATCCCGCAAAAGACACTGCGGACCGACAATTGGTGGAAGTCGCCGATTCTGACCGACCTGGGCTTCGCCGCGTTTTTGATCTACGCGACGGTTCGGGCCTTCCAACGGGACAACTTCTTCGTCGAGAAGTACCACTACCTCACGCCGTTCTACTCGCCGTGCATGAGCGTCAACTGCGGTGAGGCCAGCGACTTCTGGCCTCAGATTCTTCCCGGCACCGGCCTGCTGTCATACCTGCCCTATGCCTTGTTCTCGCTGCCGTTCCTGCTGCTGTTCCGGTTGACCTGCTACTACTACCGCGGCGCTTACTACCGTTCGGTCTGGCAGTCGCCCACCGCATGTGGTGTCGCCGAACCGCACGCGACCTACACCGGCGAAACGCGATTCCCGCTGATCATGCAGAACCTGCACCGCTACTTCTTTTATGCGGCCGCCCTCCTCTCGGTGATCAACACCATCGACGCCGTCAAGGCCATGCACTCCCCGACGGGTTTCGGGTTCGGCCTGGGCAACGTCATCCTGTGGGTCAACGTCATCCTGCTGTGGGTCTACACGGTGTCGTGCCACTCCTGCCGGCACGTTGTGGGCGGGCGCCTCAAGCACTTCTCCAAGCACCCGGTGCGCTACAAGTTGTGGACGGAAGTCAGCAGGCTGAACGTTCATCACAAGAAGTTCGCCTGGATCACCCTGGGCATGCTGATGTTCACCGACTTTTACATCATGCTGGTGGCCAGCGGCGCCATCTCTGATCTGCGACTCATTGGCTGACTAGGGATTTCCCCGAATGATTTCTGAAGCGAGGTCTCAATGGTTGAAGTAGAACGTCACTCCTACGACGTCGTCGTGATCGGCGCCGGTGGCTCCGGACTGCGTGCGGTCATCGAGGCGCGGCAGCGGGGCTTGAAGGTCGCCGTGGTGAGCAAGTCGTTGTTCGGCAAGGCGCACACGGTGATGGCCGAGGGTGGTTGCGCCGCGGCAATGGGGAACGCCAACTCCAAAGACAGCTGGAAGGTGCACTTCGCCGACACCATGCGGGGTGGGAAGTTCCTCAACAACTGGCGGATGGCCGAGTTGCACGCACAGGAATCCGCCGAACGAGTCTGGGAACTGGAGACCTACGGCGCGCTGTTCGACCGGACCAAGGACGGACGGATCAGCCAGCGCAACTTCGGCGGCCACACCTACCCACGCCTGGCACACGTCGGCGACCGCACCGGTTTGGAGATCATCCGCACCCTCCAACAGAAGATCGTCTCGCTGCAACAGGAGGACAAGGCCGAACTCGGTGACTACGAGGCGCGGATCAAGGTGTTCCCGGAGTGCTCGATCACCGAGTTGATCCTGGACGAGACCGGCGGTGAAAAGAGAATCGCCGGCGCCTTCGGCTACTGGCGCGAAACCGGCGAGTTCATTCTCTTCGACGCGCCTGCGGTGGTGCTCGCCACCGGCGGGATCGGCAAGTCGTTCAAGGTGTCGTCGAACTCGTGGGAGTACAGCGGGGACGGACACGCGCTGGCTCTGCGCGCCGGTTCGTCGCTGATCAATATGGAATTCATCCAGTTCCACCCCACCGGGATGGTGTGGCCGCCGTCGGTCAAGGGAATCCTGGTGACCGAGGGCGTGCGCGGCGACGGCGGGGTGCTGAAGAACTCCGAAGGCAAGCGCTTCATGTTCAACTACATCCCCCCGGTCTTCAAGGGTCAGTACGCCGAAACCGAGGAAGAAGCCGACCAGTGGCTCAAGGACAACGACTCAGCGCGGCGGACTCCTGATCTACTGCCGCGCGACGAAGTCGCCAGGGCCATCAACACTGAAGTCAAGGCCGGCCGCGGCAGCCCACACGGCGGCGTCTACCTCGATATCGCCTCGCGCATGACACCCGAGGAAATCAAGCGGCGGTTGCCGTCGATGTACCACCAGTTCCTGGAGTTGGCCGAGGTCGACATCACCAAGGACGCGATGGAGGTCGGGCCGACATGCCACTACGTCATGGGCGGGATCGAGGTCGATCCGGATACCGGTGCGGCCGCCACCCTCGGGCTCTTCGCCGCCGGCGAATGCTCCGGCGGTATGCACGGCTCCAACCGCCTCGGCGGTAACTCACTGTCCGATCTACTGGTGTTCGGTCGCCGGGCCGGACTGGGCGCCGCCGATTACGTCCGCGCTCTATCGAACCGTCCGACCGTGTCCCCGGCTGCGGTCGAGAGCGCGGCGCAGCTGGCCTTGGTGCCCTTCAACGGACCGCAGGGAACGGCCAAGCCGGAAAATCCCTACACGCTGCATTCCGAGCTGCAGCAGACCATGAACGATCTGGTGGGCATCATCCGCAACGAGAACGAAATTCGCGAGGCGATGGCGAAGTTGGAGGAATACAAGGTCCGCTTCCGCAACATCGAGTCCCAGGGCGGTCGCGCATTCAATCCCGGCTGGCACCTGGCCCTCGACATGCGCAACATGTTGCTGGTCAGCGAGTGCGTGGCCAAGGCCTCACTGGCCCGTACCGAAAGCCGTGGGGGTCATACCCGCGACGACCACCCGAAGATGGATTCCGAATGGCGCCGCACCCTGCTGGCATGCCGCGCGGAAGGCAATGACCCTGTCGTACCTGATGTCACCGTGACCAAGGAGCGTCAGGCGCCGATGCGCGAAGATCTGCTCGCACAATTCGACCTCGAGGAACTTGGCAAGTACTACACCGACGAGGAACTCGCATCGCATCCGGGACGGACGGAGGAGCTTCCATGACCTACCAGGCAAAGCTGAAGGTGTGGCGCGGCGATGGCGACGGTGGCGAACTGCGCGACTTCGCGGTCGACGTCAACGATGGTGAAGTCATCCTCGATGTGATCCACCGGCTACAGGCCGAGCAGGCGCCTGACTTGGCGGTGCGGTGGAACTGCAAGGCCGGCAAGTGCGGATCGTGTTCGGCCGAGATCAACGGTCGGCCGCGGCTGATGTGCATGACGCGGATGTCGACCTACGACGAAGCCGAGACGATCACCGTCACCCCACTGCGGGCCTTCCCGGTGATCCGGGATCTGGTCACCGATGTGTCCTTCAACTACGAGAAGGCGCGCGAGATCCCGGCCTTCGCCCCACCCAAGGATCTGCAGCCCGGCGAGTACCGGATGGAACAGATCGATGTGGAGCGCTCCCAGGAGTTCCGCAAATGCATCGAGTGTTTCCTGTGCCAGGACGTCTGCCACGTGGTGCGTGACCATGAGGAGAATAAGAAGGCCTTTGCCGGCCCGCGTTTCCTGATGCGCACCGCCGAGTTGGACATGCACCCACTGGACACCCTGGACCGCAAGGACATGGCCCAGGAGGATTTGGGCCTCGGCTACTGCAACATCACCAAGTGCTGCACCGAGGTGTGCCCCGAGCACATCAAGATCACCGACAACGCGATCATTCCGATGAAGGAACGGGTCGCCGACCGCAAGTACGACCCGGTCGTCTGGCTCGGCAACATTCTCTTCAATCGGACGAAGTAGCGGCGAGCACTCTGCTGGTGCGCCGCTAGCCGTCGAGGCGGCGAAACGTACTGCGGTGATAGACGATCGGCGCCACATCGGCATGGATCTGGATATCGCGGATACCCAGGATCACAATGGTGTGGTCGCCGGCCGGCACCAGTTGTTCGATCGCGCTCTCCAGCCACATGCAGGTGCCCTTGATGAAGACGGCTCCGGCGGCCGACGATACCGTGTCCAGCCCGGCGAATCGGTCCCCGGCCTTGGCCGCCAGGGACCGTACAGCTTCGTCATGCCCCTCGCCGAGCACACTGATTCCCAGTGCCGGCAGCTTCTCGAGTTTAGGCCAGGTTTCCGATGTGTTCTGGATGCAGAACGACACCAGCGGAGGATCCAGCGAGACGGGCACGAACGTGCTGGCGGCCATGCCCAGCCGTTCGCCAGCCAGCTCGGCGGCGATCGCGATCACGCCGGAAGGGAAATGGCCGAAGGCCTCGCGCAGCGCGGCCTGGCTCAGGTTCGTCCGAGCGTTCATGCGGCGGCTAAACCGACGCCCGACGGCATGGGATCGCGATGGTGACGAAGGTGTAAAAACGGGTGGAACCGCCGGAGCCCCAGAGCCCCGTGGACCGATGCGGCCGGGTAACATGCGTCCATGTCACAGACAGTACTTGCCACGCTCCGCGAGCGCGCCGGGCTTCAACCCGACGATGTCGTGTTCACCTACACCGACTACGACTCGGATTGGGAGGGCGTACAGGAAGACGTCACCTGGTCCCAGCTGTACCGCCGAGTGCAGAATATGGCGCGGGAGATCGGCAAGTTCGGGGCCGTCGGCGACCGCGCCGTGATCCTCGCCCCGCAGGGCATGGAATACATCATCGCGTTCCTTGGCTCGATGATGGCCGGCTTCGTGGCGGTTCCCCTCCCCATTCCCAACCCGGGTTCGCACGACGAACGGGTGAGCGCCGTCATGGCCGACACCTCCCCGGCCGTGGTTCTCACGACGTCGGCGACGGCCGCCAGCGTCAAGGAGTACGTCAGCCAGACCACCGGCGGCGAAGTTCCGACGGTTATCGAGGTGGACTCACTGGACCTCGATGCAAGAAGTGGCGCAAACGCGCGCGTCGAGAGTCTGCCGACAGCGACTTATCTTCAGTACACCTCAGGATCCACGCGGGTTCCCGCCGGTGTGATCATCACCGATGACAATCTGCAGTCGAATTTCCGCCAGCTGATGTCATCATACTTCGCCGAATCGGGCGGGATGACGCCGACTGGCCTCACCCTGGTGTCCTGGCTGCCGTTTTATCACGACATGGGTTTGGTGCTCGGAGTGATCGCCCCTATCCTGGGCGGCTTCCGCGCAGAGATCACGAGTCCGATGGCCTTTCTACAGCGACCTGCGCGGTGGGTGCGCGCGCTCGCGAGCGGACGCCCGACCTGGTCGGCCTCGCCCAACTTCGCCTTCGAGCTAGCCGCCGCGAAGACCTCGGACGAGGAGATGGCCGGGCTCGACCTGGGGAATGTTCAGGGCATCATCGGTGGCGCTGAGCGAATCCACCCTGCCACCCTGAAACGGTTCGCGGACCGCTTCGCCAAGTTCAATTTCAGTGAGTCGTCGTTCAAGCCGTCCTATGGGATGGCCGAGGCCACAGTGTTTACCGCCTGCCGATCGGTAGGCGGGCCGCCCGAGGTCGTGTATTTCGATAACGAGAAGTTGGGCGACGGCACCGCCCTGCGGACCACGGCGGCAGCCGGTATTCCCTTGCTGAGCTACGGCATGCCTGCGTCACCCATGGTGCGGATCGTGGATCCTGACCAATGCATCGAAGCTCCCGAAGGCACGGTCGGCGAAATCTGGGTCCGCGGCGATAATGTGTCTGAGGGTTACTGGCACAAGCCCGAGGAGACCGAACGTACGTTTGGCGGTATGTTGGCCTCGCCGTCGCCGGGAACTCCGGAGGGGCCCTGGCTCCGAACCGGCGATCTGGGCTTCGTGTCCGAGGCAGAACTGTTCATCGTCGGTCGCATGAAGGACATGCTGATCGTCTACGGGCGCAATCACTATCCCGAGGATATCGAGGCGACAGTCCAGGAGATCAGCAATGGCCGAGTGGCGGCGATCTCTGTAACCGTCGGTCACACCGAAAAACTAGTGGTCATCATCGAATACAAAAAGCGGCGGGGTACCGACGATGTCACGCCGTCTGATGCGTTCGCCGAACTGAAGAACGCCGTCACCTCCGCTATCTCCAACGAACATGGCCTGAATGCCGCCGACCTTGTGCTGGTTGCGCCAGGCTCGATCCCGACAACGACGAGTGGCAAGATCCGCCGCTCCTCATGCGGAGATCTTTACCGGCAGCAGCAATTCGTCCGCTTGGACGCTTAGGCCCCTGCCGGCCCGCTGAGAGAGAAAGCCGCCATTAACGACAAGACCGGCCGGTGTAATCACCGGCCGGTCTTGTCGTCGTGTGATGTCAGGCAGCTTTACGCCATTGACCGCGCTCAGCAACACTCTCGAACACCGACATCAGCACAGACATAAACCGCTCAACCGATGAGCGGGCCTCCGGGTTATCCGGGAACATCACCGTCACGGCGGTTTCCTCGGCCACCCGAGCGACCCAGATGGACAGCTGATAGGAGTACCGGCCATCGCTGTACACTCCGACGTTCATGCTATCCAAGTCCGCGGTGAGTAGCGCAGACAGCGGAGCAGTGCCGGCATCGAGGAAGTTGATCACGGGAAAGTTTGGCCGAGGACCCGTCAGCGTGGGCTCGAGTTGCAGCACGCGCTCATAGGGCACCGCCGACAAAGCCTTACCTGAGTCGAAGGACTGCTGGGCAGCTCTAGCGGCATCGGCAAAGCTGCCTCCGTTGACTGGGACAGTGACCGGGGCGAGACCCGTGAACCAACCCTGCGTCATGGCGTCGGATGCTTTCCCCCGAGTATCCCTCGGGGTGAGCCCGTGGTAGGTGTCTGATCCGGTCAGCTCGTGCTCGGCTAGTGCAATACAGGCGAACACGCCGCCGATGAAGCGGGAACCGGCGTCGACACACGCGGACTCGAACCGAGCCATCTGCTCGTTGTCCATGACCGACATCGTGACCATGTCGGAGCTCCACCCCACCGAGGTGTCGCCGAGCGGCAGTGGGAAGTCCGGGTAGCTGTTGTTGTTGCTCTCCGCGAACTCCTTCCACGCCTTGATTTCGGGCGACTCTGAAGTCAGCGACATGGCGTACTCGTACCGCTCCTCGCAGAACGCGCTGTAGCTACCCGCGTCTGGGAGGTTCAGGGGCGCTCCGCCGGCCACCAGCGCCGTGTAGGTCATGTAGAACTCGAGCAACGTCACAGTGACGATAGTCGCGTCCAAGTGCACGTGATCGATACTTGCCCACAGGGTGAAGTTATCCGGACCCTGAATGACACCGAACCGGAAGCAGTCCCAGTTCAGTGGGTCGGGTGTGCTGACCACCAGGTCACGCACCTCATCGAGGCCCAGTTCTCCATGGCGAACCGCAGTGAACTCGATATCGTTCGGGTTCTCGATGGTCCGCCGGACGATATCGCCACCCTCGTGGTACTCGAACCAGCTGCGGTAGGTGTCCTGCCGACGCAGATGCGCGTTGATCACATAGGTCATGGCGCGGAGGTCGCATTGACCCTGGAACTCGCAGCTGACGATCATCTGACGCGAGTAGTCGAGGCCCCTGGCGCGCTGCTCGACGATGCCACGGATGTGCTGCGCCTGCATGAAGCCGACGGGCACCGAGCTGACCGGGGCCTTAGCCGCCATCTGCAACGCCTTTGGCGTGGGCTGCCAAGACACCACCTTGCCGTCCACGGGCTTCCACTGGTCAATGGAACCGATCTCTAACGGTCCTACGCGCATCGCCTGTCACCTCTATCTTCGTTGAAATGCGCTGCAAGTTCTTCTGACTGCCGGCTGGCTTCGAGCCTCTAGATCGTCGTACGCGTCGTTGCGTCAACATCAACTCGAAGTTCGCCAGTACTTCCGTAACTGTAACGGGTCTTCTTTCAAAAAGCGAGCAACTACTTTCGGTATCGATAACAGCCACAGAGAATGTTACAGGGCTACCTGAGCACTCAAACAGCATCGAGCTGGTTGTTAGCTGGAACCCCGCCCTTCAAAGCGGCATTAACGTGCTCCCGGGCGCAATCCAATCGACTGATTGACCGCAACACTGCAGCTCAAAGGTGATTTTTAGGCAGCAGGCCCGTTCCCGATCCGGGTCCGTGACGACCTCTCGCGCCTGCTCATGATGAGGTTGCGGTACGACAAGGCGCCAATTTTCGCCATATCGCGCTTCTTACCTAAGCCAGCAAACTGTAATGACCTGCCCAATTGGGTATGTACTACCTCCCCCAGCAAATACGTGAATTGGGCCCCGAGTAGGCATTGAAAGTCGTATTTACAACCCCGCACAGTGGCCCTAACCCGACCTCTAACCTGAGAGATTGGGCTACCTCATCTTCAGCTACGTTAAGGCTTCAACCTGCTTTTTTGAGTAAGCGACTCAGTGAGCGGCAACTAAACTGAGAGTAGGCTGAGAGGGTCAAAGGGGGGGTTTGATTTTTCTGCTATAGGCGGGAATTCCTATCTGGAATACCGACCTCAGAGAACATAATCTAGAACCCGCAAGCGAATGCAGCAAAACGGACTGAGACGGCTCCTGAGTTATCCGTTTTCAAGCCGTAATATCAGCCTGAGAAAAGGGCAAGGCATCCCTTTGATAGTGATCCGACCTCGATTTATCGGGGTTTTTTTGACGCGGCGAGCAGGGGATCAGATGTTAGCTAGATCACCCCTGGAACCAGCGTGGCGACGACCTGTGCGGCCTGCCGGACGGCGTTACGCGCTACAAACTAAGGGAAAATTTTATTTCTCAGCCCCCCAAAATGGCCCCGACACGGGTCCAAAAGCCATCCGGTGGCCTGGTTTCGGTGTCTCGCTAGTCGACCGCTGCGCGAGTTGACACCGAACGATAGGCAGAACCGAACTCGGTGATCGGGGTGAAACCGTGCCTGCGAGCCTGACCGGAGCCGCGGCGCACGAGCGCGGCCATGGCCACAAAACCGGCCTGGTCGGACACCAGGAACGGCGTCAACAGCCGGTTGTGGACGAGTGCGAAGGCCAGGCCCGACTCAGGAATGGCCCAGCCCACCGATCCCCCGAGGCCGACGTGACCGAACCCGGGCAACAGACCGGGCACGCCCAGCCCGTGATACCCCAGGTGGAACGTCATCGGCACCATCAGGTTGCGGTCCGGGCGCATGCTACGACGGCCGGTCAGAGCGTCCACCCGCTCGGCTGACAGATACCGGCGACCGCCGATCTCGCCGCCATTAGCGATGGTGCCGTACATCCTCGCCAGCGCGCGCGCCGTAGCGATGCCGTTGGCCGAGGGAATCTCACTGTCAAGCAACGGCGTGTCGCCCTGAACGACGGACCTCATGCCCGGGAAGTACATCGAGCCGAACGCTGCGGACACCTCGAGGGCAGCAACCCGGGGCGCAATCGCGTTGAACAGCGGATTGCGGACATTCGCCTGGGGTCCGATGATCCGCGCAACTCGAGTGGGCGAGCCTTCCGGCGGCCGTCCCAGGTGGATGCCATCGGTGTCGAGCGGTTCGGCGACCTCGAGGCGGATCAGTTCCCGCATCCCCCTGTCGGTCACCGCTCTGGCCAGGCCCGACATCAACCAGCCGTAGGTCAGGGCGTGATAGGCGGGCTTCCCGAAGTGTCTGTCGACGGGCGCCGCCGCGATCCGGTCCTCCATCTGGCGGTAGTCGAGAAGTTCGCGCCGGCGCACCCCGCGCAGGTTGGAGAGGCCCGCCCGGTGTTGCATTGCATCTCTGACGGTGATCTTTGCCTTTCCGCTCGCTCCGAATTCAGGCCAGTACTCGGCTATCGGGGCGTCGTAATCGATCAAACCTCGGTCAGCCAGCCGGTGAATGACCGTGGATGTCACGCCCTTGGTCGCGGAGAACACCATTGGGGCGGTGTCGGCCGACCACGGCACCCTGCCACGGCGATCAGACCATCCCGTCCACACGTCCACCACGGGCTGCCCGTCGAGATAGACCGCCAGCGCGCCACCACCGAACCGCGGATTTGGGAAAAGATTCGCGAAACTCCTTATTGCACAGGCGAAAACGGGGTCAGCAGCGCCCTGAACCCCATGAGGTAGGACGGTACTGTCACAGCCAGATGTCGCCTGGGTCACAACAAGTGAATTTACAAGCCAAACATGCTGTTTCGGGAAATCGTTGTCGATCCGTTAACTTTGCCGTTCGGCAGCCTCGAGAATCTGTTGGGCCGCAAGGGCGGGAGTCAATTCGCCATCGCGGACCTTTCTCTCGATCTCAGCACGCATCGCCGTCACTGCTGGATGGGTGAGCACCCGGTCAAGAACGGTGTCGCGCACCATCGACCAGGTCCAGTCCACTTGCTGGGCGCGCCGCCGGGCCTCGAACTCCCCTGCCGCGGTGAGCACATCGCGATGTTTGAGCACGGTGTCCCACAACTGGAGCAAACCGTCACCGGTCAGTGCGCTCATCGTCAGGACCGGCGGGCGCCAGATTGTTTCGCCGGGATAGATCAGCCGGATCGCGGCGCCAAGTTCTCGTGCTGCGGCCTGGGCTTCAATCGTGTGTTGGCCGTCGGCCTTGTTGACCACGACGACGTCGGCAAGTTCGAGCACCCCTTTCTTAATGCCCTGGAGTTGGTCTCCGGTTCGGGCCAGGGTGAAGAATACGAAGGTATCGACCATGTTGGCGACGGTGACCTCTGACTGCCCCACCCCGACGGTCTCCACCAGGATGACGTCGAAACCAGCGGCCTCAAGGAGCACGATGGTCTCCCGGGTCGCTCTTGCCACCCCGCCAAGAGTGCCCGAGGTTGGCGACGGCCTAATGTAAGCCGCCGGGTGCACGGCCAGCTGTGCCATTCGGGTCTTGTCCCCCAGAATCGAACCTCCGGTGCGTGTCGAGGACGGATCAACCGCCAGTACCGCTACCCGATGACCCTGTCCGATGAGGTACATACCGAGCGCCTCGATGGTGGTGGACTTCCCCACCCCGGGCACCCCGGTGATACCCACATGCATCGCGCTGCCCGCATGCGGCGTCAACTGCAGAAGTAATTCCTGGGCTTGGCTGCGATGATCGATACGGGTCGACTCGATGAGCGTGATCGCCCGAGCCAATGCGGCACGGTCGCCACCGCGAATCGCTTCGGCGAGCGCTATCGCATCGCTGTCGGCCTCCATCAGCTCAGTTCATAGCTGAGACGCTCAGCGAGCTTGTGCAACAAGCTCACTGCGGCGTCGGCAATCACCGTGCCCGGCGGATAGATAGCGGTGGCGCCAGCGGCGTAGAGCTCATCAAAGTCGCCTGGCGGGATGACGCCGCCCACCACGATCATGATATCCGGCCGGCCAACCTCGGCCAGTGCGTCCCTGAGCGCAGGCACCAGGGTGAGGTGACCGGCGGCCAGTGAAGACACCCCGACGACATGGACGTCGTTATCCGCGGCCTGCCTCGCGACCTCGTCAGGCGTGGAGAACAAAGAGCCGACATCGACGTCGAACCCGATATCGGCGAACGCCGTCGCGATCACCTTCTGACCCCGATCGTGACCGTCCTGGCCCATTTTCGCGACCAGTATGCGAGGCCGGCGTCCGTCGGCTTCGGCGAACTTCGCCACCAGTCGGGTGGCCTCGGTTAATCCGGTGATGCTGCCTCCTGTGCTCACTCCTTTGTGCCCTGCCCCGCGGCCCACTTCGTCGCGGTAAACCCCTGAGATGGTTCGGATTTCAGCCTGGTGGCGGCCGTACACTTTTTCCAGAGCATCGGAGATCTCTCCGACCGTCGCTTTCGCGCGGCCGGCATCGATGGCAAGCGCGAGCAGGTTGTTACCCACACGCTCCTGCGTACCTGCCGCTCGGGTGAGTGCGGTTAGCGCCGCCTGCACAGTGGCGTCGTCGCGGTCAGAGCGAAGCTGCTGAAGTTTGGCCAGCTGCTCAGTCCGGACTCGATTGTTCTCCACTCTGAGAACCTCAAGATTCGCGTCCTCGTCGACCTGATACTTGTTCACTCCGATCACCGGCTGCTGTCCCGAGTCGATCCGTGCCTGGGTTCGTGCAGCAGCTTCTTCAATACGAAGTTTGGGGATGCCCTCGCTGATTGCCTGTGCCATTCCCCCGCGTTCGGCCACCTCCGCGATATGGGCGCGAGCCCGCTGTGCCAACTGGTGCGTGAGCCACTCAACGTAGTAGGAGCCGGCCCACGGATCGATCGGCCGTGTGGTGCCGGACTCCTGCTGCAGGAGCAGTTGCGTGTTGCGGGCGATACGCGCGGAAAAGTCGGTGGGCAGGGCCAACGCTTCGTCGAGAGCGTTGGTGTGCAATGACTGCGTATGCCCCTGAGTGGCGGCCATCGCTTCGATGCACGTGCGTGCGACGTTATTGAACGGATCCTGCGCGGTAAGTGACCATCCCGAGGTCTGTGAATGCGTACGCAGCGAGAGGGATTTAGGATTGGTCGTGCCGAAGCCGGCGACCAGCTCACTCCAGAGCAACCGACCGGCACGCAGCTTGGCCACCTCCATGAAGAAGTTCATCCCGATACCCCAGAAGAACGACAGCCGGGGCGCGAACGTGTCAATGTCCAAACCTGCGTCAATGCCGGCGGCGAGATAGTCAACCCCATCGGCAAGCGTGTAGGCCAACTCGAGATCTGCTGTCGCACCTGCCTCTTGGATGTGATAGCCGGAGATGGAGATCGAGTTGAATTTCGGCATGTTCGCACTGGTGTAGGCGAAGATATCGGAGATGATCCGCATTGACGGCTTCGGCGGGTAGATGTAGGTATTGCGGACCATGAACTCTTTGAGAATGTCGTTCTGAATGGTCCCGGCCAGCTTCTCCGGCGGTACGCCCTGTTCCTCGGCAGCCACCACATACAGCGCAAGGATCGGGAGCACCGCGCCATTCATGGTCATCGAAACTGAAACGGCCGACAAATCAATACCAGCGAAAAGCTCTCGCATGTCTAGGATCGAATCGATCGCCACTCCGGCCATGCCGACGTCACCCTGCACGCGCGGATGGTCGGAGTCGTAACCGCGGTGGGTAGCCAGGTCGAAGGCGACCGACAGTCCTTTCTGTCCGGCGGCGAGGTTCCGGCGGTAAAAGGCATTGGAATCGGCGGCGGTAGAGAATCCGGCGTACTGGCGGATGGTCCACGGTTGGTTCACGTACATGGTGGGATACGGCCCGCGGATGAAGGGCGGTTCACCGGGGAAGCTGTCTAACGGGTAGCCCGCCTTCACTGCCGCGTCCCGGTCGGCACCGGTGTAGAGCGGCTTGACCAGGATGTTCTCCGGGGTATGCCAGTCCAGTTGCTCCGCGGTGTAGCCGTGGGCAGCAGCGGCTGCCGCAATGTGCTCGGCGGCCGCAGAAATCACCGGCGGATCCGCCTTGCGCCGGCTGCGCAGCGGTACATCAGCGAAGCTCGGAATCGCTCCGGTGGCGATATCGGGAGAAATCATCTCAGTCATGCTCCCAGCCCATTCAGTAGCAACGAGAGCGCCTCAACCGCATCGATCTGGGCAGTCAGGAAGTCATCGGGTCTGCTGGCAGGGGGCAGATCGGCTACCGCTCTCTCCGACCCCGCAAGATAGAACCGTTCGATTCCGGCTGCACGGGCGGCGGTCACAATCGCAGCCGCCTCGGTCTTGTACCGGGCGTCGGTTCCACAGATCACAGCGACGGATGTGCGCCCATCCCGAACGACATCACCGATGCCGGCAGGCTCGACGGTCCCCGGGTTGATGGCTTCGATCCCGCCGGAGGCCAGCAGGTTCGCGGCGAATGATGTTCTGATGTTGTGTTCAGCCACTGGCCCCAATGGCAGCAGCAATACCCGGGGGCGAACGCCGGTGCGTTTCAGATATGCATCCGCGCGGTCGCGCAACGTCTCGAAAGCCGCGGCATATCGGATCGCTGAGGTTGGTGAACCAGCGTGTGACAGGGGCGGTTCGGCAAGATCGGGAAATTCGCTCACGCCGGTGATGGCGGTGCGACGATGGGCGATATCGTCGGCACGGCGAGCCCATACCCCGTCGATCTGCTCGGCTATGTGACCGCCTGCTTGCCGGAAGCCACCACGGGCCTCGATCTCCTGGAAGTGTGACCATGCTTGCGCGGCAAGGGTTTCCGTGAGTTGTTCGACGTACCAGGATCCTCCGGCGGGATCAAGCACGCGGCCTATACTGGACTCCTCAAGTAACAGCAACTGGGTGTTCCGGGCAATCCGTCGGGCGAAGTCAACGGTCACTCCGGGGAAGCCACCCGGAATCGCCGCGTCGAACGGCAGCACCTGCACCGTGTCGGCTCCGCCAACGCCGGCGCCGAACGCGGCAATCGTGGTGCGCACCATGTTCACCCAGGGATCCCGCTGCGTCATCATCGCCCGTGATGTAACAGCGTTGAATGGCGCCGCTCCGTCATTCGGGTGGCCCAGCTCGTCGGCTACTCGCCCCCAGAGTTGCCGAGCGGCACGGAACTTCGCGATGGTCATGAACTGGTCGTCGTCTGCAGCGAGGCGAAAGCTGATCTGGCGCAGCGCTGCGGTCAGTTCGATCCCGGCACCGGTCTGCAACCGCAGATAGTCGGTCGCGGCGCCGATCACACCGGCCAATTCCCACGAGGCGTTAGCCCCGCGGTCGTTGAACGCCGGCCCATCCACCATGATCGACCGCACGCCGGGCTTGCCCGCCACGGTTGCGGCCACCGCAAGTACCTCCGCAACAGTCGGGGCGTTGCGACCACTCAACGCTGCAGTGAGCGGATCGGCTCCGAGGTCGATCGACAACGTGCTGCTGTTGTCGGCGCCGGCCACCAGCGCAAGCATCACCTCGGCGGCGGCGGCGAAGTCGGCGCCGCCATCAAGGAGCACCGGCGCCAACTCCAGGTAGACGCCCTCCAGCCAGCGGGCGAGGTCACCGGGTGCCACCCCACCGTCGCCGACCCGCAGAACCAGGGCACTAACCCCGTCGACGAGCGCGGCGAGTATGGCGGCATTGCCCTCGGCCGGTGAGCCGACGAATCCCGCGGCCGGGAACTGCTCTGCGACCTTCCACCCGGTCAGTACGTCACGGTGTCGGTCGCCGCCGCGCACGTACGGCCAGGTGCCCGGCAGAGGAGTTTCCGGCAATCCGTCCAGTGCGGTGTACAGCGCGTGGACGTCGAAGCCCTCGTAGGTCGGCGAGTCCAGCTGCCGCTCGGGATCGGTGGCAAGGTCCGCAGAATCCCGCCGACTGCTCTTGGCCAGCACGGCCGCGACGGCGCTGCGCCACCGGGCGCGGGCCTCCTGCAGTTCCACGGACACCGGCGGCTCCCAATTGTCTTGTGGCAGCGCGCGCCGCCTGGTCTCAGGCTAAATGATCGCCGCCCCCACGGCGTCGCCGTGTGACGACCGTCGCGGTTTAGGACCGTATCTGTAACCCGTAACCTTGGCAGACGTGAGCTCGACCCGCCTGAGCACCCTGCGCACGGTGGGTTCAGCACTGGTGGTCACCGCCCGGCAGATGAGCCGCACCCGGGTCCTTGTCACCGCGATCGCGGTTGCTGCCGTGATCGCGGTGGTACTACTGGTTCCGCTACCCACCGCGGTTCAGATGCGTGACTGGGCCACCTCGCTGGGCCCATGGTTCCCGCTGGCGTTCCTGGGTACGCACGTCGTCGCCACGGTGCTGCCCTTTCCCCGGACGGCGTTCACCCTGGCGGCCGGATTGTTGTTCGGGCCGGCGCTGGGCATTGTCATTGCGGTAACGGCCAGTACGCTCAGCGCTCTGATAGCACTGCTGCTGGTAAGAGCCTTCGGCTGGCAGATTGGCAAGCTGGTGAGCCAGCCCCGAGTCGATTCGCTGGACATCCGGTTATCCGAACGGGGTTGGCCCGCGGTGCTTTCACTGCGGTTGATCCCCGTGGTGCCCTTTTCGGTACTGAATTACGCCGCCGGTGCTTCGGCTGTGCATGTCAGGCCGTATCTATTGGCAACCCTGGCCGGACTTCTGCCGGGAACCTCCGCGGTTGTGATTCTCGGTGACGCCATTACCGGCGATGTCAACCCAGTGCTGGTACTGGTATCGCTGTGCACCGGGGCGATCGGCGTCGCCGGACTGGTCTATGAGACCGGCAGCTACCGGCGCCGGACGTCGCGGTGATGGGTCAGAGCACTCCGAGATGGATGCTGGCATCAGAGATATTGCAGCGGTCGCGAAGATCGGACGCCGGCCCTCGAATGGCGTCGAGCTCAGCCTGGGTCTGCGGGTTGGCGTCCAGATAGCTCTGAATCTTGCTGATCGCCGCGGCCTGGGGTTGACCCTGCACGCTGCTGAAGTAGAGGTTGACGTCGGGGTGGGTGAAGAGGTAGCCGGCTACCCCTGCGGCGACTTGGCTCTCCACCGCCGTGATATCAGCCGCCGAACAACCAGGCACAATATCGGCCGCCGCTGGTGCGGCCAGTCCGAGAAGGACGCCACCGGCGCCGAGAATTGAGGCCGCCGTGCGACGCGCCAACGGTGTGAGTGTCATGAGGCTCCTTGGGTCGTTCCTTCGTACACTATCGTAAGTTAGCAGGCAGGCAGCTTTCACTCGCGGTAGCGGGTCCGACTCGGTAGGCTGACTCTTAATCGACGTGAGGACACGGTCACATGACACGTACACGACAGTTCCTGGTTATTCTCGCCAGCGGGTTCGGCATCGCGGCCGCGCTCATCGGCGCCCCTATCGCCGGGGCCGATGAGGATGGCGGCGGCGGACCCAGTAACCCCCTGATGCCGGCTTGCGAGACCATGGGCGGCAGTTCTGCCACCGGCGGTCAGTCCACCGACTGCGCAAGCCCCGGAAACTCCCAGCTGACCGCCACGCCGAACGACATGGGCGCCGTGGGCGCGCAGATCGACGAAGGCGGCGGGATGTTCGGCATCGGCGGCTGGTAACCGTCCGCTAACCCGATGGCGGGCTCTCCAGCGGCTTCGGCGTCACCGGATCGAGTGCCAGCGCGCTCGGCACATCGTGTGACACGTCTGCGGTGACCGACCTGCGTGCCTCAGCCTCGGCTTTGGCCACGGCCTCGGCAATATCTGGATCGGTTCGCGTGTTGAACCAGTCTGCTACCTCTTCGGAGTCGTCCTCGGGCTTGGCGGCATCGGCGTCCATCGGGGACGGCTGGTAGCGGATTACCCCGTCTGCCCCCGGAGCGCCGAGCAGCTTGGTGAACCCCTCCAGCGCGGAGCCGAAATCGCTGGGAATGAGCCACACCTTGTTGGCCTCACCCTGAGCCATCAGCGGCAGTGTCTGCAGGTACTGATAGGCCAACATTTCAGGCGTGGGTCGGCCGGCCCTGATCGCCGCGAACGTCTTCTCAATGGCCTTGGCCTCACCCTGGGCCTGGAGATACTGGGCGGCCCGTTCGCCCTGCGCCCGCAGGATCCGGGACTGGCGTTCGGCCTCGGCCGCCAGAATAGCGGCCTGTTTAGCGCCCTCGGCGGCCAGAATCTGCGCCTGCTTCTGCCCCTCGGCCTGTTTGATCGATGCCTCCCGGGTGCCCTCCGCGGTCAGGATCACCGCTCTCTTCTCACGATCGGCCCGCATCTGCTTCTCCATCGAATCCTGGATCGACGGCGGCGGATCGATACTGCGCAACTCCACCCGGGCCACCCGCAGACCCCAACGTCCAGTGGCCTCGTCAAGCACGCCCCGCAATTGCGCGTTGATCTTGTCCCGACTGGTCAGGGTTTGTTCCAGGGTCATGCCGCCGACGACATTGCGCAGCGTGGTCGTGGTCAACTGCTCGACGCCGACGATGTAGTTGCTGATCTGGTAGACCGCCGCCTGGGGACTGGTGACCTGGAAGTAGACCACCGTGTCGATATTGACCGTGAGGTTGTCCTCGGTGATCACCGGCTGGGGTGGGAAGGAGACCACCCGCTCGCGCAGGTCCACCCGGGCCCGGATTCGGTCGATGAAGGGGATCAGCAGGGTGAGTTGTCCGGACACCGTCTTGCTGTAGCGGCCCAGCCGCTCGATGACCGCGGCCTCGGCCTGCGGGATCAGCGCCACTGATTTGGCGACCACGATGACGGCGAAAATCACCAGCACCGCCAACACCACCAGACCGGTGATAGCACCGTCCATTTCGACTCCTTCTTATGCGCGGATCATGGGTTCTGCCAGACGACCGCGGTGGCGCCGTCGATATGCATGACGGTCACCTGTTCGCCGGGCTGATACACATCGTCGTCGCTGAACGGGCGGGCCGTCCAAACTTCACCGTCGAGCTTGATCCGACCTTGGTGACGGTTGACCGGTTCGAGCACCACCGCGTGCTTTCCCTCGAGTGCCTTCACCGGTTCAGGCAAGCCCGTGCCTGGCGTCAGCCTGCGTCGCATCACCGGGCGCACCAGGACGAGCAACAGCACCGCGACCACGAGAAAGACCGCGCCATCGACCCAGACAGGCAGATTCAGCAGCCAACTTGAACCGGCCGCTGCCAGTGCTGCGCCGGAGAGCATGAGCAGGGAGAGGTCGCCGGTCAGGGCCTCCGCACCGGCAAGCGCGAGACCGACAATCAGCCAGATCAGTGCCCCGGGCATGACGCCACGATACGCCCGTATCGGCAGCGCGTCCGGTGCTGACCGACGGAGCGCGAAGCAACTACACTCACGACCATCATGTGGTGCCCCAGTGTGTCGCTATCGGTGTGGTCTAACGCCTGGCTGGCCGGCCATGCGGCACCCGACGACGTTCTTGATGCGCTAAGTGCATGGGCTCCAATACATTCGGTTACCGCATACGACGCAGTCGCGGCCGGACGAACGGGATTGCCGTGGCCGGATGTGGATAGCGCCGGTGCCATGTCACTGCTGCAGACCGTGCGCACCGCCGCCGGGCCCCGGATGGAGATGAGCAGGTCGGCGCGGCCGGCGATTGATCTGGTACTTCCCGTTCCGGGCGATGTCCGAGGCCTGCCGGCCGGCACTCAGTTTCAGCGGGACTCCCTGGACGTGGGCGAAGCGATCGTGGTGCGGGCACCCGAGGGAGAAGCGATCGGCCTGGTGCCCGCGTTCGAGTGCACCGACGAAGATGATTCGGACGTCCCGGAAATCACCGTGCTGTCCTGGTCGGTGTACTCATTACCGGGCGGTCCGGCACCGGATCACCTTGACCTCGGCGATGCCGAATACGCATTGCGGTCGGCCGTTCGATCCGCCGCCGAAGCATTAGGCAGCCTGCAACCGATCCCCGGTTGCGAGGATCCGCGCACCTTGGTCGAGGAGTTGTTGCAGGCCGGCAGCCTCCATCGCATTCCCGACCATGCCCCGGACCGGGCACTGAGGGTGCTGTCGACTGCCGCCCATGTCGACGCCATCATCGCCGTTAGCGCCGGGCCGACGCCGATCGCCACCCAAAGCGCAGCAGAGGAACAGATCGCCGATGCCGCGATGCGTCCACTGGCGACGGTCGTCCGCGCTGCGCGAACAGCAGCAGTCAGCGCGATTCTGCAGTCGGCCTGGAACTAGCCGCTGCCGCTCGCGCGCTCGCCTCGCAGTCGGCGGTGCAGAAGCGTCCGTTCACACTCGATCCGTAGCCCGGAACCTGCTGCGGTCCAATCACTCTCGCCGGTTCGAGCCCGTCACGTTTCTCGTCGAGCAGATCCAGCGCGAGTCGAGCGAATCGAGATTGAGCGTTGGGTGTCGTGGCCCTGGCCAAGGCAATGCCAAGTCCACCGGCCTGTTCCGCGAGTTCGCTGTCAAGGTCCCAGATCACCTCGATATGATCGGCGACGAATCCGATCGGACAGACGATGACCGCCTTGGTACCGGTTTCGGCAAGGACACAAAGATGATCGGCCACATCAGGTTCCAGCCACGGCACCGACGGTGGCCCTGATCGGGACTGCCACACCTGGTCGTAATCGGCGTAGCCGGCCGCAGCTGCAACCAGACTCGACGAGTAGGCGACCTGACGCGGATAGAGATCCGGCCCGCAGCGATTGGCCGCACGCAACGGGATGGAATGAGCGGTGAACACCAGCCGGGCATCCGCACGTAACGGTGCCGGCAGAGTTGCGGCCGCCGCGGCGATCCCGTCTGCGAACATCTCCACCAGAAGAGGATGGTCGAAGTATTGACGCAGTTTGACCAGTTCAGGTGAACCATCGCCGACTTCGGCGCGGGCCCGGGTGATGTCCTCCTGGTATTGGGCGCATCCGGAGTAGCCGCCCCAGGCTGACGTGCTGAAAACCGCAGCGCGGGTGATGCCGTCGGCTCTCATGGACTCGACTGTGTCGGCGAGATACGGGTCCCAGTTGCGGTTGCCGAAGTACACCGGCAGCTTCTCGCCGCGCTCGGCCAGTTCGATTTGGATCTGTGCGATCAGCGCACGGTTGATCCCGTTGATCGGCGAAACCCCACCGAAGTGCAGGTAGTGCTCCGCGACCGACACCAACCGCTCAGGCGGTATTCCTCGGCCACGAGTGACGTTCTCCAGAAACGGCATCACCTGTTCGGGGCCTTCCGGTCCGCCGAAGGACAGCAGCAGCAGCGCGTCGAATGTCACAGCAGTTGGGTACTCGCGCCGCCGTCGGCGTAGATGATCGTTCCGGTGGTGGCCGGCAACCAGTCGGACAGCAGAGCGCAGACAGTTTTGGCGACCGGGGTGGGGTCTTTCATGTTCCAGCCCAGCGGTGACCGCTGATCCCAACCCTCCTCGAGGAGCTTAATCTGATCACCGGCTTCATCACCCAGCGCACCGCCGACTATCGCACTCATGGCCAGCGTCCGGATCGGTCCTGCCGCAACCAGATTGGAGCGCACACCGAATGCGCCGGCTTCCCGGGCAACGAACCGATTGACCGATTCCAGCGCGCTCTTAGCCACCGTCATCCAGTTGTAGGCCGGCATCGCCCGGGCCGGATCGAAATCCATGCCGACGATGCTGCCGCCGGCATTCATGATCGGCAGAGTGGCCTTCGCCAGCGATGCATAGGAATAGGCCGAGATGTGGATGCCCTTGGCGACGTCCTCGTAGGGGGCGTCGAAGAACGGGTTGATGCCCATCCCGGTCTGCGGCATGAAGCCGATGGAGTGCACCACCCCGTCGAGTTTGTTTCCGGCACCGATCACCTCGGTGACCCGGTCGGCGAGGCTGGCCAGGTGCTCGTCGTTCTGCACGTCGAGTTCGAGCAGCGGTGCTGGTTGCGGGAGCCGGTCCATGATCCGTTTGATCAGATTCATTCGCTGGAACCCGGTACACACGATCTCAGCGCCCGCTTCTTGAGCGACCCGGGCGATGTGAAACGCAATCGACGAATCGGTGATGATCCCCGAGACGAGGATGCGCTTTCCTTCGAGAAGCCCTGCCATATCAGTCCTTTTCTCCCTATCGGCCGTCAGTGGCCCATACCCATGCCACCGTCGACCGGGATCACGGCGCCGGAGATGTAACTCGCATCCTCCGACGCCAGAAAGCTCACCACTCCGGCGACCTCTTCGGCGGTGCCGACACGCTTGGCCGGGATGAACTCCAGCGCTCCCTGCTGAATCCGCTCGTCGAGCGCGCGGGTCATCTCGGTGTCGATATAGCCCGGTGCGACGACATTGGCCGTGACGCCGGCCTTGGACAGTTCACGGGCGATCGAGCGGGCCATGCCGATCAGTCCCGCCTTGGATGCCGCATAGTTGGCCTGGTTGCCGATGCCCCAGGTGCCGGAGACCGAACCGATGAAGATCATCCGGCCGAACCGCTTGCGCTGCATGCTGCGCGATGCTCGCTGCGCCATCCGGAACGCCCCGGTGAGGTTGGCGTCGATGACCGTCTCGAACTTCTCCACTGTCATCCGCATGAGAAACGCGTCAGCGGCGATGCCGGCGTTTGACACCAGAACCTCGACCGGACCCTGGTGCTCCTCGACCGCCGTGAAGGCGCGATCGACGGCGTCGGTATCGGTGACATCGCACACAACACCGAACAGAGGTTCCGGAGCGCCCGATCCGCGGTGGGTCACCGCCACCCTGTGCCCATCGGCCGCCAGTCGTTGCGCGATCGCCAGCCCGATCCCGCGGTTACCACCGGTGACAAGCACCGAGCGGGAGACGAACGCGGGTTTACCGGTGTCTGTCATGCCCGTCAACCTAGTGCCTCACCGGTCCCGGCCCGCAAGCAGGCTCGCGGGGAGAACGCACGAAATCAGCCGGGTAGGCGCCGGTTGAGCAGCACTGCAGCCAGGGCCGAAAGAGCGAGTAACAGTGAGCCCAGCCGTAGCCAGCCCACACTGGCATCACCCTTGACCGTCTCATAGCCAATCTGATCCTGCAGCTTGGCGAACACCTCTTTGAGCTGCTCCAGACTCGCGGCGTTGTAGGCATTGCCGTCGGACAACTCAGCGATCTTTTTCAGTGTCTCATCGTCGACCGGAACCGGCTGGCGCTGGTCATTGATCTCGACGTAGCCGTACGGGGTCCCGAAGGTCACCGTGGAGATCGGCACGCCCTGGTCCTTGGCCGTGCGCGCGGCGGTGAAGGCACCCTTGGGATTGTCGGGGTTGGACGGCACCGTCTCCTTGCCGTCGGACATCAGCACGATCCGCGCCGGAGGCGGACCGTCGCCGCCGCCAATGACCGCGCCGACGGTGGCAATGGCCTGCAGGGCGGTGAAGATCGCCTCTCCGGTGGCCGTGCGGTCAGCTAACTGCAGTTTGTCGATGGCGATCTTAGTCGACTCACGGTTGGTGGTCGGCGACACCAGCACCGTCGCGGTTCCCGCGTAGGCGATCAGGCCCAGGTTGATACCCGTGGTGAGCTGATCGGCGAACTGCTTGGCGGCCTCCTGCGCGGCTGCCAGCCGGCTCGGCTCCACGTCGGTGGCACGCATCGACTGCGATACGTCGATGACAAGCATCACCACTGCGCGATTGCGAGGGATGCGAACATCGTTCTGCGGCCCGGCCATCGCAATCGTCAGCATCACCAGGGAACAGATCAGCAGAATTGCCGACAGATGGCGCCAGCGGTTGGGCCGCTTGGGCGCAACGCTCTCCAGCAGTTCCATATTGGCGAACCGAAGAATGCGCTGCTGTCGCGCGAACTGCGTGATGACGTAGAGCCCGATCAGACCCGCGACAAATAGAAGAAAAAGGAAGAACCAGGGGTGCGCAAAGCCGGTCAGTGCCATCGGCCCAAGCAAGGGCAATGTCATACGTGTTCCTCGTTCGGGCTCACTGACTGCCCGCCAGTGCGCCACGGCGCCGTGAGGCGACGAAGCGAACAATATCGGCGATCCAGTCGCGGTCGGTGCGCAGCGTCATCAGCGGCGCTCCGCAGCGCCGCAGAGTTCGGGCTACCTCAGCCCGGTGCGCGGTGGCAGCCCTCGCGAAATCATCGCGCAACTGCGCATCGATGGTGAACTCGCGGGTGACACCGGATTCGGTGTCCTGCAGGATCACGTCGCCGACATCGGGCAGTTCCACATCGCGAGGATCAAGCACTTCGATACCGAGCACCTCGTGCCGGGCCGAGATGGCCCGCAGGGGCCGCATCCAGGTGATCGGGCCGAGGAAGTCACTGACGATGATCGCCATGCCGCGCCGTCGTTCCGGCCGCCGAAGCGCATCGATCGCGGCCGACAGATCACCCCGTACTCCCAACGGCGCCCGCGGTGAGGTGGCGATGGCCCGCAACAGCGTCTGTTCGTGCTGACGGCCGGACCGTGCTGGAACCCGAATGACTTTCTCGCCGTTGGCGATCACCGCCCCGATCCGGTTGCCGCCACCACTGTTGAGATAGGTGATCGCGGCCGCTGCCGCGACGGCGAGGTCGCGTTTCTCGCAACCCGTGGTGCCGAAGTCGAGGCTGGCTGACATATCCACCACAATCCACGTTTCCAACTCCCGGTCGGCGATCATCTGCCGGACGTGGGGGTGGGTGGTGCGGGCGGTTACCGACCAGTCCATCCGGCGGACGTCGTCACCGGGTTGGTAGAGCCGCGACTCGCCCGGCTCCGAACCTGGGCCCGGGATCAGGCCCAGATGATTGCCCTGCAGCACACCATCCAGCTTGCGCTTGACCGTGAGTTCCAGCGTACGAAGCGCCGCCGACAGCTTGGCGTCACTGATGTCACCACGCTCAAAAGACGGCGGCTGAACCGCCTGCGGCTGACCAGCCGCGTCAAAGGCGGGAGTGGACTCGCTCACCGACCGCTGGCGCCTGCCGCGGCGGGTGCCGCAGGAGGCACTTGTTGCGGAGCAGCGTTATGCGATTGCTGTGGAATGGCATTCACCTGAGGCAGCCCAACGGTCTGCAGAATCCGATTGATCACGGTTTCGGCTTTGACATCATCGGCCAGTGCGTCGTAAGTGAGCACCAACCGGTGTCGCAGCACATCGGGAATGACCTCGATGACGTCCTGCGGAACGACGTAATCGCGTCCCCGCACGAGCGCCAGCGCACGGGAGGCCGCGATGATGCCCAGCGATGCGCGTGGCGAGGCACCGAATGCGATCCAGGACTTCACATCCGGCATACCGAACTGTTCGGGTCGACGAGTAGCGGTCACCACCCGGACCACATAATCCACCAGGGCGTGGTGTACGAAGTTATTGGCGGCGACGTCCTGCAGCCGGGCTAGATCGCCGGTGTCGAGGATCTGCTTGGGTTCGGGCGGGTTGACGCCCATCCGGTAGATGATCTCGCGCTCTTCCTCCGGGGAGGGGTAATCCACGTTGATCTTGAACAGGAATCGGTCACGCTGAGCCTCGGGCAGCGGGTAGACGCCCTCGTTCTCGATCGGGTTCTGGGTGGCCATCACCAGGAACGGCTTGGGCAGCGGGAAGTCTCGACCGCCGATCGAGATCTTGCGCTCGGCCATCACCTCGAGCAGGGCGGACTGCACCTTCGCCGGCGCCCGGTTGATCTCGTCGGCGAGCAGGAAGTTACACATCACCGGACCGAACTCGATATCGAATTCCTCGCGGCCCTGACGGTAGATGCGGGTACCGATGATATCGGTGGGCACCAGATCGGGCGTGAACTGGATGCGGGCGAAGGTTCCGCCGACCACCTTGGCGAAGGTCTCCACAGCCAGGGTCTTGGCGACGCCCGGGACACCCTCGAGCAGAACGTGGCCTTTGGCCAGCAGGCCCACCAGGATGCGCTCGACGAGCTGGTCCTGGCCGACGATGATCCGCTTGACCTCGAAGATCGCCCGTTCCAGCGTCTGGACCTCGCTGGTCAGCGCGCTACCGCCGGACTGCGATGACCCAGCGGAACCGCTCGGGGCGCTGGAGCCTGCGGGACCCGCGGGCGAGCCACCTGGTGACGTCATGCACTTCCTCCACAGCTGTTGGTGGACACGACGGCACCGGTTGAGGAGACCGTGAGCCCACATTTGTCTGGGCCGCAACGTGCCCCGCAGACAACTATCCCAGGCGTTTCGAAATCCGTCGATGCGGGCCGTCGACTGGCGAGTCGGACGCCCGGGTTGCTCAGGTCTCGATGATGCGCGTCAGGTACGGCGTCATGCCCGCCGTGCGGACGGGACTGATGGTCACCTGACCCGCCGCCGACGAGGCCTCCATCATCTGACCATTGCCCAGGTAGAGAGTCACATGCTGGGAGCCCTCGGGGCCGTAGAAGATCAGGTCCCCGCGCTTGGCCTGGGACGGCGGGATGTGGCGGCCGACGTCGTACTGGTCGCCGGAGTACTTGGGAATCTGGACCCCCACGCCGGCGAAGGCGTATCGGGTGAATCCGGAGCAGTCGTAGCCGACCTTTCCGGCGTCCTGTTCGACTCCGGTACTCGGGCCGTTGATGGCGCCGCCGCCCCACGAATAGGGCACCCCCCGCTGGGAGGCGCCACGCCGAATGACGTACTCGATGGCCTGTGGGCCATTGACCCGACCGCCTGGAAGTGCCGTCGCACCACCACCACCACCGATACCGAGTCCGGCAAGGAATCTGCGGCCGAGGTCCATCGTCGCCTGGGTGGCCTGCTGGGTGAACGCCAGCGAAGCCTGGGCGACCGCGACAGGATCGCCCGGCGCCCCAGCGCTCAGCATCTTGGGCAGGGTCGGGTCCCACCCCTGCTCCGCGTTGGCAGGGGCGGCGAGGCCGATGGTCAACGCGAGCGTAGCCAGGAAAGCGGACATCGCGCGAAGCGATCGAGAACTATTGGCAGACAAAGGATCTACTCCATCACCATTCGATGTAGCGGACGACGAACGGTGTCATACCGCTGGTTCGAACCGGCGAAATCTTCACCGTCGAACCGGTGTACGGCGCCTC
>JBMOKE010000318.1:0-2133 GCA_049315425.1 Mycobacterium sp. | reverse complement strand
GCGTAATAGGGATACGCAGGAGTGCCCGGTTGAACGGGTCCGAATACTCCCATCGGAGTGGTAGGCAGTCCGTTGCCTTTGAAGTAGCGATAGGTTTTATCCGTGGTCACGGCGAAGACGCTGCCGCGCGGATCGATATCCTTGGCGGAGACAGTTCCGCTCACCGTGGGCAATTTCGCAATCGTGATGGTAGTTGGGTTGGTTGCAGAGTTAACCCAGGTCGCGGTGCTGGTTGACAAGGTGGTGCTTTGGGGAAGAATTGTCTGGAAAAGTTGCCCGCCTACGTAAAGCCTGCCCTTCGAACCAGCCGGCGGCACATCAAGAATTCGGAAATCGGATCGGGAATTGACCATCGTGTTCGGCACGACGGCAGATGCCGGCGATGCCACCGACGTGGCACCCACCAACATTCCGGCGCAGAGCGCTCCGATTACAGATTTCTTGCGGATCAACATGGCTTTCCCTTTCCGGTTGACGTTATTGATGAGGCGGTTGGGCGCGGTCATGCGCTGATCACCGACACCGTGCCGCTGCTGAAGTTGGTGATGTAGACGTTGCCGGCGTTATCGCCGGTCGGGCTGACTGCGACTCCGTAGGCGAAGGCACCGAGGTCGATGGTGTTCACGACAACCCCGGCGGGATTGATCACCGACACCGTGCCGGCGTCGCCGTTGGTGACGTAGACGTAGCCGGCAGTGGCACCGGTTGAGCTGATCGCCACCCCCTGCGGGTTGGGGCCGACCGCAATGGTGTCGACAACTCTGCCCAGCGGGTTGATCACCGACACCGTGCCCGCGCCACTGTTGGCGACGTAGACATAGCCGTTGCTGTTGACCGCCACCCCACTCGGGTCGGTCCCGACCGTGATGGTCTGAACGACGGCGCCGGCGGGGTTGATCACCGACACCGTGCCGGCGGTGTTATTGGTGACGTAGACAAAGCCGGCGTTCATTCCGGCGGAACTAACCGCAACGCCAGCCGGGTTGTTGCCCACAGCGACGGTGGCGATGACGGTTCCTGCCGGGTTGATCACCGACACGGTGCCATCATCGTTATTAGTGACGTAGACATAGCCCGCGTTGGTCCCGACGGAACTGACCGCGACCGCACTCGGGCCGGTACCGACCGTGATCGTGCCGATCACGGTGCCGTCGGAGTTCAGCCACGACACGGTGTTGTCGCCGCTGTTGGCGACGTAGATGTTGCCGATGGTTGTACCCGTTGGGCTGACCGCCACCCCGTTGGGGCCGTCGCCGACGGTGATGGTGTCGATGATGGTGTCGGTGGGGTCGATCACCGATACCGACCCGAGAAAATCGACGACATAGATGTCACTGGCGTTGCTGGCGCCCGCGCCGGCCGCGCCCGCCCCGGCCAGGATGCCGCCGACGGTGATGCTGGACACCGTGAAGGTGGAACCCGCGGACCCGTCGGCACCGTCGCGCGCACCGAACGCGTCACTGGTCCCACCGGCCCCGCCCGTTCCGACAACGCGCGTGACGTCGGCGGCGCTGGTGCCGGCCGCACCTGCGCTGCCGCCGTTACCGCCGTTGCCGCCGAGGCCGAGAGTATTGGCGCCTCCGCCGGCCCCGCCGGCCCCGCCGGCACTCACCGACGTTGACGCGGCATCGGTGTAGACGCTGCTACTGCCGCCGTAACCGCCGGCCCCGCCATTCGACCCATAACCACCCTGCCCACCGGCCCCGGCGGTGGCGTTACCGCCATTACCGCCGGCCGTCGAGCCGGTGTAGGCGTTGCCGCCGAAACCACCGGCACCACCGTTGGCGAGGGTATTACCTTTGCCGCCCTCTCCGCCCGTGCCGCCGGTCGCCGTGCCAGTGCCGTAGGCCTTCGCGGTACCACCGGCGCCGCCGACTCCCCCGACACGTCCGAATCGATTGGCCCGGCTGCCGACGCCTCCGTTGCCGGCCACCGCGCTGGCACCCTCGTAGGCCACCGCCGCGCCACCGGCACCGCCGGCACCGCCGGGGCCGGCGAACCGAGCGATCCCCCCGTCGCCGCCGACACCACCGGTCGCGGTGCTACTGATCAACGATGTGGCCGCGCCACCCGAACCGCCCGCGCCGCCCCGGCCGCCGATCGAACCCCGGCCGCCATCACCGCCGTCACCGG
>JBMOKE010000317.1:0-2141 GCA_049315425.1 Mycobacterium sp. | reverse complement strand
CGCCGAGATGAACCAACCCGGCGAGGCCCGCGTTCAGAAGGTATGGACCGACGCGTTGTCGGCGCTGAAAGCCTGAGCGACCGACACCGCCGGAGAAGGTCAAAAACTGGCCGCTGAATGGGGCTTAAGCAGTTGCTTCGGGTCCCGACAGGCGTATGGTTTGCCTGTCAATGGATGATCGGGGGCCACCCTCGAATGCGCGGTCCGGGGTTTGTCGGTTCGGTGGGAATGGCGGCTGTCGCCGTCATGATCGGCCTGGCATCCGGGGGAGCCGGTGTGGCGTGGGCCTCGCCGGCTGACTCTGCCGATTCGGTCGAAGCGGCTGACGCCGGGCAGCACGGCCCCGCCGCCCCCGGGCAACGGGCTCGAGAGGGGCGACTCACTCGTGGCGCATCCTCGAAAAGCTCACTGAACAAGGGCATTCGGCCGGTGGCCCGGTCGGCGCCTGGCGCATCGACGTTTGTTCGGCTGGCACCCGCCTCGGTCGGAACGCCTCCAGTGTCCGTCGCTGTTGCCTCCGCCCGTCCTGTCCGGAAACCCGCCGTGACTGCGCCGCCGGTGGCCAAGCCGGTTTCGGTACCCACGGCGCTGCCCGCGGCGTTACCCCCGGCGGACCCGCCGGTGATGACTTCGGCCCACGTTTCGCCTGTGGTTTCGGTCGATTCCGTCGCCGACGGCGTGCGCGGGTCGGATCTCGAGTCTCCGCTCGGCTGGCTCGCGGCACGGACAACCAGCGGCCAGATCGGACGACCCCGCCGAGGGGTGACACGGACCTTGGCCGCCATGGCAGTCGCGGCACCGGAAGTACCGGCGACGCTGCCGTTCGCGAAGGACGAAGTCCTCGTGGTCTGGGAACCGGGAGTGACCGCCTTCGGCCGGGGGTTGGGGATGGCGATCCTCGGAGCGTCGGTGATTGACCTCATCGGCACGGAGGAGATGCTCCAGACCCAAGACGGGGTGGTCTATCGCTTGAAGGTTCCGGGCGGCACCGTCGCGGCGATCCAGATCCTCTCAAGGTTGCCGGGCGTGGCCTTGGTGGAACCCAACTACCGGCTGTCGCTCCAGGCCACGTCTAATGACCCGTACTACACCGCCGGCTCGCTGTGGGGCATGAATAGCGACGACAGCCCGACGGCGTTCGGCCCGGACGGCACCACCAATCAATACGGATGCGGGGCCGAGGCAGCCTGGGCCGCCGGCGTTACGGGCTCGTCCACCGTCGTGGTCGGGGTGATCGACGAGGGTATCCAGATCACCCACCCTGACCTGGCGCCCAACATCTGGGTGAATCCCGGTGAGGTGGCCGGCGATGGCATCGACAATGACAACAACGGCTACACCGATGACATCAACGGCTGGGATTTCTACTACGACGACAACACCGTCTATGACGGTGCCGAAGACGACCACGGGACACATGTGGCGGGCACCATCGGGGCCGTCGGCGGCAATGGGACGGGTGTGGCGGGCGTCTGCTGGAACGTCAAGATCATTCCCGCCAAGTTCCTGGGTCCGTACGGCGGATTCACCTCCGATGCGGTGGCCGCGCTCGATTACCTAGTGGACCTCAAGAACCGGTACAACATCAACCTGGTGGCCGCGAGCAATTCCTGGGGCGGCGGCGGCTATAGCACCGCACTGCACAGCGCGATCATCCGGGCCGCTAAAGCGGACATCTTGTTCGTTGCGGCGGCCGGTAACTCCAGCAGCAACAATGACACGATCGGTGCTTACCCCAGTAACTACAGTTCCCTGGTGGCGTCGGCGACCGAAACGGCGGCATCGTATGAATCCGTCATCGCGGTGGCTTCAATCACGTCCTGGGGCGCGCTGTCGGGCTTCTCGAGCTACGGAGCCAGCACCGTTGACATCGGGGCGCCGGGTTCCGGGGTTATCAGCACCGTGCCGGACAACTCCTACGCGAACTACAGCGGCACCTCGATGGCCACACCGCATGTGACCGGGGCGTTGGCGCTCTACGCGTCACAAAACCCGACTGCGACGGCGGCCGGCCTCCGCACTGCGATCCTGGGCAATGCCACACCGACCACCTCGCTGGCCGGTATCACGGTTACCGGCGGCCGCCTCAACCTCGAGGGCCTGTTCACCAGTAACCCGGTGGTGTCGATCAGTCCGGTGAG
>JBMOKE010000316.1:0-2143 GCA_049315425.1 Mycobacterium sp. | reverse complement strand
CCGCGACGCGTGGTGCCGGGACCGACTGAAATACACCCGGGCCCGACTGGAGGAATTGGACTGGATGACTCCGACAGTCCTGGTGAACCATTTCCCGCTGCGCCGCGAACCGTGCGATGTGCTGTTCTACCCGGAGTTCGCACTGTGGTGCGGCACGACTGAGACCGCCGACTGGCACACCCGCTACAACGCACTCTGCGCGGTCTACGGGCACCTCCACATCCCGCGCACGACGTGGTACGACGGGGTCCGGTTCGAGGAGGTGTCGGTGGGCTACCCGCGAGAGTGGCGGCGGCGCAAGCCCTACCGATGGATGCGGCAGGTATTACCCGACCCGGAATACGCCCCGGGCTATCTCAACGATTTCGGCGGTCATTTCATGATCACCCCGGAGATGCGTGCGGAGTCCGCGAAATTCCAGGAGCGGCTACGCAGCCGGCGCGGATGAGTGAGTTCATGCGGGCGGTGCTTCCCGACGTCGCCGATCTGGTTTACGCGGAGATGTATGACGATCCGCCGCATCTGGCTGCCCTGCCGGAGGAGGAGCCGTTGATTGCACGATCGGTTGCCAAGCGGCGCAACGAGTTCGTCACCGTTCGGCACTGCGCCCGGGTGGCCATGCAAGAACTCGGAGTACCGCCATCGCCGATCCTCAAGGGGGAAAAGGGCGAGCCGCACTGGCCCGTTGGCGTAGTAGGCAGTCTCACCCACTGTGAGGGCTACCGCGCGGCGGTGGTGGGCCGGAGCACCGCGGTGCGTTCGGTGGGTATCGATGCCGAACCTCATGACGTGCTGCCCAAGGGTGTGCTCGATGCCGTCAGCCTGCCGATCGAGCGTACAGAGATCGCGACACTGCCCGACCACCTGCATTGGGACCGAATCTTGTTCTGCGCCAAGGAAGCGACCTACAAGGTGTGGTTCCCGTTGACACAGCGCTGGCTCGGCTTCGAGGACGCCCACATCACGTTCACCGTCGATTCGGAGGGGACGGCGGGTGAGTTCGTGTCCCGGATCCTGATCGATCCCGCGGCACGTTCCGGTTCGCCACTGACTGAACTGGCCGGCCGGTGGTCGGTGGCCGGCGGACTGGCGCTCACGGCGATCGTGCTGTGAGCGCTGCTGCTCCGAATCCCGGCATTGTGGTCGTCGACAAACCGGCCGGAATGACGAGCCACGACGTGGTGTCGCGATGTCGGCGCATCTTCGGCACCCGCAAGATCGGTCACGCCGGCACCCTGGACCCGATGGCCACCGGCGTCCTGGTGATCGGAATCGAACGTGCGACCAAGATTCTCGGCCTGTTGAGCGGTACCTCGAAGTCGTATGTGGCCACTATCCGGTTGGGCCGGACCACCACCACCGACGATGCCGAAGGCGATGTGGTCCACGATGTTTCGGCCATCGAGGTGACCGACGATGCGATCGGCGCCGGTATCGCGATGCTGCGTGGCGAGATCGAGCAGCGTCCGTCGGCGGTCAGTGCAATCAAGGTCGGCGGCAAGCGGGCCTATCAACTCGTCCGCGAGGGGCAGGAGGTTGAACTGGCCGCGCGCACGGTGCAGATCGACCGCTTCGACATCGTGGCGATCAGGCGCACGGGACCGTTCGTCGACATCGACGTCGAGGTGGACTGCTCATCGGGCACCTATATCAGGGCGTTGGCTCGGGATCTTGGAGGTGCCCTTAGGGCGGATGGGCGGGAGGGACCCGGCGTCGGCGGGCATTTGACCGCACTGCGGCGCACCCGGGTCGGCAGGTACGGACTCGACCAGGCCCGCACCCTCGACGAGCTCGCCGAGCAGCCCAGCCTGAGCTACTCCCTCGATGAGGCCTGTCTGCTGGGGTTCGGACGCCGTGACATCACCGCGGCTGAAGCTGAGGATGCCGGTCATGGGCGTCCGCTCCCGGCGGCGGGTATCGAGGGCGTCTATGCCGCGACCGGTCCGGATGGGCGGGTACTCGCCCTTCTGGAGGACCGGGGCCCCAAGACCAGGTCCGTGGTGGTGATCCGCCCGGCGACGCTGCAGGACGGGACGTCCTGAGATGGGGGCACCTCCCGCTTGCGGGGGAGAGCCGGGCAATCAGACACCGCCCCGCGACGCTTTAGCCAATCGTCACCGGATCGTTGGATTCGGCAGCCGGA
>JBMOKE010000315.1:0-2151 GCA_049315425.1 Mycobacterium sp. | reverse complement strand
CACGTAAATCGACTGTGCCGCCGCTTTTTTCGTGACTCAACGCGTTATCCACCAGTGCTGTGATCGCCCGCTCCAAGGCGACCCCGGAGCCCAGCACATCCAAGCTGCCTGGGCTGTGATCATCGCGATGGTCGCAGTTGAGTGTCACCCCGATCGACTCGGCGTAGCTGGTCATGCGATCACATACCGAACGCGCCACCGCGAACAGGTCGATTCTCGCCGTCCGAGCGTCGACTCCCGTCATCGAGGCTGACGCGAGCAGATCGTCGACTATGTCGGCCAGCACCCGGGTGTCAGCGACCAATGCGTCGGCGTCCTTGGCCGCGGCGGTGACATCGCCAGAGCCGAGCCGCTGGGCGAGCAGTTGCGCTCGGGTGTGCAGAACGGTCAGCGGAGCCCGTAGCTCATGGGAGGCGTCGGCAACGAATCGCCGCTGCAGCGCTAACGCCTGGGCCAGGGGGCGCACCGACTGACGCGCGACGAACGCGACGACGGCCGCGGCTCCGAGGAGGCCGGCGAGCGCGGCGAAGCCGAGTGCCGCCCACAGCCGCGCCTGGTCCGCCTGGATCGGCGCCATATCGATCAGCACCACCACCCGCCCCACTGGGCGGTCCACCACAAGGGCACGGTAGTAGCGGTCACCGGTGTGAACTTCAGTGAAACCAGCGGGCCCGGCCAGTAGCGGCAGTCCGGCTTTTCCGCCACGAGACGTAGCGACTTGCCCGTCGGTGTCACGCAGCACCAACTCCATCCCTGGTGGCGGGTCGCCGACGTCGTCAACATTCTCCGCAACAGCGGTCAACTGATCGGTGATCTGGCGATTCTGCGCACGCACATCGACCACGGCGAGCACCAATCCCACCAATACCAACAGGACGGCAAGAGCCGCCGACGCCTGAAGCACCGCGATCCGTCCGGCCCGCTTCACCACGCTGAAATCAGCGGCGGGCATGGAGGTTCTGTTCACTCCAGACCGAACCGATAACCCGCACCGTGCACGGTACGGATCACTGCCTTACCGAGCTTTCGCCGCAAATAATGGACATTGAGGTCGATTGTCGCATCCGAGTCGACTCCGATGAATACGGTATCGAGCAAGCGCGCCCGGCTGAAGATCCGCGTGGGCGCTGCCATGAGGGTGGCCAGCAGTGATGCCTCCCGTTCGGACAGTTCAACGTCGGCACCGTCGGGCGTCGCGCCACTCACGACACGGGTAAGCAGGTCAAGCGCGAGGCCGCCGGCCTGGAGCACGGTCGTTGCGCCATCGGTGCGGCGCAGTAGCGCCCGTACCCGGGCCAGCAACTCAGGGACTTCAAAGGGCTTGACCAGATAGTCCTGCGCGCCGGCGTCGAGACCCTCGACCCGGTCCTCCACCGACCCGCGCGCAGTCAGGATCAGGGCAGGCGTCGTCACGCCCCGCGACCGCAGCAGCGCCACCAGGTCTGCGCCGTCCATGACCGACAGCCCCCGATCAACGATCAACGCGTCATAGTGACCGCTCAGGCCCCGGTGCATGCCCTGCTGCCCATCAAACGCGGTATCTACCCGGTAGCCCTCGGCGGTGAGAAGTTCATCGAGCATGGCGCTCAGTGCCCGATCGTCTTCAACGAGGAGCACCGAACTCGACAACCGGGTCGCAGCCATGCCGTGAGGGTGCCCGGGAAACATTTCAGTGCCCAAAGAAACCCCCGGCACAGTGTGCTTCATAGGGAACAACACAACTAGGAAAGTAGAAATCATGAAAAGCAGTATTTGGTTCCGGCCCCTTGCCAGTTCAAGCGCAGTGCTCGCCGGCATCGGTGCCCTTGTCGTCGCGGCGCCCCTCACCGCCCAGGGCAACAGCATCGCGAAATCGGTGAGTTCACCGGCGTACGAGCTGCTTTCCCACGACGGCGTCTACGACAATGGGAACGAGATCGACGGAAACGACGACAACTACGCCAACGGCACCCACGTCGAGAACTCCACCGGAACCCACGTCGACGCCGCCGGTACCCACGTCGAGGACTCCACCGGAACTCACGCCGACGCCGTCGGCACCCACGTCGAGAACTCCACCGGAACCCACGTCGACGCCGTCGGCACCCACGTCGAGAACTCCACCGGAACCCACGTCGACGCCGTCGGCACCCACGTCGAGATCAGCGATGG
>JBMOKE010000314.1:0-2157 GCA_049315425.1 Mycobacterium sp. | reverse complement strand
TCACTGTCGGGAGAGTTGGCGCCCTTGCGATCGCCCTCGGGATCGGCAGCATGGCTGCCGCCGCATCGGCATGGGCCGACGACGCTCCGTCGGCGTCATCATCCGATAGCGCGAGCGCCTCGACGCACCGATCCGACCGCGGCGCGACCGCCCGGGCAGCAGCCGGCGCGACCCGCGGCACGGCATTCCGAATCGCCGCGACCGGGTCCGCCACGGCCGCCGGGACCACTTCCACGTCCGCCGGGACCACGTCCACAGCCGCCGCCGCCAGGCCGCAGCAGGGCATTGCCCCCGCGCCCCGGCCGCCGCGACCATCGATCAGCTACCGCTCCATCGACGGCAGCGGGAACAACCTCGCCACCACTGGCCTCAATGTCGTCGGTGCCACCTTCACCCGGATCGGCGCGGCCCAGTTCAGCGATGGGATCTCGGCGCTTCGCACCGACCTGCCCAACGCCCGCACGGTCAGCAATCTGGTGGTCGCCGGCAATGCCGAAACCCCGAATGCCGAAGGACTGTCCGGGATGATGTACGCCTGGGGTCAGTTCATCGACCACGACATCAACCTGACGCTGTCCGACAACGTCACCCACATCGACGTCACCGTGCCGGCCGGCGATCCCACGCTGAGTGGCTCGATCTCACTGACCCGCTCGGTCATCGACCCGTTGACCGGTGTCGCCGGGAAGCCGGCAGTCACCACCAACAATGTGACGGGTTGGCTCGACGGCTCCATGGTCTACGGCTCGGATGCGACCACCGCTGCCAGCCTGCGCGGGGCCGACGGCTACCTGCTGACCTCAGCGGGTGACAACCTGCCGATCGTCGACGGTGCGTTCAAGGCCGGAGACATCCGCGTCCAGGAAAATCCCGATCTCACCGCCCTGCAGACACTGTTCTTGCGCGAGCACAACCGCCAGGTCGACCAGCTGAAGGTGGCCCATCCGGACTGGACCGGCGACCAGCTCTACGACCAGGCCCGCGCAATCGTCACTGCCGAGATCGCCCGCATCACCTACACCGAGTTCCTGCCGCACCTGCTGGGCGCTAACGCGATCACGCCCTACCGGGGCTACCAGGCGGGTGTCGATCCGAGTCTGACCGAGGAATTCGCCGGTGCGGCATTCCGGTTCGGGCACTCGATCGTCTCGGCCAATCTGGAGAAGACCGACGAACTGGGCAACGTGATCGGCACGCCGGTCACACTCAAGGACGCGTTCTTCCAGGACCCGGCGGACTTCGTCATCGACAGTGGCGCCGATGGCCTGCTGCGTCACCTGACCAATGACCTGTCCAACGCCCTCGACGTTCACATTGTCGACGACCTGCGCAACTTCCTGTTCGTGCCGGGGGTGGGTATGGACCTGGCCGCCATCAATTTGCAGCGCGGACGTGATCTCGGACTCGGAACCCTGAACGAAACCCGGGTGGCGCTGGGCCTGACGCCCTACGCCAGCTTCGCGGACATCACCTCCGATGCCGAGACCGCGGCCGCCCTGGAGGCCGCTTATGGTGACGTGGACAAGGTGGAGCTCTGGATCGGCGGACTGGCCGAGAACCACGTCGCCGGTGGGATGGTGGGGCAGACCTTCGGCGTGATCATCGCCGAGCAGTTCACCAATCTGCGCGACGGTGACCGTCTCTGGTACCAGAACCAGGGATTCGACCCTGCCACCATGCGGGAGATCGAATCAATGACGCTGTCCTCGGTGATCCTGAAGAACACCGATACCCAGCACATGCAGGCCGATGCGTTCGTGTTCTACGAGCGCCGCAGTGGTCTCACCGGTGGTGGCGTCATGGAGAACCCGGACTCACCTCAGTTGGTGATCGGCTCCAACGGCGGCGACACCCTGATTGGCGGCACCAAGGCGGATCTGCTGGTGGCCGGTACCGGCAACCAGACCATGACCGGCGCGGCCGGCCGGGACACCTTCGTCATCAGCACCACCGGTGTCAACGCAGTGATCACCGACTTCAGGGTCGGCCAGGACAAGTTGCGCTTCGAGAACCTCGGGCAGCCCGGCCGGACCGGGGTGCGGATCACCAGCGAGAACGGCAACGCCGTCATCACCTTCGCCGGCACCAAGATCACTCTGACTGGAGTTCAGGCCAACAGGATCCGGATCAGCGACATCAGCTTCATCTGATCGATGC
>JBMOKE010000092.1:0-9590 GCA_049315425.1 Mycobacterium sp. | reverse complement strand
TCGGGTGGTGGCCTGCGCCAGTGCGCTCAGTGTGGTCCAGCCCTCCAGGCACGGCCCCAACGGATCGTCGAAGATCGGATAGAAGTGGTCGAAGTTCCAGCCTGACTCGTAGACCTCGATATCGTCGGCGGCCTTCCAGACCGCGAGCATCTCGGCCCAGGTGGTCTGCTGCGGTGAGGTCTTGAACGCGAATCGCATCAGTGGAGCGTGCCACAGGGTGAAGTGACACCGCCGCAGTGCCGCCAGATACTCATACGCACTTTTCCCATCCAGCAGAAGGAGAACGTATGAGCCTCGTCGTCACGCCGGAGGTGCTGCGGAGCACCCGACAAGCCATCGAGACGGCACTCGAGCACGCCACGTCGATCGCCAACGGCTACCTGAGCAGCCATGAGGGCCTGGGCTCCGCGGTCTGGGGTGGCCAGGCGCAGCTGGCCTCGGTCAACACCGCCGGCCAGATCAATCTCGAACTGCAGCAGACCATCACCGGCGGTACTCGACTGGCCCAGGGCCTGAGCCAGGCCGCGTCGCTGATGGAGCAGCACGAGGCCGATGCCGCGCACAGCCTGACCAGTTTCGCCGCCACCGCCTGATTCCCCGCCTGATCACTCGAATTGCGAAAGGACCTTTCATGACCGACAACATCACGTACCACCACGGCGGCGTCGCCGATTTTGCCTCCGACGTGGGAGCGCGTTCGGCCCAGCTGATGGAGATTCACGACGATGTCTCCCAGCGCACCAATGCGATCGCCGACTTCTTCCAGGGCACCGCGGCCGCGTCGTTCCACGAGGCGCAGATGTTGATGCTGCAGGGCCTGCGGGGCCTGATCGACACCTTGAATCAGCACGGACGAACGATCAGTTCCGTCAACGACAGCGCCCACCAGACCGACGTGATGATGGGCAACCTCTTCTAACCGACAATCGCTCAGCCGGTGGGGCTCGCGGCCCGCGGACCCCACCGGCCACACCCGGGGGAACCAATGTTGACCACCACTATCGACGGACTTTGGGCACTGCAGGTGCTATCCGGAATTGAAGTCCTCGCACCCGAACTCGGATTGCGTCCCTACCTGCCCAGTATCGAGACCGCCCAGATGGCGCTCGAGCATCCGATCGCCGCGGAACTGCGCGGTGTCGGTGCCATCGACGACGGCGGTGCGGTCGACGACACGGTGCACGAATGGTTGACCGTTCTCTCGCGACGTGATGTTGCCCTGCTGTTCTGTGTGCAGACGCCATCGGTCGATCGATCCCTTGAGCGGATCGTGTTGGCGCGACTCGCACAGTGGTGGGTCGCCCTGGAACGCTGCGAAAGCACCGTCAGGCTCAGTGGCGCGGGCACAGCGACCAGCGGCCACACCGCCGATCACCTGATCAACTTCCAGATCGAACGCCTCTGCGGCACCATGGCACCCGCTGACTGCCGCCCTGCCACCATTGATGTCGAGCAGCTGCTGGCAAGGGTCACCGACCACGCCAGCCTGCGCAGATTCCTCACCGATCACAACTTTGACAGCGACCACGTGCGAACTCTGACGCTGGCCGCCGACACCGCGAGATCCGCACAGGCCTCCATGGTCGCCCTACAGCCCGGCCTGGCAGGCCCAGTCATCGAATCCGGCGCAGTGACCGTCATCGACACCCCGTCGGGGAGGTTGGTGTCGGAGCGCGTCATTCGCGGTGGCAGGCCGTGGATCATCGTCAGCCCCGGATCAGCCGGATCCATCGCCGCCGCCGTTCGGACAATGATGCGCCGCCTACCGGCATACGACGCCGGGCACTCCTATGGAAAGGCCGTATAGATGACCAACCAATGGAACGCGACCGTGATCGACTCGCACCCGTCGGCCCGCCATCAGGAATCGGTCTCCGGAACGCTGCGGATCTCCGACATGGTGACGCCCCGCAAGATTCCGCCGGGCTCGGGGTGGCGCAGATTCCTCTACCGGGTGTCGATCAAGACGATCAATCCCGGTGAATCGCCGGCCGAGCGGCACTACCGAGAACTTCGGGAACGCATTCGCCGACATATCCGCAAGCAATACGTGATCGCGGTGGTCTCCGGCAAGGGCGGCGTCGGTAAGACGACGGTGACGGCCTGTATCGGCGGTGTCTTTCGAGAGTGCCGACCGGAGAACGTGGTCGCGGTGGACGCCGTTCCGGGGTTCGGAACACTTGCAGGCCGTATCGACGAATCCCCGCCGGGGGACTATTCGGCGGTCTTGAACGATCTCGATGTTCAGGGCTACGCGGATATTCGCGAGCATCTGGGTCAGAACGGTGTCGGACTCGATGTCCTATCCGGTAACCGCGTGTCAGACCAGCCACGCCCACTGGTGCCGGCGATGGTCACCGGAGTCCTGGCCCGACTGCGACGCACCCACACCGTGATTCTCATCGATACCGCAGACGACCTCGAACACCCGGTGATGAAGACGGTCCTGGATTCGTGCGACGCGTTGGTGTTCGTCTCGGGCCTCACCGCCGACACGTCGCTACCGGTAACCCGGGCAATCGACCTGCTTCGGTCGATGGGCTATCACGAACTGGTATCGCGAAGCATGGTGATCCTCAATGACATCCGACACGAGCACGACAGGGACGCCCGTGCCTATCTCGCAGAGAAATTCAGCAGGTCCGGTGCCACTGTCGAGTACCTGCCCAATGACCCGCACTTGGCCAAGGGCGGCATCATCGACATCCAGAACGAGCTGGGGAAGAAGACCCGGTTGCGATTGTTCGAGATCGTCGCAGCTCTTGCGGACAAGTACGTGCCCGAAGCGGATCGGCCTCATTGATGGCCCGGGTCGCGTTCCCCTCCCGTTGCGCGGTCGCGGTTGTCTGCGGCGAACATCTGGTGTCACAGGTCTACCCAGCATCTGTGCCGATCGATGTGTTCATGGACGATATCGTCGAATTACTCAATGAGGACTTGAAGCGCCGTGGAGTGCCCGCCTTCGAACCCGGCGTCTCCTACGAGTTGCACCGCACGAACGGAATGCGCCTCGATATCGCGAAAACTCTCGATGAACTCGGCGTTGAAGATGGTTCCACCCTCATGCTCGTACCGGCTGAAGAGGGGGATTCGTTTGAGCCGCAGTATGAGTCGCTGTCCACCGGGTTGGCCCGGATCGGTAAGAAGCTATTCCCGCCCGTGACTGCGGAGACCGCGGTGCACACAGCGCTCGCGTTGTTGGGCATGATCGCAGCGACGATTCTCATCCTGGCCGTCCACATCCGCACCCTCAGCGATTCACTGGCCCCCTCCATCGTCACCGGTACCGCCGGTCTGCTGCTCGCCACGGTCGCATTCTTGGTGTGGCGGTGGTGGCCCGACCGCTGGGACCTGTTGACCGGATTGGCCTGGCCCGCGGTGCCGCTAACGGCGGTCGGTGTCGCTGCCGCGGCACCCGGAACACTGGGCGGCGCACATCTGTTCATCGCTGCATTGGCCTGCGCAACCCTGGCGTGTGGCGTTGCCGTGGTCACTCGGCGGAACCTCGCCTTCCCGGCGACTGTCGTCACGCTGTGCACCATCGGTGGTCTGGTGGCTGCAGCCCGGATGTGGCAACCGATTCCGGTTCAGTGGTTGGGCATGTGTGTTCTGTTCGGACTGCTCACACTGCTGACCCTCGGCCCGGGCGTGGCCCTACGGGCGGTCAGGATTCGCCCGCCCCACTTCGGATCGGTCACCGGCCGTGATCTCTTCCGCCGCAACGACGGGATGCCGGTGGACGCCGTGACTCCTGTTGAGGAAGACGGCCTGGACGGATCCGGCCGGGACACCACCCCGCACGGCGCGGCCATCGCCGTACTGGCGACACGGGTAAACGGCGTACTGACGGGGATCTGCATAGGCTGTGCCGTTGCGCTTCCCGTTGCGGTCTGGCCGACTCTGGTGCCGGGACGGCCTCGAAGTGTCGCCGCCGCGGTTCTCGCCGGGTTGTTCGTCCTCATCTTCATCAGCCGCGGGCGGGCATTCGCCGACAGGCGTCAGGCTGTCGCTCTGGTCTGCGGTGCGGCGACTGCGTTCAGTGTGGGCGTGGCTCGCTACGTGGTGCACTATCAATCCGGTGCCGCCCTGCTCTGGGGTGCACTTGTTCTTATCGGTTTTGCCGGCGCGGGGCTTGCTGTGGCGCTGCTGGTTCCGGGGACCCGATTCACTCCGCCGGTCCGGATGGTGACCGAATGGCTTGAACTGGCGGCCATCGTTGTCGCCCTGCCCCTGGCTGCGTGGATCGGTGGGCTATTCAGTTGGGTCCGGATGAGATGAGGCCGAGCGGAATGCGAAGCCTTGCCATCACGATGGCCGTACTACTGACGGGCACCGTTGCCAATGTGCCGGCTGCACTGGCCATAGCTCCTCCGGTAGTGGATCCCTCGTTGGTACCGCCGGATGGACCGCCGTCGCCCGAGCAGCCCATGCGACAGAGCAACGAATGCGCTCGCACCATGGCGACAGCTGATCCCGATGTCTCCGCCCCGACGCCAGGATTCGCCATGCTCAACGTCAGCAGGGCATGGCAATACTCGACCGGCAATGGTGTCTCGATCGCCTTGATCGACACCGGCGTCAGTCCGAACGATCGACTGCGCGTTCTACCGGGCGGTGATTACATCATGAGCGGTGATGGCCTGACGGACTGTGATGCACACGGCACGATCGTCGCCTCACTGATCACCGCGGCACCCCGAGGTATTCCCATGCCCCCGCCCCTGCCGCCGAACCCCCTGCCGGTGAACCCACCGGCCGCGCCCGGCATTCCGGACGGCGTCGCCGGAGTCGCGCCCCACGCGACGCTGATCTCCATCCGCCAGTCATCGCGCGCGTTCGAACCCCAGTACTCGGGCGGCGCAGACGGTGCGGTACGTAAGAAGGCCGGAACAGTCGCCACGCTCGCCCGCGCGATCGTCCACGCCGCTAACGCCGGTGCCGAGGTGATCAATGTCAGTGTCGCCGCATGCACGTCAGTAGCAGACCCGCTCGACCAGCGCGCGATCGGTGCCGCGGTCTGGTACGCCGCCACGGTCAAGGACGCCGTGATCGTCGCTGCCGCCGGTAACGAGAGCGAAGACGGCTGCGCGCAGAATCCTGCTTTCGAGCCGCTGGTCAACGGTGGCCCGCGGGACTGGGCCCGTGTGGTTACCGTGTCGTCGCCGTCCTGGTTCTCCGACTATGTGCTGTCTGTCGGCGCCGTTGACACCACTGGTGCGCCAATCGACAAGAGCCTGGCCGGTCCGTGGGTGGGGGTTGCGGCGCCCGCGGTGAACATCGTCGGCCTCTCGCCGCAGGACGCACGCCCGGTCAACGCCTACCCGCCCGCACGCCCCGGCGATCCGGCGGTGCCCTTCTGGGGGAGCAGCTTCGCGGCGGCATACGTCAGCGGGGTCGCGGCACTGGTCCGGGCAAAGTATCCCGAGCTCTCGGCCCACCAGGTCATCAACCGGATCCTGCAGACATCCCACAACCCAGCCGGCGGAGTTGACAACCAGGTGGGTTACGGAGTGGTCGACCCGGTTGCCGCCCTGACATTCAACGTTGCTCCCGGCGACCGCGTGGCACCTGGCGCGCTGACCAGAGTTCTGACGGCACCGCCAGCACCGCCGGCGCCAGATCGCCGCGCCCGCAGCGCTGCACTGGGGTTCACCGTCGCCATCGCGGGCAGCGTCCTGCTGGGTGCCGTGATAGCCCGGGCCAGGAGGGCCCGATGAAAGACGGGGTTCGACTGGCCGTGGTGTGTGGTGTGTTCCTGTGGTGTCTTCTGGGTTGGGCTGCAGCCGGCCACGCGGGCGCGGGAATCGGTCTGGCGCTGGGCTTGGCAACGTGTGTACTGCCGTGGTGGCGCAAGCCGCTGTGGTCCTGGGCAGCTCTGTACCTTCGGCGCACTCGGCCGATAGAACTCATCGAACCGCTGTCGGTGGCCAATGACCGCTCGGGCGGCGGCGTCCGAATCCACGACGACGTGGCTGTCACCGCGCTTCAGGTGCTCGGAAAGCCCTACCGGCCAACCTGGTTGACCGGCTCAACGGCGACACACACGGCCAATACCCTCGATATCACTGAGTTAACGCCCCTCATGCACCAGAGCTTGGATCTCACAATCGAATCCATCACGGTGGTCAGCTCAGGTTCACGGCGCCGCAGTGTCGGCGACTACCCGCGGGTATACGACACCTTGATCGGGACATCGCCGTACGCCGGACGCCGTGAAACGTGGATGATCATCCGGATCGCAACTCTCGACAACGGTGAGGCTCTGCAGTGGCGTGACACGGTAGGTACTGCGGCCCTTGCCGCTGCACAACGGATTTCAGCAGCATTGCGCTGCAGGGGAATACGGGTCAGGGTCGCCTCCGCATCCGATATGGCCGAGTTAGAAAAACGGCTGGGGAGCAATTCGCTCGAGCCCCGCAATCGCCGTTGGCGCAGTCTGCGTGGCGATTCAGGCTGGAACACCACCTACGCGTATCGGCCGGCCGACATCAACGCGGAGACGTTGGCCCAGGCATGGTCACTGCCCGCTGACGGGATCACCCAGAACCTCACGATCTTCCCGGACGGCAGCGCCACGGCGAGCGTGACCGTACACACGGCGCAGCCGGCCACGACGTCACCGAGCGTCATGTTGCAGACCCTTCCGGGTGAACAAGCCCTGGCGGTTGCCGCCAGCCTGTGCGGCCCCCGTCCTGAGATTCGGGGTCTACGCCGAGGTCGTCTGCTGCGTTCTCTGGCTATCCCGATTGGTCCGTCGGGCGTGCTACTGGGAAGGACCGCCAGCGGCGATCGGTTGTTGATGCCGCTGGGCGATCCCGGTCAGCACAGCCGCATCTCTGTGATCGCGGACGATCTGATCGCCAAACGGATCGTCGTCCGGACAGCCGGAGCGGGAGAGCGGATCACTGTGCACACCGGTGATCTACAACGCTGGTCCAGCGTTCGCATGCCGAATGTGGTTGTGACCGATAGCCCTCGACCGGTTCCCGGTACCACCGTCAGCGTGACCGATGGCACGGTTCAGCCGGCACCTCGCCCCACTACCGTCATCGCCGTCAGCCCACCGAATACAGCGCGAGATGCCGCAGCTGATGTGGTCATCACACAGATTGACCCGACTACCGTCCGTGTCGACGCCGCCGGCATGAGTCATGAAGCCGAGGTGGAGTTCTTCCGCGCCGAGAACCGATACGTCTCCGCATCAGCCGGTATCCCTGCCGATGCGATGTTGGTGGACTAGCCGATGGCCGGCATCGGTACGACTGTGACGGCCCGCCGACATTTCGATCAGGCGATGTCGGTGTTCGACCACGATCCTTCGGTGGCGCGGCGGCTCTTCGGAGAGGCGACCGAGGCGGACCCTTCGATGGCCGACGCCTGGTTAGGCCGGATAGCGGCAGGCGATGACGACCTGACGACGCTGGAGGTGCTCTACCGTCACGGCTCGAGACTGCACCGTGAGTCGACCCGGCTGGGGGTTCATCTGGCGGCCGCCATCAAAGCGGGTCCCTATCTGTCGATCACGGTGACTGAGGCCTCCCACGCCGGCATCGCCCTCGCGAGCGCGCTCGTCGACGATGGCCAGTTCGAGAAGGCAGAGCTGATCTTGGCCAGTCCCGGCCTTCTTGACGGTTGGGAGAATCACCAATGGCGACAACACCTGAGGACCTATCTGATGTTGGCCGCCGAGCGCTGGCCCGAGGTCATTGCCGAGGCCGCACGCGTTCTCCCACCCGAAGCTGTGGTCATGTCGGCGGTCACTGCCGGCAACAGCACCCTGGCTGCGCATGCCGCCGCCCACCTGGGTCAGGCTCGGGTGGCTCTGGAATGGGCGGACCGTGTCGCTGCGTGTGATCCGGTGGGCTTCCCGCTCATTGCCGCGGACCTCGCGTATGTGCGGGGAATGGTGTACCGACAACTCGGCCAGGAGGAGAAGGCTCAGGTCTGGTTATCCAAGGCCACCATCAATGGTGTTCTGATCGACGTGGCGAAGCAGGCCCTGAGGGATCCTCGAATTCAGCTGACCGTCACCGACGAGGCGACCATCAATAGCCGCACCAACATCTGGGATCCGACCACGGCACAATCTGAGGAAGCGCGCGCCGATGAGCAGAACCGGGAACGGCGCGCTGAGTTGTTGGCAGAGGGACGTCGCCTCCTCGACAACCAGGTTGGCCTGGCCGAGGTCAAACGGGCCGTCGCCGAACTCGAGGATCAGCTCGAGGTGCGAGCCCTGCGGTTGACGCACGGATTACCGGTGACGAATCAGACGAACCACATGCTGCTCGTTGGCCCACCGGGTACGGGCAAGACCACCACCGCCGAAGCGCTGGGAAAAATCTATGCGGGTCTCGGCATCGTTCGGCACCCGGAAATCATCGAGGTGAAACGCGCGGACTTCTGCGGTGAACACATCGGATCATCGGGACCCAAGACGAACGAACTCATCAGCCGTTCGTTGGGCCGGATTCTGTTCTTCGATGAGTTCTACAGTCTCGTCGAGCGACATCACGATGGCACACCGGACATGATCGGCATGGAGGCCATCAATCAACTCCTTGTTGCGTTGGAAGTTCATCGATTCGATTTCTGTTTCATCGGCGCGGGCTATGAGAAGGAGGTTGATGCGTTCCTCACGGTGAACCCGGGGCTGGCCGGCCGGTTCAATCGCAAGCTTCGGTTCGAGTCTTACGGCGCCGATGAGCTGGTGGAGATCGCCGTTCGGTACGGCCGGCCCCGAGCGACCGTCATCGACCACGACGCCCGAGACGCCCTCGCCGATGTGTGTCGGCAACTCCGGTGCTTCCTCGCGCCGGACGGCACCCACGGGATCGACGTACTGCAGAACGGTCGATTCGCCCGCAACGTCATCGAGCGCGCCGAACGGTTACGCGACTCGCGGGTAGCTGCTCAGAATCGCAGTGATCCCGGTTCGGTCACCCTTGAGGACCTGGAGCGGCTACGCACTCAGGACGTCCTCGCCGCCGTCGGCGATGTGTGTGCGGAAAAGCACGTGCCGATCACGGTGCAATCCGACGCCTGACCCGAGCGCCTCAGGCGTCGAGGTCCTGCTCCACCAGTTCGGCGACCTGAGCGAGCACAGTGTCGTCATCGGCGGTCACGGTGATCTGCGAGCCCTTGACGGCACCCAGGGTCATGATCATCAGCGCTGAACCGGCGTCGACCGGGTCGCCGCCGTCGAGCGAGAGGGTCACCGGAATACCGGCGTTGACCACGGCCTCAGAGATGACGGCGGCGGGGCGGGCGTGCAATCCGACCGCAGAACCGACCGTCACAGTCTTACTGGGCATCTTTAGCTCCTCTGTGTCTCTTTCGACCTCACGCAGATGTCTACCGGAAAATTCCTGCCGAATCCCGCGATTCCATCCACAGGTGAGTGTCTAGGTGGCTGTACTAGAGGAATCAACGGCCCTTGACTATCGTGGTGGTTACCGAAGAACCCACCAGGTCGGTGGTCAACCAAACCATCCAACTCAGTAAGGACGCGAGGTCGTGATGCACAGCTATGACGTTCACGTCCGCCGTGATGGCAACTGGTGGATGGTCGAGATACCTGAGATCACCGGGCT
>JBMOKE010000313.1:0-2169 GCA_049315425.1 Mycobacterium sp. | reverse complement strand
GGTTGATGTCGTGGTCGATGAACTGACCCCAGGCGTACATCATCCCGGACAGTCCCTCGGTGTTCGCGACGGCGCCGTTGCCGGCGACGACGAGATTGCTGACGGTGCGGGCGTTGGGTAGATCAGTGCGAAGTGCCGAGATGCCATCGCTGAAGTGAGCTGTGCCAATCCGGGCGAAGTCAGCGCCTACGGCATTCAGAGCCGTCGTGGTGAGACTGTTACCGCTGCCGTCGATGGAGCGGTAGCTGATCGACGGCCGCGGCGGCCTGGGCGCGGGGGCAATGCCCTGCTGCGGCCTGGCGGCCGCAGCGCTCGTGGTGGCCGGGGCGGCCGTGGTGGACGCGGCCGAGGCGAGTCGGGAAGCCGTGCCGCGGGTCGCGCTGGCGGCCGAGCGGGCGGCCGCGCCGCGGTCGGTTCGGTGCGTCGACGTGCTCGCGCTTTCGGTCGATGACGCCGACGGCGCATCGTCGGCCCATGCCGTTGTGGCTGCCGCCACACTGCCGATCCCGAGGGCGATCGCGAGGGCGCCGATTCTTCCAACAGTGATAACTTTCGCAGTTCCTAACATGGCTTTCTGCCTCTTTTCCTTAGCTTTTTCTGAGTTGGTCAGTTGTGGGTCAAACATCTGGGCCAGCGTGCCCGGTCGGAGTGAAAAGTCTCTTTGATCTGCTGGTGTTATTGAATTAACGAGCTCATAACACCATCTCTTGATGGTTCCGTCAAGTACTTCGCGGTGCCAGTTTGTGGCTTCAACGATCAGCAACCTGAGGGAATGGGCACCCAACCTCAGGTTCGGGCTCGCGCCGGCACCGGCCAGGTTCCGGCGATTGGGCGGTTGGGTAGTAGGATGCGGAGCAGGGTTGGATCCAGGCGAATTCGACTGCATCCACATCCCTGAACTGCATGGTGAGCGACCGTGAGTCGACGCCATCTCGGCGAGGAAGGGCGGTGCTGTGCCAGAGCAGAAGCCCGACCCGACCGGAGTCAAGATCCTCGACGGTGCGATCCGCGTGCTCGGGGACTTCGGCTTCAAACGGGCGACCGTCGAACTCGTCGCGAGTTACGCCGGCGTGTCGCACATGACCATCTACCGCCGTTGGCCGAGCAAGAACGATCTGCTCAAATCCGCCATCATCGGTGAGTTCACGACCCTGCTCGACACCGCATTCGATCAAACCGGCACGCACGGCACCTCGTTCGCCGAGCGGACGCTGACCGCCTTCACCGAGACCGTCTGGGCAGTGCAGAGTCATCCGCTGGCTCTTCGAGAGCTGAACATCGAATCCAGCGAGCAATTGCCGATGCTGTCGAGCACGTCCAGCGCAGTCATGGAAGCGGGCGTGCCCCTGGTCGCTGAGCAACTCCAGCGTCTCGGCACGACCGTCGAGCAGACGCCGGCGGACCTCGATTCAGTCGCCGACGTGTTCGTCCGAATGGGCTACTCCTTGGTCGTCGTCAAACGACCAGGACAGCTGCTGAGCACCCACGCCGAGGTCGCCGAATACGCAGGCGAATGTTTCGGCCCCTACCTGCAGGGCCTGACCGAACGAACCATCCTCCCCGCCGACGACGCGGTCGTCGTCGACCTCGATCAGCGTCGCCTCGCGCGACAGCGAACCCAACGGCCATACCTCCAGATTGCTGTCGCGAGCATCTTCAGCGTCCTGACACTCGGAGCCGGACTGACCGCAGTTCTCAATGGCAACGTCAAAATTCCATTCATCACCCCGGCCGGCATCAGCAAGCCCACGACCGTGGAGACCCCCACCGGCAACGCCCCCGGCTCCGGATCGGAGGAACCTGGCTCGAACTACGCGCCGCAACTCCCCGGTGCTGCACCGGCGGAGTCGTCGTCGCCCGGATCACTGGACCCGGAATTTGCAGCCCGGCCGTCCGCGATACCGGCACCGATCCCCCAGACCGGGCCGGATCGGAGCGCTGGCGCAGTTGTCGGTGCTGTCGGCGGAAATTCCTCCGATAGCACCGGGCTCATTCCGGACAATCCGGTGCCAGCTGCTCCGGTACCCCCCAAACCGACCCCGGGACCGCAACCCGCACCGGGACCGCAACCAGGACCCCAACCGGGACCAGGACCCAAACCCGCACCGGGACCCCAACCGGGACCGGCACCTCAACCAGGACCTCAACCGGGACCCAAACCAGGACCTC
>JBMOKE010000312.1:0-2169 GCA_049315425.1 Mycobacterium sp. | reverse complement strand
CACTGCCCTACGGGCAGCCCGCGCCATTCCGGCTCATTCCGCTGGTCAATCCGATTACGCTGACGGTCGATCTGGTCAATGCAATCGGGCAGGGAATCCGCGACGCGGCAGCCGATATTGGTGGGCAGGCACTGACGTCGCAGCCACCCGCCTCGGTAGTGCCCACCGCAGCGGCTGTTGCACCTGTCGCACGTCGGATCGCCGCGGCAAACCCAGGTCGCAGGCATCTCGCACCAGCTGCTGCTTCCCGTCCGGTGACGGCACTGTCGGCTACCGCACGATCGGCATCCGTAGCGGATTCCCGATACTCACCCGTTCGAAAGTCTGCCGGCGTTCGTGCGGCAGCAACGGCCACGACTGGCTCGCGTCGATGATCTCCGGTGAGATCACCTGATAGATGCGCGCGAATGCCAGGGGTCGCCGTCTTAGTCGATGAGGGCGGTTGCGGCCTGAAGGTGCTTGATGGCCTCGCTGACGATGCTGTCAATGAGCGTCTGGCACGACGGGAGATCATTGATGATTCCGGTCACCTGACCGGACGCCAGCACACCGGCATTGTTGTTGCCATCGACGAGCCCCGCCTTGAGAAGCATCGGTGTATTCGCCGCCATAATCACCTGAGACCAGGTCAGGTCCTTGCCGTGGCGCATGGCCAGCCCATCGCGAATCATCGATGCCCATGTCATCTGCGACATCTTCTTGAACTTGGCCGCATTGAGGACGGCGGCGGCAAAACCTCTCAGCGGCGAACCGCTTTCGAGTTTCTCCACCAACCCGGTGCGCAGCACCCGGTGCGGCATACCGTCGACTCTGGTGGAAACCACCGTCCCGTCTAAGCCGGTCTCAAGGTAGCGCTGTTTGACCGAGTCCGGAACGGTCGATTCCGATGTCAACAGGAACCGGGTACCCATCGCGACTCCGGCCGCACCGTAGGACAGCGCCGCGGCCAGACCGCGACCGTCGAAGAACCCGCCCGCCGCAACCACTGCGACATCGGTGCCATCCAGCACGTCGAGCACCGAGGGCAGCAGCAGTGTCGTGGCGACCGGACCGGTGTGGCCGCCACCCTCACCGCCCTGCACGATCACCGCGTCGGCGCCCCAGGCCGCCACCTTGCGGGCATGTTTGGCGGCACCGATCGACGGGATCACGACTGCGCCGGCTTCTTTGAGCCGGGCAATGAGTTCCTGGTTGGGTGCCAGCGCGAACGAGGCGACCTTCACGCCCTCGCGGATCATCAACTCGACTCGGTCGCCCGCATCGGCGGCGTCAGCGCGAATGTTGACGCCGAAGGGCCGGTCTGTCGAAGCTTTGACCTTGGTGATCGCCGTGGCAAGTTCGTCGATGGTCATCGTTGCCGCGGCCAGGATGCCCAGACCGCCCGCGTTGGCGGTCGCCGCCACCAGTCGTGCCCCTGCCACCCATCCCATCCCGGTCTGGACGACCGGGTGTTCGATACCGACCATTCGGGTCAATGCAGTTTGGATTCTCATGCTTTTCCTCGGTTGTCGCTGGGCACTGTCACTTCCTTGTCGCGTAGTGCTTTCGGGTCGATGTGTTCACGGATCAGTGTGAGTTCATCGCCTGTCGCAAGCCGCGTAGCGGGGGCATCGTTGAGGTTGTGCACCTCGAACGACGTGTTGGCCGCTACGTCCTCCGGATCGACACCTGGGTGCAGCGACACCGCCCTCATCGTGTGCCCCGGACCCCCGAAGTCAAACACTCCCAGGTTGCTCACGACCCGATGCACATTAGTGAAGCGAAACGCCGGATTGTCCGGGTCTATCTTGTCCCAACCGATTCCGGAGACGATATCGACAGAATCGCAGAAGACCCGCGTGGAGTGGTTGCCCACCCAGTAGCTGGTGGCATGGTTGATGGTGTTGCCGGGAGCGCCACGGACCCCGAACATCTGCCTGGTGGGATGCTGCAGCGGGCCGAAGGCTGAGAGGTTCTGGTTGCCGTATCGGTCGATCTGATTGGCGCCCATCACCACGTGGCGCCGGCCCCAGGTGAGGGTCTCAAAGACTCGGCCGAACGGCATCCAGCCCTCGATCGCGCCCTTGGCGCCGATCGCCGGGGTATCGGCGAGCAGTCGCGCTTCGCCGTCGGTCAGGAGGATGTCGGGGGAGAAGGTCAGCCGGGCAAGCCGGGCACCGATCGACACGA
>JBMOKE010000311.1:0-2173 GCA_049315425.1 Mycobacterium sp. | reverse complement strand
CTGGTGCCGGAGGTGAAAATGAGCATGAACAGATCGTCGGGTGCACAGTTGGCGAAGGTGATCGGCGAGCCGCTGAACCCTGACAGTTCGTCAGCCCACTCCGGCGACGACACGTCGAGTACGGCCGTACCCTTGGGGGCGAACCCGGTGCCATAGGAATCCAGGTCGCCGTCTGCCAGCACCAACTGGCAGTCAGCGTGGGTGATATCGCGGCGCAGGGCTGCACCGCGGCGGGTCGGGTTGAGCCCGACCGGAACAATGCCGCTCAATCCGGCCGCCACCAGAACTGCCGAGAACAACGGGGTGTTACCCAGCAGCACGCCCACATGCGGCGGCTGATCGGGATTCAGGCGGGATCGCAACAGGGCGGCGATATCGGCGGCGTACTGAACATGGTGACGCCACGTCGAATAGGACCCGTCGTCGGCGTGGACGCCGCGATCGTCGACCGCGGCCAGGCCTGCCAGCAGGCCGGTGACCGTCGGTGCGGCCGGCACTGATTCAGGCAGGGGTACCGGCCAGGTCCCGACCGATGATGAGCAGTCGGGAGGTTGCGCCACCGAGTGCGAACTCGATCTGCTTGGCGGTGATGAAGTAGCGGTGCACCGGATGGTCCATGTCGATACCCACTCCGCCGTGGACGTGCACGGTGGTGTGGGCCACCCGGTGGCCTGCCTCAGCTGCCCAGAAAGCCGCGGTGGCCACCTCCGTCTCAGCGGGAAGATCCTCCGACAGTCGCCATGACGCCTGCTCTAACGTCAACCGCAGACCCTTGATCTCGATGTAGTCATCGGCAAGTCGCTGCGAGACCGCCTGGAAGCTGCCGATCGGGCGGCCGAACTGCTCGCGGGTCCGCGCGTAGTCGGCCGTCAGTTCCAGCGCCCGCTCCAGCACGCCGAGCTGGTAGGCCGTCAGGCCCAGCGCCCGGTGGGTGCTCAGCCACGCCAGCGCGTCTCCGTCGCCGACGAGGTGCTCGGCGCTCAGGTCCACACCGTGCAGGTCCAGTTCGCCGGCGCTGTTCTGCCCGGTGGTCTGCAGGGCAGTCACCGTGACGCCGGCGTGGCCGGCCGGAACGAGGAACACCTTGGTGCCGGAGTCGGTGTCGGCTGGGACCAGGAATGCGTCGGCGACCGGACCGAAGGGCACCTGGGTGCGGGTGCCGGTGAGCCGGAAGCCGTCACCGGTGGCGGTCGCCTTCACAGGTGCCTGGCCGAACTCGCCGTCGAGGGCGACGGTGACGATCTTCTCGCCGGCCACCGCCGGCGCCGCCCAAGCCTGCTGTAACGCGGGCGAGCCGAAGTGGGCCAGGGCGCCGCCGGCCAGGACCACCGACTCCAGGTACGGCACGGCTGCGATCTGCCGTCCCAGCGCGGTGAGGATCGCAGTCTGCTCCAGCACGCCGAACCCGCCGCCGCCGACCGATTCCGGTGCGGCGGTGCTCAGCACGTCGGCGTCGATCAGCTTGCTCCACAGCATCGTGTCGAGCCGCTGGTCGAGGGCGTCCAGACTCTTCTGATGCTGCGGCGTGCAGATGGACTCCACAATGGTGGCGACCAGACCGGAAAGATCCTTGGATGCTTCTGTTTTGGTGAAATCCATGTTGTTCTAACGCCTTTCAGCGGTTCGCGCGGGGCAGGCCGAGGGCCGCCATGCCGATGATGTCGCGTTGCACCTCGTTGGTTCCGCCACCGAAGGTGAGGATCAGCGACGAGCGGTGCATCCGCTCCACCCGGCCGCGCAGCAGCGCCCCGGGCGACTCCTGGCGCAGGGTCGCCGACGGGCCCAGGATCTCCATCAGCAGCCGGTAGGCCTCGGTGGCGAACTCGGTGCCGAACACCTTGGCGGCCGAGGCGTCGCCAGCCGAGGGCGCGTCGTCCGCGGCTGACGCCAGCTGCCAGTTGATCAGCTTGAGGTACTCCACCTTCGCGTGCACCCGGGCCAGGTTGAGCTGCACCCACTCGGCGTCGATCAGCCGCGCGCCGCTGGCGTCCTTGGTGTTCTGCGCCCACTCGCGCACCAGGTTTAGCGCGGTGATGATCGGTTGCGCCGAGACCAGCGCGACCCGCTCGTGGTTGAGCTGATTGGTCACCAGGTTCCAGCCGGCGTTCTCCTCGCCGACCCGGTTGCCGACCGGCACCCGCACGTCCTGGTAGTAGGTGGCGCTGGTGCCCGC
>JBMOKE010000091.1:0-9663 GCA_049315425.1 Mycobacterium sp. | reverse complement strand
TGCAGTCGCCGATGGACATCTCCCGGCCGCTGTGGACGGCCACCCTGGTCGAAGGGCTTGAGGGCGGTAAGGCCGCCACACTGCTGCACCTGAGCCACGCCGTCACCGATGGCGTCGGCGCGGCCACGATGTTCGCCGAGATCTACGACCTGGAGCGCAACCCGCCCATCAAACCGACACCGCCGATGCCGGTTCCGCAGGACGTCACACCCAATGACCTGATGCGCGAAGGCATCAACGCGCTGCCGGGCGTGATCGCCGGTGGGATCGCCGGCGCGGTGTCAGATGGGCTGGGATTTCTCGGGAGAGTGGTGACCAATCCGGGTTCGGCGCTGTTCGGTGCCATCGACTACGCGCGCTCCGGACGCCGGATGGTGCGCCCCGCGGCCGAGCCGTCGCCGCTGCTTCGTGGCCGCAGTCTGTCCACCCGCACCGAGGCCATCGAGATGAAACTGGGTGACCTGCATCGGGCTGCCCGTGCCGCCGAAGGATCGATCAACGACGCATACCTTGCCGGGTTGTGTGGGGCACTGCGGCTCTATCACGAGGCCCTCGGCGTACCGATCAACACACTGCCGATGGCGGTGCCGGTCAATCTGCGGGTCGAGGCTGATCCGGCCGGCGGAAACCGGTTCGCCGGGGTGAATCTCGCCGCTCCTATCGGTGTGGTCGACCCGGTATCGCGCATCCAGAAGATCCGCAAGCAGATGATCCAGCGTCGCGAAGAAGCCGCGATCGACGTGATCAGTGCTGTCGCACCGTTACTCGCTCTGTTGCCCGATGCTGCTCTCGAGGCGATGAGTAGCTCGGTTATCGGCTCGGATGTTCAGGCCAGTAATGTGCCCGGCTATCCCGGCGACACCTATATCGCCGGGGCAAAGGTGTTGCGGCAGTTCGGAATCGGGCCGCTGCCCGGCGTCGCGATGATGGCGGTGCTGATCTCCCGGGGCGGGAGTGCGACGATCACCGCCCGCTACGACCGCGCCGCGGTTGCCCACCCCGAACTCTTCGCGCAGTGTCTTAGGCAGGGCTTCGACGAGGTACTCGCCCTGGCCGGGGACCCGCGACCGCGGGTGGACCCGGCGTCGTTTCCCGACCATCCGCAAGAATCTCCCTCTGTGAACGGATCAGTGGCTTACTCATGACCGATAAGAACAGCACCAGTTCGCCGAATCTGCGGCTGCCGGGTTCGGTGGCCGAGGTGAGGGCGAGCCCGCGTGGACCCAAAGTCGGAGCGTTCTTCGATCTCGACGGCACCCTGGTTGCGGGGTTCACCGCGGTGATCCTCACCCGCGAGCGGTTCAAGAGTCGCGATATGGGCGTGGGCGAGCTGATTTCCATGATCGCCGCCGGGCTCAATCACCAGCTGGGTCTGATGGAGTTCGAAGACCTCATCGGCAAGGCCACCGAGGCGCTGCGCGGCCGGTCACTCAGTGATCTGCAGCAGATCGGCGAGCGGCTGTTCGCCGAGAAGATCGAAAAGCGGATCTATCCGGAGATGCGTGATCTGGTGGACGCGCATATGGCACGCGGGCACACGGTGGTCCTCAGCTCGTCGGCGCTCACCATTCAGGTGGACCCGGTGGCCCGCTACCTCGGAATTCCCAACACCCTGACCAACCAGTTCGAGGTCGACGATGACGGCGTGCTCACCGGCAAGGTGATCCGGCCCATCCTGTGGGGACCGGGCAAGGCGGACGCGGTACAGAAGTTCGCCAACGACAATGGAATCGATCTGCAGGAGAGTTACTTCTACGCCGACGGCAACGAAGACGTCGCACTGATGTACCTGGTCGGCAATCCGCGGCCGACCAACCCCGGCGACAAGATGGCCGAGGTGGCCCGCAAGCGTGGCTGGCCGATCCTGGAGTTCAACAGCCGGGGTCGCGGCGGCCTGCTCGGGCAGGTACGCAGCCTGCTGGGTGTGGGGTCGGTGGTGCCGGCCGCCTACTCGGCGATCGGCTGGGGCCTGCTGACCGGCAGCAGGCGCCGCGGTATCAACGTTTTCACCACCGCCTTCCCGCAGCTGCTGCTGGCCATCAACGGTGTGGATCTCAACGTGATCGGCCAGGAGAACCTCAAGAAGAAGCGGCCGGCGGTATTCATCTTCAACCACCGCAACAATTTCGACCCGGTCATCGTCGGCGCACTGGTCAAGGACAACTGGACCGGCGTCGGCAAGAAGGAACTCCAGAACGATCCCGTCATGGGCACGCTGGGCAAGCTCGTCGACACCGTGTTCATCGATCGCGAAGATCCCAAAGCCGCGGTCGAATCGCTGAAGCAGGCCGAAGAGCTCGCCCGCAAGGGCCTATCGGTCGTCATCGCGCCGGAGGGAACGCGCCTCGACACCAAATCAGTCGGCCCGTTCAAGAAGGGGCCGTTCCGGCTCGCCATGTCGGCCGGTGTGCCGATCGTGCCCATCGTGATCCGCAATGCGGAGGTGATATCCGCGCGGGACTCCTCGACTCTGCATCCAGGAACAGTGGATGTTGTTGTCTATCCACCGATTTCACTCGATGACTGGACTTTGGACGACCTGCCGGAGCGGATCGCCGAAGTCCGGCAGCTTTTCGTCGACACCCTGGAGAACTGGCCGTTGGGCAAGGTGCCCGTGATCGGCCTCTACGCGGACCGGCCGGCTGCGAAGAAGGCAGCCGCGAAGAAGGCCCCGCCTAAGAAGGCCCCAGCCAAGAAGATGCCCGCGAAGAAGGTGCCCGCGAAGAAGGTGCCCGCGAAGAAGGTGCCGGTGAAGAAAGCCGCCGCGAAGAAGACGGCGGCTGCCACGACTCCGAAACCCGCAGTGAGAGGCCGTCGATGAATTCCTCTGGCCATCTCACCGACTTCAGCACGACCGACGATGCGCTGGTGCTCGCCTCGGTGTCGTCGAAGGCGGAGTTCGATCTGCTCAGCGATTGGTTGCAGGCGCAGCGCCAGACCCACCCCAACATTAAGGTGGAGGTACTGCGACTGCCGCACGAAGATCCGCCGCCGCAGTTGGTGGATCAGCTTGTTGCCGAACTCAATGCCGGCGAGGACCGCACCGTCGTACCGGTGCGGGTGTTCTGGGTGCCGGGCGGGCTGCCCACCCGCGTCAAGCTGGTCGGCCTGATCTCCGGCCGCGACACCTACCGTCCGCCGGAAATGCTGCAGCGAGCCATCCTGCGCAAGGATCCCTCGCGCGCCCGCATCGTGGCGGGCGAGCCGGCGACGGTATCCGAACTGCGCCAGCAGTGGCGCGAGAATACTGTCGGCGACACACCGCAGGACTTCGCCAAGTTTGTGCTGCGCCGGGCGGATCTGGCGATCGAGCGGATCGAACTGCGGCTACTCGGGCCGGAATACAAGTCACCACGACTGATCACCGACGAACTACTGGCATCCTCGCGATTCATGGACGGCATGGCCGGGATACCGGGGGCTAGTGCCGAGAAGGCCGAAGTGATGCTCGACGAACTTGCAACCGGATGGAGCAGGTTCTCGGTCGACTCGATTCCCAATGTCGGCCGAGCGATCTTCAGCAGGGGTTTCGATCCCCGGATCGACTACGACTCACCCCAGATCGAGACGATGCGACGTTCTCTGGAGGACCACCCGGCGGTATTCCTGTGGTCGCACCGGTCCTACCTCGACGGCGTCATCGTCCCTGTGGCATTGCAGGAGAACAAGCTTCCCCCGGCATGCACGTTCGCGGGCATCAACCTGTCCTTCGGTTTCATGGGTCCGCTGATGCGTCGATCGGGTGTGATCTTCCTGCGCCGCAAGCTCGACGATCCGCTGTACAAGTATGTGCTGCGTCAGTTCGTCGGCTACATCGTGGAGAAGCGATTCAACCTCAGCTGGTCTATCGAAGGCACCCGATCGCGAACCGGAAAGATGTTGCCGCCCAAGCTCGGTCTGCTCTCCTACGTTGCCGACGCCTATTTGGACGGCCGCAGCGAGGACATTCTTATGCAGCCCGTGTCGATCAGCTTCGACCAGCTTCACGAGACGGCCGAATATGCGGCCTACGCCCGCGGTGGGGAGAAGATCCCCGAGGGAGCACGGTGGCTGTTCAACTTCATCAAGGCACAGGGGGAGCGCAACTACGGGAAAATCTATGTCCGATTCCCGGAAGCGGTGTCCATGCGCCAGTATCTCGGTGAGCCGGACGGACCGATTGCCGCGGACCCAGCCGCCAAGCGCCTCGCTATGCAGAAGATGGCGATCGAGGTGGCCTGGCGGATCCTGCGGGCGACTCCGATCAACGCCACCGCACTGGCGTCGGCGGTGCTGTTGGGCACCCGCGGCCGGGCGCTGACCCTGCGGCAGTTGCATCACACGATGCAGGACTCCCTGGACTATCTGGAGCGCAAGAAGACTCCGATGACCAACAGCGCGTTGCGTCTGCACTCGACCGACGGTGTGCGCGCCGCCCTCGATGCGCTGTCCGGCGGTCATCCGGTGACCCGGGTCGACGGCGGCCACGAACCGGTGTGGCGAATCGCGCCCGAACAGGAACTTGAGGCGGCGTTCTACCGAAACTCCCTGATCCATGCATTCCTGGAAACCTCCATCGTGGAGTTGGCGCTGGTGCACGCGGCACGGGCGGCCGAGGGCGAACGGGTGGACGCGTTCTGGGCGCAGGCGATGCGGCTTCGGTCGCTGCTGAAATTCGACTTCTACTTCGCCCCCTCGGCTACTTTCCGCGAGAACATCGCCGAGGAACTCACCTGGAACGACGACTGGAAGTCTCAACTCGACGCCGGCCCGGACGCCGTCGACGCGCTGTTGCGGGCCAAACGGCCGTTGATGGCCGACGCGATGTTGCGGCCCTTCTTCGAGGCCTACGAGATCGTCGCCGACGTCCTCTGCGATGCGCCGACCGATATCGGCGACAAGGAACTGACGAAGATGGCGCTGGGGGTGGGTAGCCAGTACGCGGCTCAGGGTCTGGTGAGCAACACCGAGTCGGTGTCGGCGCTGCTGTTCGCCACTGCCAGGCAGGTGGCCGCCGATCAGAAGTTGCTTGAGCCCTCGTCCGACTTACGTGAGCGTAGACGCGCCTATCTCGGCGAACTACGTGAGATCATCGCCGACATGGAGCGCATCTATCAGCTTTCGCGAGAACAGTTCTATGCCCGAGAAACGGCGCAACCGAGATGAGGAGAACGATGAGCGTGAACAAATCCCACGGCGCGGCCTGCATGGCTGCGCTCGCCGCGGCGTTACTGCTCGGCGCCGGACTCTCTGGCTGTTCGAAGAAAGCCGAGACGACCAGCACGCCTTCGGCTAGTGCTACAAGTTCCCCGAGTGCTACCGACGCGCAGAACCAGCTCAGCGGGTCCGGTACCACCGCTAAGTCGGCGCTCGGAGTGACGCCCAAGCAGCAGCTCGAGGACGCACTGTTGGAGGAACTGGCGGCTAACGGGGGTCAGGCGCCGGACACTGTCGACTGCGTGGGTGACCTGCAAGCCACGACGGGCCAGACCATCGAGTGCACGGTTTCCACCGACTTGGCGGGTCAGGTATACCTCGTCACGGTGACGACCGTCGACGCCGATAACGTCAACTACAACTACGCACCCAAGCCCTGATCCGCAGCCGGCCTAGTGCGCCTGGGGCGCCGCCTAGGCTGGACCCGTGACGTCGACTGCTGCACCGGTGACCCGCAGCGCGTGGCCGGTGCTGACTGCGGTCGCGGTGCTCGCCGGCATGATTGCCGCCGGTATCGGGGCACTGGCACTCGCCGACGTCCTGACCGCGACCGGCCTTCCCGATCCGGGTCCGGTCACCACGCTGGGTCTGCCGTTCGTCCGCGCCGTAGGTGAAATCGCCGCGGTGACTGCCGTCGGAGGGTTCATGTTCGCGGCGTTCTTCACCCCGCCTCAGGACAACGGTGTGCTCGACGCCTCCGGTTACCGCGCCCTGCGATTGGCCACCGTCGCCTCCGGCGTCTGGACGATCTGCGCGGTATTGCTGATAGCACTGACGGTTTCTGACGTCTCCGGAAAACCCCTGCGCGAGCATCTCAACCCGGTGGAGGTTTGGCGGGCCGCCGATCTGGTGGAGACCGCGTCGGCCTGGCGTTGGACTGCCGTGCTGGCGCTGGCGGTCACGGTGGCTGCGCGGGTGGTGCTGCGGTGGTCACCGACGCCGGTGCTGTTCGCCGGGTCATTGCTCACCCTGGTGCCGCTGGGTCTGACCGGACATTCATCGGTGGGCGGGTCGCATGATCTGGCGACCAACAGCCTGCTGATCCACTTGGTCGCAGGCTCGCTATGGGCCGGGGGACTGCTGGCACTGCTGGCGCACGCGTTGCGCGGCGGCGAGCACGCCGACCTCGCGGCCCGCCGGTTCTCGGCCGTCGCCCTCTGGTGCTTCATCGCCATGGCAGTGTCCGGGATCATCAATGCCGGCGTCCGGATTCGGCTCACCGACGTGTTCTCGACGTCCTATGGCTGGCTGGTGGTCGCCAAGGCCGCAGCGCTGCTCACCCTGGGCGTGATCGGTTGGCGGCAGCGCACCGGGGCGGTCGCGGCGTTGCAGTCCGATCCCGACTCCCGCGCCCCCCTGATCCGGCTGGCGGTGATCGAAGCGCTGGTTTTCGGTGGGGCCTTCGGTATTGCCGTCGGGCTGGGCCGCACCCCGCCGCCACCGCCGTCCGTTCTCAACCCGTCAGCGGTGGAGGTCGCGCTCGGGTACGACTTGGACGGCCCGCCCACGGTGGCGCGGATCCTGCTGGGTTGGCATTTTGATCTCGTATTCGGCAGCGCCGCAATCGTTTTTGCGGCGGTGTACATCGCCGGGGTCATCCGGTTGCATCGACGCGGAGATCCGTGGCCGGCCGGCCGCACGGCGTCCTGGTTGCTGGGCTGCGCGGTGTTGCTGTTCACCACCTCATCGGGGCTCGGCCGATACATGCCGGCCATGTTCAGCATGCACATGGCAGGTCACATGCTGCTGTCGATGCTCACCCCGGTCCTGTTGGTGCTGGGTGCTCCGACGACGCTTGCGCTGCGGGCTCTGCCGACGGCGGGCAAGGGTAACCCGCCCGGTCCGCGGGAATGGCTGCTGGCCGGCCTGCACAGTGGAGTGTCGAGGTTCTTCACCCATCCGGTGGTGGCCACCGTGATGTTCGTCGCCGGGTTCTATGCGCTGTACTTCGGCGGCATCTTCGACGCCGCGGCCTCCCATCACGGTGCGCATGTGTTGATGAACGTCCATTTCCTGCTCACGGGTTACCTCTTCTACTGGGCGGTGATCGGGATCGATCCCACTCCTCGACCGATTCCGCCGCTCGGCAAGTTTGGGATGGTGTTCGCCTCAATCCCACTCCACGCGTTTTTCGGCATCTTGTTGATGGGCCTGGGTGAGGTTCTCGCCGGGGGGTTCTATCGTTCGCTGCAATTGCCCTGGCACACCGATCTTCTCGGTGATCAGCATCTCGGCGGTTCTATCGCATGGGCAGCCGGTGAGATACCACTGGTGGTGGTGCTGCTGGCACTGCTGATCCAGTGGCAGCGCAGCGACCGGCGCACATCCACCCGCATGGACCGGGCTGCCGTCCGCGATCACGACGCTGATATGTCGGCGTACAACGCGATGTTGGCCGAGCTGGCCCGTCGTGACGGCGTTAACCGCTGAGTTTCTCCCCAGTCCGGCATCTATCCACACCTTGGTCGGGCCCGCGCGGTTTGCGGGTCTGGAACGTCGGCGGTTCAGCGCTCAATGGAGGGGCACACCCGCACTGCTATGAAAGGACAACAGTCATGTTCGAAACACCGATCACCGTCGTCGGCCGAATCGTCACCGATCCGCGCCGCCGCGTCGTCGGCGACCAGGAAGTGATCAGCTTCCGGGTCGCCAGTAACTCCCGTCGCCGCACTGGTGAAGGCACCTGGGAGCCGGGCAACTCGCTGTTCATCACCGTCAACTGCTGGGGCAGGTTGGTCACCGGAGTCGGCGCCGGCCTGTACAAGGGTGCCGCGGTGATCGCGGTCGGCACCGCTCACACCAGCGAGTACGAGGACCGTGAGGGAGTCAAGCGAGCATCGTTGGAGATGCGTGCCACCGCGGTGGGTCCGGATCTCGCCCGGGTGATCGCCCGCATCGAGCAGTCGGGCCAGCCCCAGAACTCCCAGTCCACCGCAGCAACCGCCGCCGGGTCCGATGCCGAGGCCGATAGCGATGACGACACCGCTGATGCCGAGGGCGGCGAGCAGGCCGACTCGGAGGAATTGGTGCTGGGGGCGCCTGCCTAGGATGTGCCAATGGCCGAATTCATCTACACCATGCGCAAGGTCCGCAAGGCCCACGGCGACAAGGTGGTCCTTGACGACGTCACGCTGAGTTTCCTGCCGGGCGCCAAAATCGGGGTCGTCGGCCCCAACGGCGCCGGTAAGTCCAGCGTCCTGCGCATCATGGCGGGGCTCGACCAGGCCAACAATGGTGATGCCTTCCTGGCTCCCGGCGCGACCGTCGGGATCCTGGAGCAGGAACCGCAGCTGAACGAAGAGAAGACTGTTCGCGGAAACGTGGAGGAGGGGATGGGCGAGATCAAGGTGAAGCTTGACCGCTTCAACGAGGTCGCGGAGCTCATGGCCACCGACTACACCGACGAGCTGATGGAGGAGATGGGTCAGCTTCAGGAGGAGCTTGACCATGCTGATGCCTGGGATATGGACTCCCAGTTGGAGCAGGCAATGGATGCCCTGCGCTGCCCGCCGCCCGATGACCCGGTCACCCGCCTGTCGGGTGGCGAGCGGCGGCGGGTGGCACTGTGCAAACTGCTGCTGAGCAAGCCCGATCTGCTGCTGCTCGATGAGCCGACCAACCACCTCGACGCCGAGAGCGTGCAGTGGCTCGAACAGCACCTCGCCGACTACAAGGGCGCGATCCTGGCCGTCACCCACGACCGCTACTTCCTGGACAACGTCGCCGAGTGGATCCTCGAACTCGACCGCGGCCGCGCCTACCCGTACGAGGGCAACTACTCCACCTATCTGGAGAAGAAGGCCGAACGTCTCGAGGTGTCGGGCAAGAAGGACCAGAAGCTGCAACGGCGACTCAAAGAAGAACTGGCCTGGGTGCGTTCCGGTGCCAAAGCCCGCCAGGCTAAGAGCAAGTCGCGACTGGCGCGCTACGAGGAGATGGCGGCCGAAGCCGAAAAGACCCGCAAGCTCGACTTCGAGGAGATCCAGATCCCGGTCGGTCCGCGCCTGGGCAGCATCGTGGTCGAGGTCGATCACTTGGATAAGGGCTATGACGGGCGCATCCTCATCAAGGATCTGTCCTTCACCCTGCCCCGCAACGGGATCGTCGGCGTGATCGGGCCCAATGGTGTCGGCAAGACCACCCTGTTCAAGACCATCGTCGGGCTGGAGAAACCGGACAGCGGCACCGTGCGCGTCGGTGACACCGTCAAGCTCAGCTATGTCGATCAGTCGCGCGGCGGCATTGACCCGAAGAAAAACGTCTGGGAGGTGGTCTCCGATGGACTCGACTACATCCAGGTCGGCCAGAATGAAATCCCTTCCCGGGCCTACGTGTCGGCCTTCGGATTCAAGGGCCCCGATCAGCAGAAGCCGGCCGGTGTGCTCTCGGGCGGTGAACGTAACCGGCTCAATCTGGCGCTGACCCTCAAGGAGGGCGGCAACCTGTTGCTGCTCGACGAGCCCACCA
>JBMOKE010000310.1:0-2175 GCA_049315425.1 Mycobacterium sp. | reverse complement strand
ACGTAGGCCAGTCCCCGGTGCCCGCGCTGCTTGGCCCAGTCCTGCCAGCCGTCCAAAGTCCGTCGCGGCTGTGACGCACCGCCAGGCATCACCACCGCGCCTACGTACGGCGCCTGGAAAACGCGGAACGGCGTGTCGGCGAAATACTCGGTGCATTCGACGAGTTCGAGGCCGAAACGCAGATCCGGCTTATCCGATCCGAACCGACGCATCGCATCGGCATACGTCATCCGCGGGATCGGCCGCGGGAGGTCGTAACCGATCAGCGCCCACAGTGCGGTCAGGATCTCTTCGGCGACGCCCATGACGTCGTCGGTGTCGACGAAGCTCATCTCCATATCGAGTTGGGTGAACTCCGGCTGACGGTCAGCGCGGAAATCCTCATCGCGATAGCAGCGGGCAATCTGGTAGTACCGTTCCATCCCGCCCACCATGAGCAGCTGTTTGAACAGCTGTGGACTCTGTGGCAGCGCGTAGAACGAACCGGGTTGCAGTCGGGCCGGCACCAGGAAGTCACGCGCCCCTTCCGGCGTGGAGCGGGTCAGCGTGGGTGTCTCGATCTCGACAAAGTCATGGGCTGCCAGTACTGACCGTGCGGCGGCGTTGACGCGGGACCTCAGCCGGATTGCGTCACCCGGCCCACCTTCTCGGCGCATGTCCAGATAGCGGTATTTCAGCCGCGCTTCCTCGCCGGCCACCTCATCGAGCTGGAAGGGCAGCGGCGCGCACTCCCCCAGCACCGTCAACGACGTCGCATTCACCTCGATTTCACCGGTGGCGATATCGGAGTTGGCGTTGCCCTCAGGCCGGATCTCGACAACACCGGAGACGACGACGCAGAACTCCGCGCGTAGACGGTGCGCCTGGTCCAGCACGTCGGCATCCCTGAACACCACCTGGGCGACGCTGGGTCCACCTCCCGGGTCGCTGCGCTCCAGCCCGCCGGCGGAATCGCGCAGGTCGATGAAGATCACCCCGCCGTGATCGCGGCGGCGTGCAACCCAGCCTGCCAGGGTGACCTGTCGGCCGGCATCGGAGGCCCGCAACGATCCGGCGGCATGACTGCGCAGCACTGACACTCCTAGGAAACGGGGAACCGACAGGGCGAGTCTATGGACTGCGCCGAATGGGTTGACGGCCAACACCGGCAAAGGCAGTTGTGGCAAGCTTGACGGGGCTGTTCATCGGTGGGCAGCGGCAGCATCAAGGAGCGCAGATGACCTTCAACGAAGGTATGCGGATCGACACGAGCAACACCACCAGTACCGGTGGCGGTGGTGGCCGCGGCATCGCGATCGGTGGTGGCGTCGGCGGCCTGGTGATCGTGCTGCTGGCGCTATTCCTCGGAGTCGACCCCGGCCCGGTGCTCAACCAGCAACCGATGGGCCCCGCCGCCCAATCGCAACCCGGCTTCGACCTGGCCAAGTGCCGGACCGGCGCTGACGCCAACAACTTCGTCGAATGCCGGGTGGTGGCCACCGGCAACTCTGTCGACGGGGTGTGGCAGCAACTGTTGCGCGGCTACAAGCCCCCCAAGCTGCGGTTGTTCAAGGACCAGGTACAAACCGGTTGCGGTCCGGCGAGCAGTGATGTCGGCCCGTTCTACTGCCCGCCCGATAAGACCGCCTACTTCGACACCGACTTCTTCAAGGTGCTCCAGACTCAGTTCGGGTCCAGTGGCGGGCCGCTGGCCCAGGAATACGTGGTGGCCCATGAGTATGGCCATCATGTCCAGAACCTGCTCGGTGACCTCGGTCGCGCCCAGCAGGGCGCGCAAGGAGCAACCGGCGGTGGGGTGCGCTCAGAGCTTCAGGCCGACTGCTACGCCGGAGTGTGGGCGCACTATGCGGCAATCACCAAACAGCAGGGAACCGATGTGACGTTCTTGGAGCCATTGAGCGACAAGGACATCGCCGACGCGCTGTCCGCGGCGTCATCGGTCGGTGACGACCGGATCCAGAAAGAGGCCACCGGTCGGGTCAACCCCGAGAAGTGGACACACGGCTCGTCCGAACAACGTCAAAAGTGGTTCACCGTGGGCTACCAGACCGGTGATCCCAACAAATGCGACACCTTCAACGCAGCCAACCTCAACTGAATCCGCGTTCAGCGAGCGCCGCTTAGGGGTGCAGGGAGCACTGCACGCCGCTGCCGCCCTGCTGGGAGACCATGACC
>JBMOKE010000309.1:0-2186 GCA_049315425.1 Mycobacterium sp. | reverse complement strand
CCCGCCTGACATTAATCGCACTCGGGTGGAATTGACCCGCTCTTCTGCACTGGCTGATACTGGCTACCGATGAACCTGCTGAGGAATCCCCGGGTCTGGATCTACCTGGCCGTTGGCCTCGTTGCTGCCGGTCTGATCTGGTATGACCAGTGGCGCAACTCCGATGAGCAGCGTCTGCAACGGTGCATCGACGCCTCCGTCAGTGAGATGAAGCAGAGCAATCCCGAGTTGGCCGGGTTCGACAATGCCGGGCCGATCTTCGTGGATGTTTCGCGGGGGAGTTGCAAAAAACAGTTAGGAATCACGTGAGCGAGAAGGTCTGGTTCATCACCGGCGCATCCCGCGGTTTCGGCCGCCAGTGGGCGATTGCCGCACTCCAGCGGGGCGATAAGGTCGCCGCCACCGCGCGCGATACCGACACCCTGGCCGATCTGGTCGAGAGCTACGGCGCCGCGATTCTGCCGATCACGCTCGATGTCACCGACCGGGCGGCCGACTTTGAGGCGGTCAAGTGTGCGCACGATCACTTCGGGCGGCTGGACATCGTCGTCAACAACGCCGGCTACGGGCATTTCGGTTTCGTCGAGGAGCTGACCGAGCAGGAGGCGCGCGCACAGATCGAGACCAATGTTTTTGGCGCGCTGTGGGTTACCCAGGCGGCTCTGCCCTATCTGCGCGCTCAGCGCAGCGGACACATCATCCAGGTGTCCTCGATCGGCGGGATCACCGCGTTCCCGAACGTCGGGATGTACCACGCCTCGAAGTGGGCGCTGGAGGGGTTCTCCCAGTCGCTGGCCCAGGAAGTTGCGGCGTTCGGTGTGCACGTGACGCTGATCGAGCCGGGATCGTTCGCCACCGACTGGGCCGGCTCCTCCTCGACGCGCTCAGCCCCGCTGCCCGACTATCGCGAGGTGCATGAGGCGGCCGAACGGGTGCGCGCCCAGCGCATCTCCACACCCGGTGACCCGAAAGCATCCGCCTCGGCGATCCTCAAGGTGGTCGACGCACCGAACCCGCCCCTGCGGGTGTTCTTCGGGGAACTGCCGTTGACGCTGGCCAAGGCGGACTACGAAAGCCGACTCAAAACCTGGGAAGAGTGGCAGCCGGTCTCGGTGGAGGCGCAGGGCTAGTACGCCCGGCTGGGCCAGGGTTGTAGCGTCGGGGCCATGGAATTAGGAATCTTCAGCACCGCGGTCAACGACGGAACCCTGGATGACATCGTCGCCGAGGCCGACACGGTCGAGCGCGACGGCTTTGCCGCTTTCTGGGTGCCCAATATCTTCGGCCACGATGCGCTGACTGTGCTGGCGGTAGTCGGCACGAAGGTGCCCCGCATCGAACTGGGCACCGCGGTGGTGCCGACATTCCCGCGCCATCCGCACGCGATGGCCCAGCAGGCCCATACCGTGGCGGCCGCGTCAGGAGGCCGGTTCACCCTTGGGATCGGTCTGAGCCACAAGATCGTCGTCGAGAACATGTTCGGGCTCAGCTACGACAAGCCGGTTCGTCACCTGCGCGAATACCTCAGTGTGCTGATGCCGTTATCGCGCAATGAGTTTGCCAATTTCGATGGCGAGATGTACAAGGTGCACGCGGCGATCAGCGCCAAGGGATCGGATGGTTTCAGTGTGGTGGTCGCCGCACTGGGGGAGCAGATGCTGCGCGTCACCGCGGCCATGGCAGACGGGACGCTGACCTGGTGCACGGGTCCGGTCACACTCGCGAATCACATCGTCCCGTCCATCACCAAGGCGGCCGACGAATTCGGCCGACCGGCGCCGCGGGTCATTGCGGCGCTTCCGGTGTGCGTCACCGACGATCGGGCGGGCGCGGCGGCTCGCGCCGCGGAGACATTCGCGGCCTACGGTGGGTTGCCCAGCTATCGGGCAATGCTCGACCGCGAGGGTGTGGCGGGCCCGGCCGATATCGCGATCATCGGCTCGGCGGCCGAGGTGCAGGACCGCGTCGGCGCACTCGCCGGGATCGGCGTGACCGACTTCGCCGCAGTGGAGTTCGGTGCGACGCCCGACGAGGCCCGCAATACCCGCGAGGCGCTCAAAGGCCTCCTTCGCGGCTAGCGTCTAGTCCTTTTTGCGCCCGGGCCGGGGCGGGGGCGGCGGCGCCGCTTTCGTGGCCGGCTCGAACTTGCCGCCCTTCTTGGGGTCGTATCCGCCTGCTTTGCCTGG
>JBMOKE010000308.1:0-2194 GCA_049315425.1 Mycobacterium sp. | reverse complement strand
CCGTCGCCACGCCGATCACTCCGTCGCCGTGGCGACCAACCCCGCCATCTCCGCCTTCATCGAAGGTAACCGCATCATCGGCGTTTTCAGTGCTCGGCAACACCGGCCAGCCGACACCGTCGGACCTTGTGTATTTGGTAGATGCATTCATTGGAGAGGACAGGGCCGGCGGAATAATAGAGTGGTCGCATGTGCACCAACTTCAAAATCAAGCCGGCCGCGGACGGCACCGTTGTTGTGGGGCGCACCATGGAGTTCCCCGACCTCATTCCGTGGGAGGTCCAGGTTGTGGCGGCGGGGCTGCCACGTGCTTCTGCCGGGGTGAAGGACGGTATCGCCTGGACGCCGCAGTGCGGCATCGTCGGCATGGGTGCCTGGGGTGACGGGCTTCTTGCAGATGGCATGAACACCGAGGGACTGAGTGCTCACGCGCTGTACATGGCCGGGTTCTGCGACTACGCGGAGCCGACAGGCGCGGGAAACGACATCGGCGAGATGGATGTCATCGCCTACCTGCTGGGTACCTGCAAGAACGTTGCGGAGGCCAAGGCCGCCGCGGCAGGCATGAACGTGGTGGGCGTTGACCCGGGCTTGGGGTTCAATCCGCCGCTGCACTTCCTGCTGCACGACGCCACGGGCTCGGCGGCCATCGAATTCCGCCCCGAGGGAATGAGCATCGTCGACAACCCCACTGGGGTGGGCACTAACGGGCCGTTCCTCGACTGGCACATCACCAACCTGCGCAATTACGTGGGCATCTCGGCGGTCAATCCCACCACCACGGTGGGCGACAGCACCCTTCACCCGCTGGGGCAGGGCGGCGGACTGCGCGGATTGCCCGGCGATTACACCCCGCCCTCACGGTTCGTGCGCGCGGCCGCGCTGGTGCTGCTCATCGACGAGCCCGCCGATGCCGCGTCTGCCGAATCGGCATGCCTGCACGTGATCAACAGCTTCGACATCCCGGCGGGCATTATCACCGAAGAGTTCAAGCCTGGTCAGGTGGTTGACGAGGTCACAAGCTGGGTGACGGTGTGCAATCTCACCGACCGCCGGTACGGCTACCGAACGATCGGCGATCCTGTGCCGTACGTGGTGGACTTGACCACGACAGACTTCTCGACCAGCCGTCGCACGCCCGTTCCGGACGCCGCGCGGTTCACGCCCGTCACGGTGTAGCTGCCCAGCCGAGACCGGATCTAAGCCTCCTTGTGCGACTGGGGCTAGCTAGCGCGGTTGGGGCAGTAGTTCTTGAGGAGCGGTTTTCCGGCATCCAGGTGCAGGCTGGCGAACCAAGCAGGAACAGCAACGACCTGTGCGGCGGGTAACGGCCCAGGTACGGCGGCGGAGGCTACTCCTGAACCAGCGTTGAGAACCAGGCCAACGCCCAGAACTAGTGAGATAAAAACGCGAGGACCCACAGTGCTAACGCTAGCACCGGTCCCGCCACGGCAGTCTGGCCCGCAGCTTGGCAGCGGCTACATCAAGTTCTAAACGGTGTACCCCCTTCCAGACCGGCGTAATCTGACGGCCATGGCTGACACCCACGCCGAACAGGCTCAGAAGATGGCGGGCGGCAATATCTCGTCGCTGCTGCCCCAGGAACGCGATATCGAGCAGGAACGCCTGCACCGCAAGCAGAACCTTGCCGCGGCGTTCCGGCTGTTCAGCAAGTTCGGTTTCGACGAGGGCGTGGCCGGGCATATCACCGCCCGCGACCCGGAGTTCACCGACCACTTCTGGGTGAACCCGTTCGGCATGCACTTCGGGCACATCCGGGTCAGCGATCTGCTGCTGGTGCGCCACGACGGCACCGTCGTGCAGGGCGATATGCCGGTGAACCAGGCCGCGTTCGCCATCCACTCCCAGGTTCACGCCGCGCGCCCCGACGTCATCGGTGCGGCCCACTCACACTCGGTGTACGGCAAGACGTGGTCGACGCTGGGTCGCACACTCGACCCGATCACCCAGGATGCCTGCGCCTTCTACGAAGACCACGCGCTGTTCGATGACTATTCCGGTGTCGTCCTCGATACCGAAGAGGGCAAGCGCATCGCGCACGCTCTGGCCGGCAACAAGGCAGCGATCCTGCGCAACCACGGACTGCTGACCGTCGGGCACTCGGTGGAAGAAGCGGCCTGGTGGTTCATCACCATGGAGCGCAGCTGCCATGCCCAGTTGATGGCCGAGGCCG
>JBMOKE010000307.1:0-2196 GCA_049315425.1 Mycobacterium sp. | reverse complement strand
CAGGCCGGGCCGACGTTGGCACTGCCTCCGCAGCCGCCCGGATTAGCTCCGCGCCCGCGGCGTCGGACACGGCCGCCTCCGCTGAGGCGGCGTCGGACACGGCCGCCTCCGCTGAGGCGGCGTCGGACACATCCGAAACCACACCCGCGCCGATCGAGGACATCTCCGAGCACCTGGACGCCGCACTGCCCGTGGCCGTCAAGGCGTCCCGCGCCGCGCGTTCCGCGAGTCGCAGCGGCGTCCGGTTGCAACACGCTGTGACCAGTCCCGCGCCGCAGGCAGCAGTCGCGGCTCCCGACGTCACTCCACAGGCGGCGGACGCGATCCGTCTGCCGCAACAGCGGACGCGCGCGCCTCAGGACATTCGGCGCAATATCAGCGCCGGCGGCAACGCGCCCAAGGCCAACAGGACGAGCACCGAATAGGCCATGATTCCCGGCCCACCAAAGACAATGTCACCACCTGGGCCGCCGAGCGTGAATCCTGCCACCGTCACCAGCCACGCCCACAGCGGAAGGGCCGCCAGCCTTTTGGAGTCTGTCCAATAACCCGCTGCCCATACCAGGGCCGCATTGACAACTCCACTCAGCAGGGCGCTGATCGGAAATGGGACCGCGCCGAGATACATCGGGAGTAGCAGTGCTCCCAGGACAGCGGACACAACACCATCGACGGCCAGCAGGGCCAGGACAATTGGTGCGCCTCGGCTTTCCAGGGCACTACTCCGCGGTGAGATCAAGGCCTGCCAGAAGGTCGTGTTCCCAGCCCTTCTCGTCCGTCTCGCCCGATCGGCCCGAGACAAGTACGTAGTGCTCCTGACTCAGCACAGGCAGGATCAGTTTGTTCGACAGCGTGAACGCACGGCCCGTCGGCCCGAGCATCATCTGGGTGGCGTGGGCGCCGATAGCCGCGATCTTCGCCGGCAGGTGCTCCGAAGCGTCAATGACCGCGGTGATCCGGTCATCGGGAAATCCGTATGACGCATCGGCGGGCGGCCAGATCCAATCCCCGAGGACATCGTCGGGACCAAGCGCCTCGAGGCCGGCGCGAAAAGTGTTGGCGGCGGTGACTGTCCAGTAGAACTTCGGCACCGCCCAAGAATCGGCGGCGGCGGATAGCGCGGCAGTGGTGATCCGGTGCGCCTGGATGTGGTCGGGGTGGCCGTAACCGCCGCCCGGGTCGTAGGTCACCACGACGTGCGGACGCAGTTCGGCGATCACGGCCGCAAGTTGGCCGACAACTTCGTCGAAGTCGGCATCGACGAACCTGGTGCGCCGACGCGGCGGTGTGCCCGGCATTCCCGAATCCCGCCAGCAGCCGGCCCCGCCGAGGTATCGCGGTCCGCCGACTCCGAGATGCCTCAGCGCGACGGTCAGTTCGCCGATCCGGTAGCCGCCCAGTTGATCGGCGTCGGCGAAGCCCAGCTGCATCCAGGGCTCCTCGATGATCTCGCCCTCCTCGCCGAGGGTGCAGGTCAACACGGTCACGGCGGCACCGCGCGCGGCATACCGCGCCATGGTCACACCATTGTTGATGGTCTCGTCATCGGGATGGGCGTGCACGAACAACAGCCGCGGAACAGCAGGCATCGGCCCTCCTCTGCATGCGCCGTCGCACTCGCGCCACCCTACCGACTCCACATTCCCCAACGGCTAAATTCAACGGGTGGACCGTCGCAACCTCGAATTCGGCTGTGCGGTAATGGCGATCGGACTACTTGCCGGGCTGGCGGGCCTGGCCAGGAGCGTTCTACTGGATTTCATCGAACACCTCACCTATCACTACAGCTTCGGCAGCCTCCTCGACGGCGTCACCGCTTCGAGTCCCATCCGGCGGGCGGTGGGGCCGATGATCGGCGGTGCGCTGGCCGGCTGCGGTTGGTGGCTGCTGCGGCGCCACGGCCCGGTGCCGACGGTTGCCGAGGCGATCACCGGTCGCAGCCCCATCCCCCGGCTGGCGATGATGATCGATTCCGCCCTGCAGGTGTTGGTGGTCGGCTCGGGCGCCTCGCTCGGCCGCGAGAACGCGCATTGATCACCTCCAGCTTGGCCGTGGCGGTGGCCGCGCCGGTCACCCACGATCGGCCGGCTCCTGGACTGGCCCAATCCGCGGCTGTCCTATCTTCTGACCGCCGCTGCGGTACTGCTGGCTCTCAAGCCGCTTCTCACGGCGATCTACCTGCGCGCCGGAGCAATC
>JBMOKE010000306.1:0-2218 GCA_049315425.1 Mycobacterium sp. | reverse complement strand
CGGAGTCGGATAAAACATTTCCGGCCAGGAAGCGGTCATGGATGGCGAACGGGCAGGCGTAGACATCGCCGATGGGATCGATCAGGCAGACCACCCGGCCGGCACCGCACATGTTCAGCCCGGCCAAGGCACCGGGAGCGCCCAGACCAGACAGATGGAAGAAGGAGTCGCCGGTCAACACCCGATCACCCTTGGCGACAAGCCAGTTGTAGAGCTCCACCTGTTGGGTGGAAGTCGGATGCAACTCATCCCACACATCCGCACCCCGGCCCGAAGGGCGCAGCCGGGTGATCCGCAGTGTCGCGCCATAGCGGTCGGCCAGGGCCTTGAAGTCGTCGAGTTGGGCGACATTGTGGCGGGTGACGACCACGGAGATCTTGGCGTCCGCGAAGCCTGCGTTGGCAAGGTTCTCCAGCGCGCGAATCGCCATGTCGAACGAACCGGGTCCGCGCACCGCGTCGTTGACCTCCGCGGTCGCGCCGTCCAGCGAGATCTGCACGTCGACGTAGTCGCTGGCCGCCAGGCGCTCGGCGACCTCGGCGGTGATGCGGACCCCGTTGGTGGAGAACTTCACTCCGACGTGATGCGCGGTGGCGTAGTCGACGAGTTCCCAGAAGTCCGGCCGTACGGTCGGCTCCCCGCCGCCGATGTTGACGTAGAACACCTGCATGCGCTCGAGTTCATCGATGATCGCCTTGCACTGTTCTGTCGACAGCTCACGGGGATCGCGCTTGCCCGATGAGGACAGACAGTGCACACAGGCCAGGTTGCACGCATAGGTGAGTTCCCAGGTGAGACAGATCGGCGCGTCGAGACCCTGCTCGAACTGTTCGATGAGCCGAGGGACCGGCGCGACAGATGTCATGAGGATTCCTTACGTACCAACATGTTCGAGGCCGCAAGCACGCTCAGAGCGTGCAGATACGGTGCCTCCTGGCCGTGGTCCACACCGGCGGCCACAAGGGCCGAGGAAACGTCTGGCTGATCGTCGAGCGACTCGACGATGGCCAGGATGGTTCGGTTCTTGAGGAACGACAGCTTGCGGGTGCCGAAGTGGTACAGCAGCGCCCCGAACGGCTCGGGGCGCACCGCCACCTGGGGGTGCAGCCGCCAGCACAGCGAGGAATCGAACGCCGGCGGACTCGCAGGGTTGTCGCCCACTGCGTGGGCGGGCACGGTCAGTAGACCCCGCACATCCCGTCGATGGACACCTCTTCGACGAGGGCCTCGGTGACCAACTCGGTCTCGGTTCCGATTTCGTTGCTACTCGGCTCCATAAAGGGGACCTTCCTCGTCTGTTCTCAGCCCGATTCGTCGACATTCCGGCGACTTATCCGACAGAATATGGCATCAGGTGCCGAAACGGAAGGGGGTTTGCTGATGGAGAACAGCCACACCCCGTCCCGGGTCGGACGCCGCCGCTCCACGACGCCGGGCCGCATCGCCGATATCGCGGTAGACCTGTTCGATACCTACGGTTTCAGCGAGGTCAGCGTTGAAGACGTCGCATTGGCCTCCGGGATAGCGCGGCGCACGCTGTTCCGCTACTACTCCTCCAAGAACGCGATCCCGTGGGGTGACTTCGACGCCTACCTGGAGCACTTCGCAGCACTGCTGGACGCAACAGATCCATCGGCTCCGATCGGCCCGACACTGCGCGCTGCGCTACTGGACTTCAACACTTTCGATGAGTCCGGGACCGCGCATCACCGCCAACGCATGCGGGTGATCCTGCAAAGCGCAGAACTTCAGGCCTACTCGATGACCATGTACGCGGGATGGCGCGCCGTGGTGGCCGACTTCGTAGCCCGACGCACCGGTGCCCGGCCGCATGACCTGATACCGCAGACCATCGCCTGGCTCATGCTCGGGGTTGCCCTGTCGGCGCATGAATACTGGCTTGCCCACGAGTCGGTAGCACTGCCCCAGGCGCTCGGCGACGCCTTCGATGCCGTCGCCGCCGGGCTGCCCTAGATCGCATCTCAGTCGAGAACGTCACCGATCGGCGCACCGGCAGCGATCTTGGTGCGGGCTTTCATTACCTTGCCGGGCATACCGCCACCGACCACACCGGCCAGCACGCCATCGCGCTCGTAGTACGCCAGGAACTTGCGTCCGTCGTCGGACACGAGATGCACGATGTCGTCTGCCTCCGGTTCACCAAGGCACTGGATCTTCACGTCGTACTGGTCGCTCCAGAAATACGGCACCACCGTCA
>JBMOKE010000305.1:0-2220 GCA_049315425.1 Mycobacterium sp. | reverse complement strand
GCGAGCGATTCGGACATCGCTGGATCATGGACCGCGCCTGGGATCTACGCGACTCAGTCCGGGGTTGGGACGCGTTCTATGTCGCCCTGGCCGAAGCGTTCGACGCCACGTTGCTGACTCTCGATGCTCGGTTGGCTCGCGCGCACGGTCCGGCTTGTCGTATCGAGGTCATCGGAACGGCGGGGTGAATCCCGGTCGCTAGGGTCGGCGGTGGTGCAGCAGCCGTGGGGTGATGCGCTCAGCACCGGCGAAGAACTGGCAGCGGTCGTCGTGTACCGCGCCGGCGTCAGCAGCGCAGCGCGTCGGCGACGTCGGTGCGCCGGCCCGGCCGCTGCCACTGCCAGGGTGGGGTCGCGGCCATGAAGTCGTCGATCGTGTCGGTGACGGCCAGTGGCGCCTCCACGTGCGGGAAGTGCCCGACGCCGTCGAGTGTCACCAGAGTGCTGCCGGGCAGTGCCTCATGGGCATCCCGTCCGTGAGCCGTCGGGATCAACCGGTCCCGCTCGCCCCAGATCAGCAGCGTGGGCAGGCCTGCGGTGAAGTGCATCTTGTTGAACGCGCTCACCGACTGGCCGCGGTAGTCGACGACGGAGCGCAAGGTTCGCAGGAAAGCGATCCGGGTCTTCGGGTCGGCGAGCGACCTGTAGGCGCTCCATGTCTCGTCGGCCTGGGCGCTGCGCACTCCCAGCGAAGCCAGCCAGCCCCGCAGCCGCTCGCCGGCGGCAACGACCTTCTGCGGCGCGATCACCGGCAGCACGAATTCTGCGCCGGGCGCCGACATCAGCCGCAGCGTGTGTCCGACTTCGGACCCCAGTCCACCGCTGCTGATCAGAACCATCCGTTCGACGTAGTCGGGATGCTGGTGTGCGAACTGCATCGCGACGCCGCCACCGAGTGAGTGCCCGACGACCGTCACCCGCGAGATGCCGAGCTGGTCGAGAAGGTCGCGCAGCCACACCGCGAACGCACCCAGCGAGTAGTCGGTACGCGGCTTATCGGACTGCCCGTGGCCAATCAGATCAGGCGCGATCACCCGGTGCCGGGCCGCCAGATGCGGCAGCACCTCACGCCAGGTCTGCGAACTGCCGCCCATCCCGTGGATGAGCAGGACCGCTGAACCGTGGCCTTCGTCCTGGTAGGCGACCCGGTCGCCATTGAGCTCGAGATACTTCATATCCGTCACGGAACCCGTCCTTCCTAAGTTACCGATCAGTAACCTACGATACCGTAGGTTTGCGGCGGGGGCTGGTCCCGGTGACAGTGATGTCGCACACCCGAGGGGTTATCGCCGGGCGTAGGCAGGCGCGCGTTCGGGGCGCACGCCGACGCCGATGACGCGGGCCGGGATCGCCGTCAGCCAGGGCAGCCTCTGCAGTAGTGCGACGAATACCGCGGGCGGTTTCCCGTCCGCACCCGCAAAGACCGGGACCACCAACCGGCGGTGCATGATCCGCTGCAAAGCCTGGGTGATGGCGGCCGCCGGAAGCCGGCGGCGGCGCACCGCAGCCAGATCGGCGTTCCGCACGGCCCGGCGGCGTAGTGGTTCGGCCAGTAGCGTGGCCGCTCCGACGGCGTCCTGCACCGCGATGTTGATCCCGACCCCGCCCATCGGCGACATCGCATGCGCGGCGTCGCCGAGGCACAGCAGGCCGTCGGTGTGCCAGCGCTTGAGCCGGTTGAGTTTGACGTCGAGAAGTTTCACGTCATCCCATGACGAGAGGTGCGAGGCGTCGGCTTCCGGCACCAGCGCGGCGACCTCACCGCGGAGGACCTCCAGGCCGCGGGCCCGCAGTCGCTCGTCGCTGCCCTTGGGAATCAGATACGCGATCTGGAAGTAGCCCTCGCGCGGGATCATGATCAACACGCGGCCCGGTTCGATGCGCGGAACCAACGAGTATTCGGCGTCGGCGTCGCGGGGTAGTCGAAACCACCACACGTCGAACGGCACCGGCCACTCGCGCACCGGTAGGCCGGACTCCCGGCGGACCGTCGAGGTGCGGCCGTCACAGGCCACCGTGAGGTTGGCGGTGAGTTCACCCTCGCCGTCGGGTCCTCGGTAGCGCACACCGGTCACCCGGTCGCCGTCGCGCAGCAGTCCGGTGACCTCGGTACTCATTCGCAGGGTGAAGGTGGGTTCGGCCTGGGCCGCCGCGGCGAGCAGGGTCAGCAGATCCCACTGCGGCACCATGGCGATATAGGGGTGCGGTTGATGCAACCGGC
>JBMOKE010000304.1:0-2225 GCA_049315425.1 Mycobacterium sp. | reverse complement strand
GTTCGTCTCGGACGCGTCATCGTTTCGGTCAGCACCGGCCGCTGCCGGTAGTCCGCTGGCTGCAGGTGGGTGCCGTGGCAGCTGGCTTGGGCATGGCATTAGTCGCAGCCCCCGTTGCGGTCGCCGATGACGGCACATCCTCTACGGCCTCAGATTCCACGACCAATTCGCATCGTTCGACTGCCACGGATGGGGCGACCCGACCGGCGGCAGCGCGCTCAGCCCGGTCCGCCTCGCGCGGGGTCACACCTGCCGGATCCGCCACCACTTCCAGCATTCCGACCTCTCACGCACCGAAGTCCGCCGCCATCCCCCGCGCGTCAGCGGCCGGTCGGCGCTCCGGAGCGCCGGCTGCCGCCCGTCCCGCTGCGGCCGATCCGGCCGGTGCGGCGGGCATCGGGCCGCGGAGTGCCGCAGCTGTCGCGGTATCGACAGATCCACTCGGCAATGTCGCCGCATTCTTCGGGCTGCCCGGCGCACCTGCAACGGCCGCCCCAGCCTTGAACGCCATCCCGTTGCTGCTGCGTTTGACGCTCGAGGACGTGTTCAGCGGGACCGGACCCGCACAGGTGACCGATGCGACCGCGGTGGTCACCGGGCTGTTCAACGAGGTGTTGCGGGAGAATCCGACCACTGACGAGCTGCAGAACTACCTGGGCGTGTTGGGACTGACCGGCGTGAACGGCGTTGTGGCCGGGCTCTATAGCTCAAGCCAGTTCCGTCAGCAGGAGGTCGCCAACTACTACCTTGAGTTGCTCAATCGTCCCGCTACCCAGGACGAGATCAGTTGGGGCGCAAGCCAACTCATGTGGGGCACCCCGGCGCCGCTGTTTGCCGCATCAATCGCCAAGACCCCTGAGTTTTACGCAGCCAGCGCCTCCGGTGGCGGCCAGTTCGGCCCGAAGCCCACGGCGAATAGCTACGTGAACCTGCTCTACCGCACCTTGGTCGGCCAGGCTGCCGACCCGACAACCGCGGCCATCTACGTGCAGCGACTGCAGGCCGGTCTGCCCACCGGTTTCATAGCGCGCGATTTCGTCACCAGTGACACGTTCCGCACCGTGGAGGTCAACGAGATCTTCAGCGTGCTCGGCCAGACCCCCGACTCCGCCCAAGTCGCCGGCTATGTCGATAGCTGGTTCCTCTACGGCGGCCTCGCCGGAATCTCCACCAGCCTGCTGGCCGCGTCATCCAACGTCGAGAATATTGAGGCCGGCCAAGTGACCCTGCCCGATACGGCTGCTGCAGCGAAGCTGCAGACCCTGCTGCTGTCGCCCTACGGTGAGGCCGCCAATCCGTCCAGCTTCTACGCTCAGTTCGGCACGCTGTTGAGCCTTAACGGGACGCCGATCAGTGACACTAATCAATGCACCCCCAGTAATGCGCAGTGCGATCAGGCACTGTTCCAATTGCTGACTCAGGGCGGAGCCGATCGCGGCCTTCCGAACAGCAGCCTCGTTCTCACTCCGATTAATGCGAACGTGGCCACCATGATTCCGACCCAGAACCAGATCGACGTCACAAAGTCGCTGAAAGATCTACTGCAGGACCCTGCCGAAGTGAAAACCTACTTCCAGGGCGGGCTGATCCAGTTCTCCACACCTGCCCTCACCGCCGACAACGGCACCTACATCGTCGACGGACATCACCGATGGTCAGGAGTCGTTCTGATCAATCCCTACGCCCAGATGGCCGCGGTGGATATCGGCTACGTGCCAACACCACAAGACGGTCTGAAGCAGGCGCAAGCCGGCGTCGCAGCCGTCAACTACTACCTTCCCTCGTCAACCGCCGACGAAGCCGGCAACCTCTACACCATGTCTGAAGCGACATTCAATGACTACGTGAACCAGTTCATCCAAGCCGGCAGCACGCCCAACGACGTACTGGCAGTCTTCGCCAAATACCTCAATTACTCCAAGAACACGCCGATCGAACAGCAGTACGTCAATATCGACAACTACCTTTGGTCGAATGTTTTACGGATGCGAACGCTCAATCCCTACGTCCCCGGTGCCACCACTCGTGTGGTCATGCCGCAGACTGATCCGCTCCCACTGACGCAGACATACTTCGCCAGTGGCGCCCTGAGTTACACCTTCCCGACCATCTCCTACCTCGGCTGACGGGCCGGTGGGGCCTAGCACGTAAGTCAGCACCACCGTTCGTGCGGCCTCTGGTGCCCCCAGTCGGACTCGAACCGACACTGTGCGGATTTTAAGTCC
>JBMOKE010000303.1:0-2227 GCA_049315425.1 Mycobacterium sp. | reverse complement strand
GTTTACTCATCGGCGGCCACTTGGGGGAGATGTCGGGCAACTCCGTGGTGTCGCCAAGTTCCTTGAGATCCAGGCCCGCGCAGAACACCGGATCAGCCCCGGTGAAGATCACCACGTCCACGGTGTCGTCGGCCTCCGCGCCACGCAGGGCGGCGAAGAACTGCTTGCGCAGCGCACTCGACAGCGCATTGCGTGATTCAGGCCGGTTGAGCGTCAGGGTCCGCACGCGGTCAGTTGTGTCGATGAGCAGGATGTCTGCCGAGTTATCAGTTGCCATGGCGACACCGTATCGGTGCCGCGCAGAACCGATTCACCCCGGCGTCGTCAGACCCCGGGTTCGCCGACCGGCAGAGTCAGCGTCGAGGATTCACCGTGCCGCACGGTGTGGCTTGACCCGACCATCCGCCGGCCGTTCAGCACCGACTCACCGGTGCCCAGATTGCGTGCGAAGCGGGGATGACAGCCACCGGCGATCAGCACCCGGATACGTGACCCGGCGCTGAAACGGTGCGCGATCGGATCGAGCTCGATCCGGAACGGTTCGTCCGGAAGTGTGCTGAACCTTCGGTACCCGTCGCTGACATTGCGCGAACGTCCGCGCGCATCGACCTCACTGATCCGGACGAACACATCGAAGTGATCGTTGTCGGTCTCGTAGGCCAATTCGATGACCGGACTTCCGCACACGCACATCTCGGCGTCCAGCGGTGCGCCGGTGAAGCTCAGCACATCGGCCCGGCTGGCCAGTCGGGTGTCGTCGGAGTAGCCGGACGGCCGGGCCAGCAGGCGCCCGCCCACCGTGGGGGTTGGATTGGCTGGGCTGTAGCGAAACTTCGATTTTCCGGAACGCGGTGCAGTGGGCTCCAGTCGTCCGCCGGGCTGCAGGTAGAGGATCTTCGCGGCGGTGGCCGGTGGCCAGCCCGGCAGATCCACCCAGCCGCCCCGAGTGCGGCCGGTCACGTACACCCGCACCGGAGCAGGTCGCGTCGTAACGGATTTTCTGGCCAGGTGGGCGCCTAACCAGTCAAGGGTCTCGGCGGCCGTCGTACCCGCCGCGGCGGTCACCATCTGGTCGTGTGTCCAGGGCCCGATCGTCATCGCCACATCTGCGCCGCGGTCGCGCAGTTGCCGGTACTGGGCGAGGGTCTGGTCGAGGAAGATGTCCTGCCATCCGCTCAGTAGCAGCACCGGGACCGCGGCGCGCTCCAACGCGGGCGTCATGCGTAGGCCGCCCCAGAACGGGTCGTGCGCCTCGGGGCGCTCGACCCAGGATTCGAACCATTCCGACCCCTCACCCAGCAGTGTTCGTGCGGCGCCAGCCAACGGCACGCCGTGCGCCGCCCCGGCCAGCCGGTGTGCGGCACGGAGCTGGTAGGCGATCCGCCGAATCGGATGTGCCTCCTGATTGGCGACCATATCCGACCAGCCCAAGAGGTCAGCGAGGGCGAAAGAACCGGTACCCCAGGATGATTCGTAGAGATCGTGCGGCCCGACGGCGATGACGGCGGCGGCCAATTCCGGTGGCGGATCCGACATCAGTGCCCACTGCGTGTAACCGAGGTAGGACAGTCCGATGGTGGCGAAGGCCCCGGCGAACCAGGGTTGTTTGCGCAACCACACCACAGTGTCGACGGCATCGGCAACCTCGTTGACCATCGGCTCGAACTGCCCACCGGATCCGAAGGTGCCGCGCACACTCTGGAACAGCACGTGATAGCCGCGGGCGGCGTAGATCTGTGCGTAGATGATCGAAAAGGGGAATGCCCGGCCGTATGGTCCGCGCACCAGGATCGTGCCCAGGGGTTGCGCGGTGGCCGGCGCATAGTGGTCGGCGATCAGGTCGACGCCGTCGCGCATGGGCACCTGCAGGCCACGGTGCACCACATAGCTTGTCGTCGGGGCCGGTAGTCGGAGCACGCGACTGGCAGCGCGATCGATCATTCGGGTGCTCGCCACGCCGTTCAGGATAAGCAACAGCCCACGCCAGTAGGCTGACGCGTTGTGGCTGCCACACTCTGGGCGATCAGTGACCTTCATACGGGTCATACCGGCAATAAGCCGGTCACCGAATCGCTGTACCCGGCGAACCCGGAGGACTGGCTGATCGTCGCCGGTGACGTCGCCGAACGCACCGACGACATCCGCTGGTCGCTGGATCTATTGCGCCGGCGATTCGCGAAGGTCATCTGGGTGCCGGGAAACCATGAGTTGTGGACCACCGGGAAGG
>JBMOKE010000090.1:0-9940 GCA_049315425.1 Mycobacterium sp. | reverse complement strand
CTGGTGGCGACCGCGGTTGCCCCGACCGATCCCGCGGTGGTGTTCTCCGTCCTGGCTAAGCGTGAGATCACCGGGCCCAGTGGCACGATCCTGGAGGGGGAGTCCGGGGCGAACGATCCGGTTGGGATCGCATTGATGATTCCGCTGATCGCGGCCGGCGGTCTGAGCGCAGCCGGATTCGCCACGATCGGCGTCGAATTCGTGCTGCAGATGCTGATCGGTGGCGCGATCGGTGTGGTGGGTGGCCGCGCGCTGCTGGTGTTCATCCGCCGGGTGCCGTTGCCCAGCGAGGGCTTGTATCCGCTGCGCACGCTCGCGGTTGCTCTGATGCTCTACGGCATTGCGACGCTGGCGCACGGCTCGGGGTTTTTAGCCGTGTTCGTCGCAGGAATCATCATCGGAGACGCGAACGCTCCCTATAAGGCCGAGATCGAGCGCTTCCATACGGCACTGGCAGGGCTGGCCGAGATCGTCGTGTTCGCCGTTCTGGGTCTGACTGTCGACCTGCATGTCATTGCGCACGCCGATGTGTGGATTCCTGGACTGGTTCTCTTCGTCCTGTTGACGGTCGTGGTTCGGCCATTGGCGGTCGGTGCGTGTCTGGTCCCGGCCCGGCTGAAGGCGGGCGAGCGCGCATTCATTCTCAGCGCCGGACTCAAAGGTGCGGTTCCGATTCTGCTGGGCGAGTTCCTGCGCGCCGCCCATGTGCCGCAGGCTGAACGCCTGTACGGAATCGTGGTGGTCGTCGTCGCGCTCTCGGTACTCGTGCAGGGCAGCTCGGTGCCCGCACTCGCGCGTGCGCTGAAAGTGCCGATGCGGATGACCGCCCCGGAACCGTGGACGGTCGGGGTGCGGTTGCGCGATGAACCCGAAGGTGTGCACCGATTGACCGTCGGCACCGGATCCGTTGCCGAGGGGGCGACCGTCGAGAGCCTCAGCGACCAAGCCGGCGATATCTGGGTGAGCATCGTGGTCCGGGCGAGCGGGTTGGTGCCGGTCCGTGCCGACACCGAACTCCGGGCGGGCGATGAGGTGGTCGTCTTGGCGGAATCCGAACTCACCGAACAGCTGAGGGAACTCTTTCGCGGTTGACGACCCGCCGCGCGGTTACGTGGCTATACCGCCAAAGCTCCCTACGATCACCGGGTGGCTGACCGCTATGGCACCGACGTGCTTGCCAACGACCCGCACAACGACCCGCACAACGACCCGCACAACGATCCGCACAACTCCCGCAGGGTCCGTTCGGTGGAGCGCTGCGCGGAGGTCGGGATGGTGGTCGAGGACCCGCAGTCGGGATTCGTCGGTGCCGTGGTGCGCATCGAGGGTCCGCGCGTGGAACTGCAGGACCGTCGCGGGCGCAACCGAGTGTTTCCGCTGGGGCCGGGATTTCTCTTCGAGGGCCGTCCGGTGATCCTGACCGCGCCCCTGCGCCATGTGGCATCGGCGCGCACCGCATCGGGTTCGGTGAAGGTCACCGATGCGCGCGCCCGGGTGGCGTTGGCCGGCCGGATCTATGTCGAAGGCCGCCACGACGCCGAACTCGTCGAGCAGGTGTGGGGTGATGACCTCCGGGTCGAGGGCGTCGTGGTCGAGTACCTCGGCGGTGTCGACGATCTGTCCGGTGTTGTCGCCGATTTCGGACCGGGACCGGGCCGGCGCCTCGGCGTGCTGGTCGATCATCTGGTGCCCGGATCCAAGGAGGCACGGATCGCCGCGACGGTGCGTTGCGGGCCGGGTGGGGAACACACACTGGTGGTCGGTCACCCGTATGTCGATATCTGGCAGGCGGTCAAGCCTGCCCGGCTGGGCCTTGAGGCCTGGCCTACGGTGCCCCGGGATATCGAGTGGAAGCACGGCATCTGCGCGGCGCTAGGTTGGCCGCACCGCGATCAGGCCGATATCGCCACGGCATGGCAGCGCATCCGCGGATCAGTGCGGGACTGGAATGACCTGGAACCGGAACTCATCGGCCGGGTCGAAGAACTGATCGACTTTGTGACCCAACCGGTTTAACTTTCGGACCGCGCAGCCCTCAGCGACGACTCATTGGCACACCGGTTCACCGGTACAACAGGGTGTGAAGACACATGGCACCGATGACGGCGAGTATGGACATCAGCTGATTCAACATCTGGCTCATCGGGAAGCTCTTCCGGTGGAAATGACGCTGTAGATAAAGCTAGCAGGCCCGATCGGCATAGGCGATAGACACGCGGCCCCGTGCGCCGCATCGGGGCCTCATCGCTGCGCTCACGCGGGCGTCGGGTGGACGACGATGACCGAGTGGGTGGTGCAAGAGGCCTGGCGGATGGCTGCCAGTTCGCGGTAGGCGTCGCTGTTCCACCAATCGAGCAGCTGCTGTTCGCTGTCGAACTCGATCAGGACGGTTCGCCCGGCTTCTCGTTGCCCTTCAAGTACCAGTACCTCATCGTCATAGGTGAGGAAGCGTCCGCCGTGTTCGGCGAGTAGGGGGAAGAAGCCCTTGACGTAGTCGCGGTACAGCCCGCGATCCTTCACGGTCAGGTGAGCGATGAAGTGCACCGGCTGAGACGTTGTCATTGCGGTAGAGCTCCTTGTTCGGTGTTCGGTGTTCGGTCCAGGACTGGAGTACGTCTATTCGGTAGATGCGTCGCTGACTTCAGCGAGGGTTTCCTCGTCACACAGGCCCTCGGCGTGGAAAAGCTGCGCAGCATGCGATGCGTCCGGCACCAGATACAGCGGGATACCTTCGGCGCGGAGGACTTCGGCGCGTTCGCCCAACTGCCTGTTGCGATCGTCATCGTCATCGCCGACCTGCCGGATGATGATCAACTTCACCCGCCCCGGGAACTCGCGGGCCATTTCCTCATAGGTCAGTCCATCGCGCTGGCCGCTGTCACCAATGAGCACGAATTTCATATTCGGATACGCCTCGAACAGCCGGCGGATGGCGGTGCGTTTGTGTTCGGCACCGCTGCGACGGACGTAGCGCTCAGTCGGGCCCCAGTCGGTGAGGAACATCGGACCCTGGGGGAACGCGCGCATGGCGACGAACTGCTGCAGCAGTGGGTAGAACGACCAGCTTCCGGTGGACACATAGAAGAAAGCAGGCGCCGGCTTGCGACCGCCGGCGCTGGTGGCCACACCTCGGGCCAGCCCGCGGTAGAGCGAGGACATGCCGGGGATGGCTCGGCGCTTGTCGGCCTCCCGGAGCACGGTCCTCGTCACCATGGCGACGCCCTCGGTCAGCCCGGTGACCAGGATGGTGTCGTCGATATCGGAGATCACCAGGAACGGGGCCTTCAGTGAGGGCTTGATGACGCGTCCGGTACCCGAGGCCGACTCACCATCCTCGATGGGGGTGGTGACCGCGTGGGCGTCGTGCCAGCCGACCCGAAGATTCGGCACCGGCAACGAGAAGTTCGCGAAACCGTGATCGTCGGTGACCTCGGTGGCGGTGTGCTTGCCGATACGCAATTCGACGTCCGTACCGACGATGGCCAGCGCGGCATGGCGGCGCAGATTGGTCTGGGCGATCTCCCAGTACGGGATGCGGCTGTCTCCTGGCAGTTCGGGCGACTCAATGACGCGTACCCGCACCTTCGCCACGCCGTCGGCGACGAAGCCGCGGTAGACCACGACGTGGATGCCCCGAAACGCCCCGGACTTCATCTTGGATTCGCGGCGACGCTTGGTCAGTGTGCTCTCGATCCCGGCCACAACTGCGGCAGTCTCCGGGCTGCGCAGCTTCGCGTTCAACTCCGAAGCGATCCGGCGGGGGAGGCGGGCCATGCGATCAGCATGGCAAACGCCCGCGGGGCGCGTCGAACCACCAGGCAAAACCCGCGCTGGGCTACCATCGCCCCAGAGGTAAGCGTCGGAGGGAACCAGTGAATGTTGATGCGGTCTGCCGCGCTGGGCGTTTCCCCGCCAGCCTGATTCGGGTGCTCCTGGTCTTGGTCGCGGTACTGGCAATTCCGCTCGGGCTGCCCGCCTCGGTGCAGGCCGACACCGGTCCGGACAAGGTGACCGTCGGAGTCTTCATCAACGACCTCCAGGACATCGACCTGGCGTCGGAGAACTTCACCGTGGATTTCTATCTGTGGATGCGCTGGACGAACCCGGCGATCGATCCATCGCTCACGATCGAGGCGATGAACTCCGAGGGAACGCAGAACACCACGTCCTCGGCCTCGGGTGGAGTTTCGGGAGAGATTCTCTACGACGCACCCCTGGACATGCCTGACGGTTCCAAGTACCAGGTGATGAGGTTCCAGGGCGTGTTCAGCAGGAAGATGAATCTGGAGAAATACCCGTTCGACACCCAGGTTCTGGAGATGGTGTTCGAGGACAAGCGCCGTAACAAATCCGGACTGGAATACGTGCCCGATAACCCCGCCGTCACCATCAACGACGGCCCGGCGATGTCAATCCCGGGCTATGTGTTGGGTACCCCGACAATGATTGTGGTGGCGCATAAGTACCCGACTAATTTCGGTGACATCTCGGTAGATGCCAAGATTCCGTATTCACGCATCATCGTGGCGCTTCCGGTGACCCGCGATGTGCTCCCGTATGTGGTGAAGATCGTGCTGCCGATCTTCATCGTCATCCTGATCACCTCGCTGATCTACCTGCTGCCGGCCCGTTTGGAGGATGCCCGTGCCGGAATCGGTATCACCGCGATGCTCACCATCGTGGCTCTGCAGTGGACAACGGATGCCAGCCTGCCGGCGGTGGAGTATCTGACGATGCTCGATCTGGTGTACATCGTCTCGATGGTCTACATCCTTGCGGCGATGGTCTATACGGTGCTGGCCAGCCGCCGCAACCGAGCGGAGATGGCGGAGGCTCTGACGGCGAAACTGGACCGGCGGGTGGGCATCATTTCACTGGTGGTCTATCTCGCGATCCTGGGCCTGACCCTGGCCTATTACCTGAGTCAGCACTACAACGTGCTCGATCAATACCTGTAGTGCCGGGCTATCTGGATACGCCGTGGCCGGCTGAAGATGGCGGGTCCGCGCGGCTCCAGGTGCCTCATGGTAACGCGGGGCTGGGGTTGCGGCCCGGCGAACTTCTTCAGGCCACTGCGGTGACGCGGGTGATGTCCACCATGACCGTACTGGGCGCACCCGGTGAGGTGTATCTGCTGATGCACTCGGCGCTGCGGGCGCGAGTGGGGTTGCCGACGTCGTCGCGGGTGATGCTGATCGACCCGGTGACACTGGCGCCCACGGCACAGTCACCGCGCTTACCGGGTGGACCGATGTGGCCTGGGGGCATGGCGCTGCATGCCAATGGAGACCTGTATGTGGTGTACGGGCGTTGGGCGCACCGGCTGGGACGGGATTGCAGCCTGAAGGAATCGATGAAGCTGCCCATTGATCTGCCGTACAACAGCTTCGTGGTGCTGGATAACGGGCTGATCGTGACGAAGAACATCTCCGACAGCCGTGCTGCCCGGTTGTCTGTTCTGAGTCCGGACCCGCTGGGATTCGCCTGCGCTGACATCGAGTGCCCGGAACCGGCGATCGCGCGGCTGAGTGCGGTGGGAAACACGCTCTATGTGGTGGGCGTGCGCAGTATTTTCCGCTTTGACTGGGATGAGGCGGCACAGACGCTGGTGCTGGACACGGACTGGCGGTTCGATTATGCGACCGGCACCGCGCAGACCTACGGCTGGGACGCGGTGCTGGGTCTGGGGAATGCCTGGTTCATGGACAACGGTAAACACCGGTATCTGAGGTCCATGATCGGGCGGGGAGTGAGCGACACCGTGAATCGGCTGATCCGCGTTAACCTATCGGACTCGAAAGACTTTGATGCCGTGGAGGTTTCCGGCATCCCGGGCGGAACGATCACCAATCCGCCACTGGTGGATGAGTCGCGACGCATTGTGGTGGGGTACGACTCGGCGAACCGCGTACTACACGCATGGTTATGGGACCCCGACGGCTCCGGACTGACCGGCCTGTGGCGCAAGGAAGAATTCGGAGCAGCCAGCCACATGATCTGCCTGCCGGCTACCGGCGAGATCGTGACCAACGACTTCGGCCGCGGTGGTGAGCATGTGGTGGTGCTCGATATCGAGACCGGCACGGAGAAGGGCCGCGCACGGATCGGGGGATTCACCCAGGGCGTCGTCTTCCCGTCACCGGGATGGTCGCGCGATATCTACTGGAGTGCCATGACCCGCTTCGGTCGGGTTCACATCGGCTGACGGTAGAGTCGCAACCCTGACCGCAGGGAGTGGCTGATGAGTCGGTTGATTGTGAGCACCATCCCGCCCTGGCTGCTACTGCTGGGTTTGATTGTCATCATCTCCGGCGGATCCGTCCTCCTCGGGATGGCCGTGCGTAGTCGGTTCCCGCGGATCACCCAGGACGAACACAATGACGCCCTGAAATTCGGCTACGGCGTGATCGGCTTCGTCTATGCCTTCTTCATCGGCTTCGTGGTCTCGGCGATGTGGGGACAGATCAACGATGCCGACTCTCTGGCACGGACCGAAGGCGCCGCCGGGGTGCAACTGGCCAGGGACGCCTCCGTCTTCGACCCGGCTGACGGCGATCGGATCCGGCAGAGCCTGCTCTCCTATGAGCGTGCCGCCGAAGCCGAGTGGCCCATGGTGGCCCGTGGCCAGTCGCTGCCCGAGGCTGACACGACTATGGCAACGCTGTACCGGACCTTCCAGGAACTGACCCCGCGAACCGATATCCAGAAGGCCTTCCTGTCCACCTCACTGGCCAATCTCGACACGATCAGCCAGTCCCGTACGGAACGCATCATCGAGGGCACCAACGATGTCGGGCCCACCTGGCCGCTGTGGGCAGTCATCTTCCTGACCAGTGGGCTGGTCATGGGCTGCACGATCGTCTACGGCGTCGAGAAACCCGCCATGCACTACCCGATGGTGGCCATCGTCGGTGCGATGGTCGCGGCGAATCTGTTCCTGGTGCTCGAACTCTCGCACCCGTTCGTCGGTGACATCTCAACATCACCGGAACCGCTGCACAGGGTGATCGAGGTTCTCACCCACCTGCCGTCGTAGCGCCGGGTCCGGCGTGTCAGGCAAATCCTGTATACCGAGCTGAAGGCAACTTCTGCTCGCAGATTTGCGGTAAACCACGAAAGTCGCAAACATCGCTGCGGCCATGGGTTTTAATAGGCGCACCTGCCACCGACGACGAGGTGAATGACCATGGCTGACTCCGAATCCGCTGAACCGACCGCAGATGACATCGCGCAGCGCGGAAAGCTCTCACGGCGCAAGATCCTCGGCGGTATGGCCGCCGGCGTGGGAGCCGCAGCCGCGGGTGCACTGGCTGCCGGATGTGATTCGAAGGGGGGCGGTCAGGCATCCGGTGACGGCCCACCCGGGTACGGCACCGGTATCAACGAGGGCTTCGACGGCAAGATCGAACTCGACGTCCGGGACTCGACGCCGGACTGGAAACCGTTCGAGCTGAAGAAGGCGCCCGAGGGCGCGCCCAACATTCTGGTCGTGCTCTACGACGACACCGGGCTGGCGGCATGGTCGCCCTACGGTGGTCGGATCAACATGCCGGTCATGCAACGCCTGGCCGATAACGGGTTGATGTACTCCCAGTGGCACACCACGGCGCTGTGCTCGCCGACCCGGTCGTGCTTCCTCACCGGGCGCAGTCAGCACGTCAACCGCTCCGGGTCGATCACCGAGGGCTCCAATGGTTTTCCGGGTATGGCCGCGCGGCTACCCGCGCAGTGCGCCACCATCGGGCAGGTGTTGCAGGACAACGGCTACAGCACATTCTGGATCGGCAAGAACCACAATGTGCCCGAGGAGGACGTCTCCAGCGGTGGCAGCAAGTCGGAGTGGCCGCTTCAGAAGGGCTTTGACCGTTTCTACGGGTTCCTCGGCGGCGAGACCAACCAGTGGTATCCCGACCTGGTCGAGGACAACCGGTTCGTCGAACAGCCGTATAGCCCCGAAGAGGGTTATCACCTCTCCAAGGACCTCACAGACAATGCGATCCGGATGCTGCGGGACCAGAATTCGTCCAACCCGTCCAAGCCCTGGTACATGTGGTTCTGCCCGGGAGCCAACCATGCGCCACACCAGGCCCCGCAGGAATACATCGACAAGTACAAGGGCCGCTTCGATGACGGCTATGAGGCCTATCGCGAGTGGGTGCTGCCGCGCATGATCGCCAAGGGTGTGCTGCCCGCAGGCACCAAGATGACGCCGATCAACCCGTTGCCCGCCGACGTTGCGGCGGCCAATGACGCTGTGCGGCCGTGGGATTCGCTGAATGCCGATGAGAAGAAGTTGTTCTCCCGACTTGCCGAGGTGTACGCGGGATTCTCGGAGTACACCGACGCCCAGGTCGGTCGGATCATCGACTACCTGGAGCAGATCGGGCAGTTGGACAACACGGTCATTTTCTATTGCGCGGACAACGGGGCCTCCGGTGAAGGCTCTCCCAACGGATCGGTCAACGAGAACAAGTTCTTCAATGGCTATCCCGACGAGTTGAGTGAGAACATGCAGTACATCGATAAACTCGGCAGCCCCGACACCTACGAGCACTATCCGACCGGATGGGCGACGGCTTTCTCAACGCCGTTCCAGATGTTCAAGCGGTATGCGCAGTTCGCCGGCGGCACCTGCGATCCGATGATCATCTCCTGGCCGAAGGGCATGAAGGCCAAAGGTCAGGTGCGCGACCAGTATCACCACGCCACCGATGTCGCGGCCACTGTTCTGGACGTCGCCGGACTGGAGATGCCCAAGGAGTACAAGGGCATCAAGCAGTACCCAATGAACGGCGTGTCGATGCGCTACAGCTTCGACGATCCGAATGCCGCCACCACCCGCAAGCGGCAGTACTTCGCCATGCTGGGCACCCGCGGCATCTGGCAGGAAGGCTGGAAGGCCGCTGCACTGCACGCGCCCTTGAGCAATAAGGGCAACTTTGATCAGGACCGCTGGGAGCTATATCACGTCGCGGAGGACCGTTCGGAGTCCACCAACGTCGCCGATCAGTACCCGGACAAGCTCGCCGAACTCATCAAGGCATGGGATGAGGAAGCCAGGGACAACTTCGTTCTGCCGTTGGATGACCGCTCGGCCGTCGAGCAGGCCGGCACCCCACGGCCGCAGGCCGAACCTCCGCGCAACCGTTACCTCTACTACCCGGACACCGCGCCGGTGCCCGAGGGAGTGGCGGTCAGCATCCGGGGCAAGTCCTACAAGGTCATCGGTAACGTCGATCTGGCTCCGGATGCGCAGGGTGTGATCTTCGCGCACGGCTCCCGGTTTGGTGGGCACACCATGTTCATCAAAGACGGCCGGCTCCACTACGTCTATAACTTCCTCGGCATCAAACCCGAGCAGGACTTCGTCTCTGGGCCGCTGACGCCCGGCAAGCACGCTCTGGGAGTGGAGTTCAAGCGCGAGAAGGCTGGCGAGCACGGCGAATCCCTCGGCACCACAACGCTGTACGTTGACGGCAAACCGGTGACTAGCGGACCCATGCGGGCTCAGATCGGCAAGTTCACCCTGGCCGGTGACGGCTTGTGTGTGGGCTACGACAGTGGCGACAACGTCTCCGCGCAGTATAAGAATCCGGGCACGTTCACCGGCGGGACTATCCAGACCGTCGCCTTCGATGTCAGCGAGGACGCCTACGTCAACCTGCAGCGGGATGCGGAATCGGACTTCGCGACGGATTGATGCGGAACTTCGTCATATTGTCGTCGCTGTCAAGACTGACGGCGCGTTTCGGGGATGGTCTTGCCGGACCCCTCATCACCGGCAAGGCCACCCCCGAATCGCACAGCCCTGCCCTAGACGCCACAGATAGATGCGTGAGGCATTCCGGAAAAGTGAGTCCGGCTGGATGCAACGGCATGGAATACCCCTGGGAATGAACAGAAACCAGATTGCTCGCCGGGGACTGGGGAAAGCCTTGCA
>JBMOKE010000302.1:0-2234 GCA_049315425.1 Mycobacterium sp. | reverse complement strand
GTCGACACCTGCGCCCGGGTCTGCCACTCACCGACCGGCTACGGGCTCAAGCAGACCTTCGGTACCTCGGCGGGAACCCAGGATTTCAAGTCGGTGGCCGCCTCCGACGTCATCGTCGTGATCGGCGCCAACCCCACCGATGCCCACCCGGTGTTCGCCTCCCGGATGAAGAAGCGGCTGCGCGAGGGCGCGCGGCTGATCGTCATCGACCCGCGCCGCATCGACCTGGTGCGCTCTCCGCACATCGAGGCCGAGTACCACCTGCAATTGCAGCCCGGCACCAATGTGGCCGTGGTGAACGCGATGGCGCACACGATCGTCGACGAGGGCCTCGTCGACACCGAGTTCGTCGCGCAGCGCTGCGACCCCGAGCTGTATCGGGAGTGGGAGGAGTTCATCCGACTGCCGGAGAACAGCCCCGAGGCCTCCGAGCAGTTCAGCGGTGTTCCCGCCGCCGATATCCGCGCGGCGGCACGGCTGTACGCCGCCGGACCGAACTCGGCCGTCTACTACGGGCTGGGCGTCACCGAACACAGCCAGGGCTCGACCATGGTGATGGCGATGGCCAACCTCGCGATGGTCACCGGGAGCATCGGCCGCGACGGCGTCGGGATCAATCCGCTGCGCGGCCAGAACAACGTCCAGGGCTCCTGCGACATGGGATCCTTCCCGCACGAGTTCTCCGGCTACCGCCACGTCTCCGACACCGTCGTGCGTGAACAGTTCGAATCCCTGTGGGGCACAATGCTGCAGTCGGAGCCGGGCCTGCGGATCCCCAATATGTTCGACGCTGCCGTCAGCGGTGACTTCAAAGCGCTGTTCGTCCAGGGCGAGGACATTGCTCAATCCGACCCGAACACCCATCACGTCGTGGCCGCACTGGAGTCGTTGGAGTTGGTGATCGTTCAGGACCTGTTCCTCAACGAGACCGCGAAGTATGCCCACGTCTTTTTGCCCGGCACATCGTTTCTGGAGAAGGACGGCACCTTCACCAACGCCGAGCGGCGCATCAACCGGGTACGTCCGGTGATGAAGTCCAAGATCGGCAAGCAGGAGTGGCAGGTCGCGTGTGATCTGAGCGCCGCGATGGGCTACCCGATGCACTACAACAATGCCGCGGAGATCATGGACGAGATCGCCGCGCTGACACCGACATTCGCCGGGGTGTCCTTCGCCCTGCTCGATGAGGTCGGCAGTGTGCAGTGGCCCTGCAACGCCGACAATCCACTGGGTACGCCGATCATGCACGTCGACCGGTTCGTCCGCGGCGACGGCGCCTTCCAACTGACGCCGTACGTTCCCACCGATGAGCGCAGCACCCGTCGCTTCCCACTGCTGCTGACCACTGGGCGAATCTTGAGTCAGTACAACGTCGGTGCCCAGACCCGCAGGACGGCGAACGTCGCCTGGCATGAGGAGGACCTCCTCGACATCCACGCCTCCGATGCCGAGATGCGGGGGATCGCCGACGGATCCTGGGTGACCCTGGCCAGCCGCGCGGGGTCGACCTCGATGCGGGCGCACATCTCCGATCGGGTCCCGCCCGGTGTGGTCTACACGACATTCCACTATCCGGTCAGCGGAGCCAACGTGGTCACGACCGACAACTCCGACTGGGCGACCAACTGTCCGGAGTACAAGGTGACGGCGGTGGAGGTGTCGCCCAACCTGCGCGGGGCCGACCACCTGGTCGAGAGTGCCGGCGCCGAAGCGACGGTCAGCCGATAGCCGTGCCGATCGAGACACTGATCCGGATGGGCGAGCAGATCGTGCGTAACAACGCCGCCCTACCGGCGCAGCGTGCCGCCGACCGGATCGCGCGGCACCTGAAGTCGTTCTGGACACCCTCGATGATCGTCGAACTGGAGGCCTATGCGGCCGCCAACCCTGGTGAGTTAGACGACGTGCTCACGGCCGCACTAGGACAATTGGAACGCGAGCCGAGGGCGTAACTGCCGTTCAGTTACCACCGTTGTTGTTGTTGTCCTCGCTGCACTTGCGGACGGCCTGCTCGTCGGAACCTTGGCAGACTGAGAAGTAGGTGGCCTGCCCGGTCTGGCCGCCGGCGTTGACCGCCACGAAGGCACCCGGCTTGGATCCCGTCGCACCCGCGCCGGAGCCGCCGTACTGCCCGTAACCGCCGCCTCCGCCGCCGGAACTGGTGACGGTGTACCCCTCGCCCTGCCAGATGCCGGTGTAATAGTCGACCACCTGCTGGGGCTGCTGGCCGTCGA
>JBMOKE010000301.1:0-2236 GCA_049315425.1 Mycobacterium sp. | reverse complement strand
CCGCCCTTTTTGAGATCGTCGAGGATCTGCTGCGGTGACTTGCCGACGCCGTCGGTCCAGTCGTCGAGCATGACGATCCATTCCGCGTCGTAGTCGGCTGGCGCCTTCGGGTCATCAATGATCAGCGGGAGGTACAGGCCGGTGTCGGAGTCGACGCCGGTATGCGGATGCGCCCAGTAGGTCCCAGGATCGGGAACCGAGAACCTGTAGGTGAACGATCCACCGGCCGGGACGTTCGGCGTGGCCGGCATGGCGCCATCCATATTGTTCTGCAGGGCCAGGCCGTGCCAGTGCATGGAGGTTTCTGTGTTCAGTTTGTTGGTCAGCGCCACCTCGAGTTCATCACCGACGTTGGCGCGGATTAGCGGACCGGGAACGGTGTCGGCATAACCCAGGGTGTTGACCACCTTGCCGCCGAGATCCACCGTGACCGGTCGCGGGGTCAGTGTCATGCTGACGGTTCGCCCGGTGTGTGGTCGGGCAGCCTCGGCGGCCTTGATCGCCGCATCAAGGCTTACGGGTGTCGACATCGGCTGGGAGTCCAGGGTTGCGGCGGGCGCGGCGGCCTTCCCGCACGCGGCGAGCGCTGCGCCGACGGCCAGACTACCGGCGAGGAATCCCCGCCGATTGAGTTCCCTGCGCTGCGAAGTGGCTTCGGTCATTGTCGCCTCTCTCATCGTGTTCGGTGCTTAGATTTTCATACCGCTGCGAGGTCGTGGATGTCGCCCGATCGGCGGTTTGCCCGGCGGAATAGGGGGTCATCCGATCGGGGGACCCTACATCCAGACGACTGCGGCATCGCTGTCTCGTTGGCGGGCCAGTGGGTGCTCGGGGCCGAGCAGATCGGCGGTGATGCCGGTGCAGAACCGATACATCGGCAAGTCGAATACGGTGTTGCTCATTGGTTCCTCAATGAAGTGGCCGAGCCGCTCGGCGACGATGAACAGAGTCATGATCAGGACTCCCACGGCGAGGCCGAAAATGGTGTCGTGGCCGCCGGTATCTAAACGGGTGCAGACCAAAATGCCGAAGAACCACGCCACCGAGCGGACGAAGATGGCGTAGGGCAGCGGGATCGGCTGGTTGCGAATCCTTTCCAGGCCACCGCCCGTCAGCGCCTGCGAGGTGTTGAGATTGGTCAGGATCACCCGGCCCTGACGGTCGATCCTGTCGGCGCGCACCAGATCACGAACGTCGCGGGCTTGCAGACTGAGCAGCGCCCCGGCACTCGCGTCGACCGGATCCTCCGGAGTGAGGTCGACGACTCCGGGCAGAACGGGCACCCGCCGCAATTCAGCGGCCAGTTGCCAGGCATGGCGGACCTGGCGGCGACGCATCCGATCCACGATCAATGCCATCTCGTCGGAGCAGTCGTCGACGGCGATCAGGGCATTGCTGATAGCTCGGCAATTGCCGACCATGGTGCCCCACAGGGTTCGGGCCTCCCACCATCGGCTGTAGGCATTGCTGTTACGGAAGCCGATGAAGATGGAAACGACGACGCCGAGCAGAGGAATGATCGCCGCGGCACCCTGGAAGGCGACCTTGTCGGAGAGCAGGGCCATCACCGCGGCGACGACCACCACCGCGAGCAGGTCATAGCGCAGCATCCACAGCACTAACCCGAGTGCCTTTGACACACCGAAGCGGCTACTACTCCGGATCATGGTTATCCGATCTCGTCGCTCATGCTGACGGTCACGAGGGTACCGCGTCCACCGGTGTCGTCGATTTCAATGGACCCGCCTGCCGCCTCGACGCCATTGATGAGGGAGGCGAGCCCGATGTGGCCCTCGGCGACGCGGGCGGCCAGTATCGCGGTGTCGAAACCGACCCCGTCGTCGCCGACGCTTAGCACTGTCGCGTCGCCAACGCGGTGCAGACGCACGGTGACCTCTGTGGCTCGAGAATGCTTGTAGGCGTTGGCAAGCAGTTCGCGGGCGGCGCGGTAGAGCAGAGTCTGAGCTCGCGGCCTGCCGACATCATCGAGGTCTGCGGTGATCTCGACATTCCAGCGTGGTTGATATTTGCCGATGAGTTCCTGCACTGCTGCAGTGAGTCCGACCTGGGCCAGTACCTGCGGATGCAGGGTAGTGACGGTGGTCCGCAGCGTGGTGACCGTGTCACGCAGTGCGGCGTCGAGACGGTCGAATCCCTCTGCAGTGGGGTGATCGCGCAGATCGTCGAGATCCAGCCGGGCGGCGAGCAGGTTCTGCAGCGGCCCGTCATGGAGTTG
>JBMOKE010000089.1:0-9977 GCA_049315425.1 Mycobacterium sp. | reverse complement strand
CTCCAGGCCTTGCGTCAGCGTGCGCTTACCCGCGCCGTCGAGTCCCTCGATCACGATCAGCACTCTGGGTTCCTGACCGCTAGTCGAATCCCACAAATGACACGACTGAGTCATCGGTGGCGCGGCGCGACTGCACATGGTTAGCCACGAATTCCTCATCCGGGTAGCCCATGGCAACGCAGGTCATGATCACCTGATCGGCGGGGATGTTCGCGTTTTCCCGCACCACCGAGGACTGCATGATGCCCTGGCCGTTGATCACGGTGCCGAGACCTTTCGACCATGCGGCGAGCACGAGGCCGTATGTTGCTGCGCCACAGTCGAAATGGGCGATGGTGTCACTCGCCAGTTCTTTGTCGACAGTAATGACAACCGATACCGGTGCATCGAACTGGCGGAAACCGCGCATCACCCAGTCCTGGCGACGGACCTTGTCGTCGCGGGCGATACCCATGGCCTCGAAGAGCTGCACCGCGATTTCCACCTGCCGGTCGCGATGCGCGCCCTCGTACCCATGGTTCAGCGTGATCTCACGGTCAATGGATGATCCCGCCACCATCTTCTCGGTATTGCCCTTGCGGACGCGCTCCAGTGGCTCGCCGGTGAGCACATGGAAGTGCCATGGCTGGGTATTCATCGACGATGGCGCGCGCTGGGCGATCCGGATGACGTCTTCCAACACCTCCCGCGATACCGCCTGCTTTGTGTAACCGCGGATACTCCGGCGTTCGAAGACGATCGTCTCCAGATCGTGGTCGCCGCTGTGAAGCTGATCAGCCATTCTCAGTAGCGGTAGTGCTCGGGCTTGTACGGGCCATCGACGTCGACATTGATGTACTCGGCCTGATCCTTGGTCAGTTTCGTCAGCGTGCCGCCGAGCGCCTCGACGTGGATCTTGGCGACCTTCTCGTCGAGATGCTTGGGCAGCCGGTAGACCTCGTTGTCGTACTCGTTGTTCTTGGTCCACAGTTCGATCTGGGCGATCACCTGGTTGGAGAAGCTGTTGCTCATCACGAACGAGGGGTGCCCGGTCGCGTTGCCGAGGTTCAGCAGCCGACCCTCGCTCAGCACGATGATGGAATGCCCGTCCGGGAAGACGAACTCGTCGACCTGGGGCTTGATGTTGATCCGCCGGATCGCCGGATCGCGCTCAAGTCGCGCCATATCGATCTCGTTGTCGAAGTGGCCGATGTTGCCCAGGATGGCCTTGTCCTTCATCGCCCGCATGTGGTCGAGGGTGATGATGTCTTTGTTGCCGGTGGCAGTGATGACGATGTCGGCCCAGCCGATGGCCTCTTCGGTGGTCTTGACCTCGAAGCCGTCCATCATCGCCTGCAGGGCGTTGATCGGGTCGATCTCGGTCACCGCGACCCGGGCACCCTGGGCCTTGAGCGCCTCGGCGCAGCCCTTGCCGACATCGCCGTAGCCGCAGACCAGCGCGGCCTTGCCACCGATCAGCACGTCGGTGCCGCGGTTGATGCCGTCAATGAGCGAGTGCCGGGTTCCGTACTTGTTATCGAACTTGCTCTTGGTGACCGAGTCGTTGACGTTGATCGCCGGGAACGTCAACTCGCCGGCGGCGGCGAACTGATAGAGCCGGAGCACACCGGTGGTGGTCTCCTCGGTCACGCCCTTGATGGCGTCCGCGATGTGCGTCCACTTGGTCGCATCGACCTTGAAGCTCTCGCGCAGCAGGTTCAGGAAGACCTTGTGCTCGGTGGAGTCGTCCTCCTCGCCGGGGGGAACCACGCCGGCCTTCTCGAACTGCGCACCGCGCAGCACCAGCATGGTGGCATCGCCGCCGTCGTCGAGGATCATGTTGGCTCCAGCGCCGGGCCAGGTGAGCATCTGCTCGGCGGCCCACCAGTACTCCTCAAGACTCTCGCCCTTCCAGGCGAAGATCGGGACGCCGAGGGGCTCCTCGGGTGTGCCGTTGGGTCCCACGACGGTGGCCGCGGCGGCGTGGTCCTGGGTGGAGAAGATGTTGCAGGAGGCCCAGCGCACTTCGGCGCCCAGGGAGACCAGGGTCTCGATCAGCACCGCGGTTTGCACTGTCATATGCAGCGACCCGGAGACCCGCGCACCCTTGAGCGGCAGTACGTCGGCGTACTCACGGCGCAGCGCCATCAGTCCGGGCATCTCATGTTCGGCGAGCCGGATCTCCTTGCGGCCGTATTCGGCAAGCTCGAGGTCGGCGACTTTGAAGTCGATTCCATTGCGGGAGTCGGCGGTCAGATTCATGGCCAATACGTTATCGGGGGCCTGCTCAAGCCGGTTCAGCGACCCCTTGCCGCTCGGCGGTGGCATCGGCGGCCAACCGTCGCCCGAGTACCGAGTGGCGGTATCCGTAGAGCCGGTAGACCACCACGCCGATCGCCATCCACACCGCGAACCGGATCCAGGTCAGCACGGTCAGGTTGACCAGCAGCCAGGTACATGCCGCGATCGACAGCATGGGTAGCCACGGCACGAACGGGGTCCGGAATCCGCGCTTGAGGTCTGGCCGCGTACGACGCAGGACGATCACCCCGGCGGAGACCAGAATGAACGCGAACAGCGTGCCGACGTTGACCATTTCCGCCAGTTTGGACATCGGGAGTGCGGCGGCCGCCACGGCGACCAGCAGCGCGACGAGCAGGGTGATCCGAACCGGGGCTTGGCGTTCGTTGGTGATCGCCAGTGCGCGCGGCAGCAGCCCGTCGCGGGCCATCGCGAACATCACCCGCGACAGGCCCAGCACCAGAACCATCACCACCGTGGTGAGGCCGGCCAATGCGCCGATCGAAATGACCTTCGCAGCCCAGTCGACACCGTTGAGGGAAAACGCGGTGGCCAGGTTGGCCGAGCTCCCGGCACCCTGTGCGCCATCCCGGAGTTGGGTATAGCTGACCATCCCGGACAGCACGATCGACACCGCGATGTAGAGCACGGTGACGATGCCGAGCGAGGCGAGGATGCCGCGCGGGACGTCGCTTTGTGGGTTCTTGGTCTCCTCTGCGGTGGTCGCCACCACGTCGAAACCGATGAACGCGAAGAACACGATCGACGCGCCGGCCAGCACGCCGAACCAGCCGTAGTGGCTGCTTCCGCCTCCGACCATCAGTGAGAACACCGTCTCATCGATTCCCGTTCCGGCGACGCCCCTGCCGGTTTGGGCCTGCGGAATGAATGGCGTGAAGTTCGACGCCTTGATGTAGAAGGATCCGACGATCACCACGAGGATGACGACGGACACCTTGATCGCGGTGATCACGGCGGAGAATTTCGCCGATACCTTGGTGCCGACAACCAGCAGTGCGGTGACGATCGCGATGATCAACAACGCACCCCAGTCGAGGTCGACCGAACCGACCCGCTCCGTGCCCCCGGAGAAGCCAAAAACCGTTCCCAGATAGCTGGACCAAGCCTTGGCAACCGCCGCGGCACCGACGGCGAATTCAAGGATCAGATCCCAGCCGATGATCCAGGCGATGAATTCGCCAAAGGTCGCATAGGAGAACGTGTAGGCGCTACCCGCGACCGGTACCGTCGAGGCGAACTCGGCGTAGCACAACGCCGCCAGCCCGCAGGTGATCGCCGCGATGACGAACGACACCGACAACGCCGGACCGGTGATGTTGCCGAATGTTGTTGCCGTGACCGTGAAGATGCCGGCCCCGACGACGACGGCCACCCCAAACACCGTGAGATCACGCCACGTCAATTCCTTGCGCAGCCGCATCGAAGGATCCTCGGCCTCGAGGATGGACTGCTCGACCGACTTGATGCGGAATGACATGACTTTCGATGCTACCGGGACAGGGAGCGGTCCAGGTCCGGTTCCAAGTAGATGACCGTGGCCGCCGGCACCGCCGCCCGCACCGCTGCCTCGGCGGCGTCGATGACGGCTGCCACCGTCGCCAAGTCGGTACCTGACGCGAGTGCGATCTTCGCCCCGACGAGCATCTCCTCGGGTCCCAGGTATTGGGTGCGAAGGTGAATGACCCGGTCCACATTGTCGGTCCCCGCCAGGGCGGCCTCAATGGCCCGGTAGTCCTCGACGGTGGCGCCCTCGCCGATCAGCAGACTGTGCATCTCCACCATGAGGATCACGGCGATAACGGCCAGCAGTGCGCCGATCGCCGCGGTGCCGATACCATCCCAGATCGGGTTGCCGGTCAAAACGGTCAGCCCGACTCCGAGGAGGGCGAAGAGCAGACCGAGCAGTGCGCCGGTGTCCTCAAGAAGTACCACCGGCAACTCGGGATTGCGCGAGTGTCGGATGAACTGCCACCAGCTACCGCTGCCCTTGAGTGGTCGGGACTCCACCGCTGCGGTGCGAAAGCTGTAGCTTTCCAAGCCGATTGCCACCACCAGGATCACGACGGCGACCATCGGGGAGGTGAGCGGGGTGGGGTGGGTGATCTTGTGGTAGCCCTCGTAGAGCGCGAACGCCGCGCCGAGGGAGAACAGCACCAGCGCGACGACGAACGAGTAGAAGTATCGGCTGCGGCCGTAGCCGAACTGGTGAAGGCTGGTCGCGTCTTTGCGGGCTCGGCGCTGACCGAATAGCAGCAGTGCCTGATTCGAGGTATCAGCCACCGAGTGCACCGACTCGGCCAGCATCGAAGAACTCTGAGTAACAAGAAACCCGATGAACTTCGCGACGGCGATGCCGGCGTTGGCGAACAGCGCCGCCAGGATCGCCCGGGTGCTGCCGGAACTAGACATCGTGGAACTCCTGTCGTGGTCTCACTCGGTGTCAGCCAACCTCACAGACCGACCGTAACGCGGAACAACCGCGCCACCTGCGTTGCCTCCACACTGATGGGACCGTCATCGGCGGCGACCCAGGCTGCCCCGCCGCGCTGGATGTGGATCTCATCGGACTTACAACGCACGACGACCGAGCCTTCGGTGCACACCAGGACCTGCGGACCCCCGTGATGCGAGGGGGCGTCCACCTGATGGCCGAGGTGCTCGCCATCCAGGGTCAGTACGCAGGCGGCGTACTCCGCCGTCGGAGTGTCGTACACCAGCTCGATACCGTCACGGTGGGTATGAACCCGGGCATCGACGACCGGCGTGAAGTCGAGAACCCTCAGCAGTTCGGGCACATCGACGTGCTTGGGTGTCAGTCCGCCGCGAAGCACATTGTCGGAGTTGGCCATCACCTCCATGGCCATACCCTGCAGATAGCTGTGCAGGTTGCCGGCCGGCAGGAAGATCCCCTCGCCGGGCTTGAGACTGATGCGGTTGAGCAGTAACGCGGCCAGTACGCCCGCATCACCCGGGTAGCGTTCCCCGAGCTCTAGGACGGCCTTGATCTCGGGGGCGAATTCCTTTGCCCCCGAGCGCATATAAGAGACCGCGCCGTCCAGCACGGCGGGGATGAGCACATCGAGATCAGGCTGCGGCGCGGTGATCCAGGTGGTGAACAGCGCACGCAGACCGGATGCATCGGACTGATCAGCGAGCAGTCCGATGAACGGATCAAGACCCGGCACCTCGAGCGCCCGGAGCAGAGTAACTGAGCGTGCCGCCGGCCGAAAGCCGACCAGCGCCTCGAAATCACTGAGCGCTACCAGTAATTCGGGTTTGTGACTGCGGTCGCGATAGTTGCGGATCGGCGACTTGAGCCCCACCCCGGCGCGATCCTCTCGCCGGTAGCCCTCGACCGCCTGTTCCGCGCTCGGATGCGCCTGCAACGACAGTGGTTCATCGGCCGCGAGCACCTTGACCAGAAACGGCAGCACATCACCGAACCGATCCCGCACCGCTGAGCCGAGTTGAGCTTGCGGATCAGCGCTGATGGCATCAAGCAATGACGTCTCGCCCCGGGGCCCTTCAAGATGAGCCGGATCACCGGGATGGGCACCCAACCACAACTCCGCCTCCGGATGCGCCGTCGGCGCGGGCCGGCCGGTGAAATCGGCGATCGCACTTCGCGACCCCCAGGCATAGGTTCGGATCGCTCCGCGAATCAGCTGCACGACGTTACTATCCCGCTGCCAGGCGCAGGTACACGGCCGTCATCTCCAACCGCAGCGCCAGGGTGACGAGCTGCTGTTCGGTACGCCCGCCTGAAACCGGAATGGGTCCGGCGTCCTCGATGTCCTCGACTCCCACCAGATCGATATCGTCGAACCCGGCCACCCGTGCCGCCAGCACCTGCCGCTCGGCGACCAGCGTCAGCGCCAGTGCCAGCATCCTGGGCCGCGCCGTCAGCGGTCCGTCGATTTCCTCGTCGTGGAAGAAGGCGTCCACCGGATCGGTGAACCCGGTTGACCTACCGGTTCCGATGCCGGAGCGAATTGCCACCAGAACATCCGCCAGCCCGGCGGCTGCCACCGGTTGACCGGCGACCCGCAATAGCACCGCGGCGCCATGGCGGGCCAGTGCCAGCGTGGCCGGGCAGTCACCGGCCAGAACCACTTGGCGTCGCGACATCCGCTCGGCGAGCGCCTTGGCCGGGTTGGTGAATAACTCGCGGCCGACGCTGTTGCGCAACGCCTCGGCATCGAGCTCGTCGGCCAGGGCGTTGAGATCGGTCGGCAACGCGGGATCGACCGCCTGCAACGTGGCCAGGCCGGCGGCCAGGTAACGACACAGGCCGAACTCGTCGGGCACCGGGATCCGGGGCTCGAGTACCGCGGCGCGGCCCGCAGTGGCATCTCGCAGCGGGCCCTCATAGGGCGCAGCCACCACCACCCGGGCACCGCGGCGCACGGCGGTTGCCGCGGCATTCACCAGAACGGGGTCGCCCGGATCGTCACCGGCGACCACCAGAACATCCAGGGGCCCGATCCACGGCGGTGAGTCGGCGGCGGTGACCAGTGGTGCACCCGCCGAAGCGGCGAACGCTGCAAAGAGCATGGCACCGGCTGCTTCAGCGGCGCCGCGACCGCCGATCCAGATCACCGAGCGCGGCCGCTGGCCGTCGGTCACCACGTCCAACGCACCCTCATCAGCGGCAGCCGCGGTAGCCCGCACCTGAGCACCGGCCAATGCCGAGGCGCGCAGCAGGCCGTCACGGTCGGCTTCCAATAATCCTGCGGTGTCGTCGAGGTCGACGGTGGCTTGGGCGGCACTCATGCGTTCGCCGCGATTCGTTCGGCGGCCTGCCCGACGATCCGGTCGACATCGTCAGCGGTGCGAGCCTCCACGTTGAGCCGCAGCAGCGGCTCGGTATTCGACGTGCGCAGATTGAACCAGGCACCGTCGCCCAGGTCCACGGTCACACCGTCCAGGTGATCAAGCGAAACCGACTGCGATTCAAAGGACTTCACCACTGCATCGACGCACGCAGGCGCGTCGTCGACTCGGAAATTCATCTCGCCGGACGCCGCATAGCACTGATATTCGCTCATCAGCTCAGACAGCGGTCGCGATTGCTCACCGAGGGCCGCCAACACGTGCAAGCCGGCCAGCATGCCGGAATCGGCACCCCAGAAATCACGGAAGTAGTAGTGCGCGGAGTGCTCGCCGCCGAAGATCGCGCCGGTCTGGGCCATCAGTGCCTTGATATAGGAGTGCCCGACCCGGGTGCGCAACGAGGTACCGCCGCGCTGTGCGATGAGTTCCGGCACCGCCCGGGAGGTGATCAGGTTGTGGATCACGGTGGCACCCGGTTCGCGGGCCAACTCGCGATCGGCAACCAGTGCCGTGACCGCGGACGGCGACACCGGATCGCCGTGCTCATCGACGACGAAGCAGCGATCGGCATCGCCGTCGAATGCCAGACCGATGTCAGCACCGGTGTCCAGCACATACCGCTGCAGATCCACCAGGTTGGCCGGCTCCAAGGGGTTGGCCTCGTGGTTGGGAAACGACCCGTCGAGTTCGAAAAAAAGCGGCAACAGCTCAAGGCCCGGTATGGCGCCCAGGACGGCGGGCGCGGTGTGGCCGGCCATGCCGTTGCCGGCGTCGACGGCAACCCGCAGCGGGCGCAGTCCACCGACGTCAACCAGTGAATGCAGAAAGTGGGCGTAGTCGGCGAGCACATCGCGGTCGCGGATCTGTCCGCGCGGGCCGTGGTAGCTCGGCACGCCGGCGATGACGTTCTCACGGATGTCGGCCAGACCGGTGTCCTCACCTACCGGCTTGGCCTTCGCTCGGCACATTTTGATGCCGTTGTAGGTGGCCGGGTTGTGGCTGGCGGTGAACATCGCGCCGGGGCAGTCCAACATTCCGGAGGCGAAGTACAGCTGATCGGTGGAGGCCAACCCGATTCGAATGACGTCGAGACCCTGGCCGGTCACGCCCTCGGCGAAGGCGGCTGCCAACGTCGGTGAGCTCTCCCGCATGTCGTGGCCGACCACAACGCTTTTGCTTCCCTCATCACGCAGCATCCCGGCAAAGGCCGCGCCCACGTCCGCCACGAAGCCCTCGTCGATCTCCGCACCGACAAGACCACGAACGTCATAGGCCTTGATCACACGGCGCACCTCGGCGGCGGGCCTGGACATGGTGGAGCTCCTGGGGCGAAGGGATTATTTGCCCCGCCAGCCTAGCCGCTCGTCAGTCCGTCGGGTCCGGGAGAACCCGCAGGTGTCCACGTCGACGGCCCGCGGATCCCGACCGGTGAGCGGCTGAGGAGACACCGGGGCCTGAGGCGGTTGCATGCGCACCGCCGAGCGGATCGGAGAACCCGGGCAACTGTGGCGCGCACGCCACCCGACCCTCCCGCACCGCGTCGGCCAGCGCCACGAGGTCGTCTTCGTCGGGGTTCATCGCCAGCGGTGCGGCGTGCCGCATCAGCTCCCAGCCGAGTGGGGCGGTGATCCGGCTGGCATGCCCGACACACAGGTCCCAGGAGTGCGGCTCGCGGGCGATAGCCATCGGTCCCACGACGGCGGTCGAGTCGGAGTAGACGTAGGTCAGGGTTGCCACCGCGTACTGGGGGCACCCGGGCCGACTGCATCGACGGGGAACATTCACGTTCGCGAGGCTATCGCGGTGAAATGCGGGTCGGTGCCGGACACGCGCGGCCACGGCGACGCTGATGTACAACCGTTACGATCTGACCCCGTGGCCGATTCCCGCAGTTCCCGGCGTGGAGGTGGCGCCCGGGGCGACTCACGCCGTGGGCGTGAGATGCGCGGCCCACTGCTGCCGCAGTCGGTTCCGGGGTGGCGCAGTCGCGCCGAGAGGTTCGACATGGCGGTGCTTGAGGCCTATGAACCGATCGAGCGGCACTGGAAGCAGCGGTTGGCCGGACTGGACGTCGCCGTAGACGAGATCCCCCGCATCGCTCCCAAGGACCCTGACAGTGTGCAGTGGCCGCCGGAGGTGGTGGCGGATGGGCCGATCGCATTAGCGCGGTTGATCCCGGCCGGGGTTGATGTTCGCGGTGATAGCACTCGCGCGCGAATAGTGTTGTTTCGCAAACCAATCGAGCGTCGCGCAAGGGACTCGGTCGATCTGACCGATTTACTTCATGAAATTCTGGTGGCGCAGGTGGCCACCTACCTGGGGGTCGAGCCCTCCGTGATCGACCCCGGCATCGACGAGGACTAGACGATGCCGCGCTTGAGGCGCCGGCGCTCCCGTTCGGAAAGTCCACCCCAGATACCGAAGCGCTCATCATTGGCAAGGGCGTACTCGAGGCATGAATCCTTCACCTCGCACCCCAGGCAGATGCGCTTGGCCTCGCGAGTCGAACCGCCCTTCTCGGGGAAGAAAGCCTCGGGATCGGTCTGTGCGCACAGTGCGCGTTCCTGCCACTGGTCCTCATCGTCGGACGCCGAAGCCAAATCCATCGGGTCCGGCACCAAACTCAAATGAGCGCGCACCGAGGGTGTGCCGATGAAAGCCGACCCGGTACCGATGCGCGGTTCGCCTAGTGCACCGAGAAATTGATTTCCGATAATTTGGTCGTAGGACATATCCGCCCCTCCTTAGCCTGGTTCGTTTCGTGTCAATTCGGTTTATTCGAACATGTGGTCGAATCACGGTCTGCCACACCGAAACCGGCAGGTCGACCGGGAAATGACACT